>CATXXF010000001.1 GCA_958403395.1 uncultured Collinsella sp.
AAAGGGCGGAGGCGGGGCATGCCCCGCCTCTTACACCACATCTCTGTGCGCTACCCGCCAGGGGTCCTACGGCGGAAGAATTGCAGGCGTTTATCAGCTATGTACTTGGACATATGTTGCGTAACAACCCATATTTTGTAAATAGATAATGCTACAGGACTTGTGACAGTACTCATATTTGACGTTTTTTGTCCACAACCCTTTATACCTAGGCAAGTCGGCGGCAAAACGGGCTTCAAAGCGTCCTTCGCAATCAAAAAGCCGGGGCCCGCATGATGCGGACCCCGGCTCAATACCGTGACGATATGTCAGTTACGCTCTACACGTAGAACAGGATGTCGTCGTAGGTCGGGACCGGCCAGTAGTCGGCGGCCACGATCTCCTCCATGGCATCCACGGCGGCGCGCAGCGTATCCATAGCGGGGACGACCTCGTGTGCATACACGTTGGCCTGCTCCTGGCCATCGAGGCCCTCGGCCTTCTGATGCACGGCGTCGAGCGCCTTGATGGAGTCGTTGATGGCGGTGATGCCGTTGCAGAGCTTGTTGAGCGTGTTCTGCTCGCACTGCATGGCGGCCTCAGCACCGGCGGCACGAATAGTCTCGAGGCCCTTAGCGACCTTGGTGGCGTAGGCGGTAATGACCGGGCGATAGGTACGACGCGCCTCGCGAACCATCGTGGTAGCCTCGATGTTCATGAGCTTGTTGTACTTCTCGAGCTTGCAGTCGTAACGGCACTGGGCCTCGGCCTTGGTCAGGACACCCGTCTCCTCAAAGAGCGCAATGGCCTTATCGGAAACAAAGGCGGGCAGGGCGTCGGCCGTGGTCTTGTTGTTGGCAAGGCCGCGCTTCTCGGCCTCGATGGGCCACTCGTCGGAGTAACCGTCGCCGGAGAACAGGATGCGCTGGTGATCGGTCAGCACCTTCTTGCAGTACTCGAGCGCGGCGTCCTGGAACTTATCCTCGGGCGTACCCTCGAGTGCGTCGGCGAAGGACTTGAGCGACTTGGCCACGGCGGCATCGAGCACCAGGTTGGAGTCGGAGACGTTCTGCTCGGAGCCGCAGGCACGGAACTCGAACTTGTTGCCGGTGAAGGCGAACGGGGAGGTGCGGTTGCGGTCGGTGTTGTCCTGCATCAGCTTGGGCAGGGTATCGGCGCCCAGGTCGAGCACGCCGCGCGTGGCATGGACGGAAGCCTTGCCATCGATGATCTTCTCGACGACCTCGGTAAGCTGGTCGCCCAGGAAGATGGACATAATCGCCGGAGGAGCCTCGTTGGCGCCCAGACGATGGTCGTTGCCGGCCGAGGCAACGGAGGCACGCAGGAGCTCCTGATAGTTATCGACGGCCTCGATCACCGCGGTGAGGAAGACGATGAACTGCAGGTTGTCGAGCGGAGTGTCGCCCGGATCGAGCAGATTCTCGGACTCGGTGCCAAGCGACCAGTTGTTGTGCTTGCCCGAACCGTTGATGCCCTCGAAGGGCTTCTCGTGCAGCAGGCAGACCAAGTCGTGACGGGAGGCGATGAGCTTCATCTTCTCCATCATGACCAGGTTCTGGTCGATGGCCTCGTTGACCTCGCCATAGACAGGGGCGAGCTCATGCTGGCAGGGAGCGACCTCGTTGTGCTTGGTCTTGGCGGGAATGCCAAGCGCCCACAGCTCATCGTCCAGGTCCTTCATATAGGCCGAGACGGTGGGGCGGATAGCGCCAAAGTAGTGCTCCTCGAGCTCCTGGCCCTTGCAGGGGGCAGCGCCAAAGAGGGTGCGGCCGGTGATGACCAGGTCCCTGCGCTTGCGGTAAGCGTCTTTCTTGATCAGGAAGTACTCCTGCTCATCGCCCACGGAAGGAACGACCTTCTTGGGGGTCTTACCAAACAGCGCCAAAACGCGCTTGGACTCACGCGAGAGCGCGGTCATGGAGCGCAGCAGCGGGGTCTTCTTGTCCAGGGCCTCGCCCGTGTAGGAGCAGAAAGCCGTGGGGATGCACAGGACATCGTCCTTAATGAAGGCGGGGCTGGTAGGATCCCAAGCGGTGTAGCCACGGGCCTCGAAGGTGGCGCGCAGGCCGCCGTTGGGGAAGCTGGAGGCGTCAGGCTCGCCCTGGATGAGGTTCTTGCCCGTAAACTTGGTAATGGCGGTGCCGTCGTGGTTGGGCTCGAGGAAGCTGTCGTGCTTCTCGGAAGTAATGCCCGAAAGCGGCTGGAACCAGTGCGCGTAGTGCGTCGCGCCCTTGGAGATGGCCCAGACCTTCATGGCGTGGGCAACGGCGTTGGCCACATCCAGGTCGAGCGGCTCACCGTCCTCGAGGGTTGCAGCAAGGCGCTTCCAAATGTCCTTGGGGAGGTAGTCCTTCATGACTTCCTCAGAGAACACCATGGTCCCGAAGCGGTCAGTAAGATCGGCCATACGGAACTCCCTTCGTATCGGCACCGCGTGAGAAGCGGTGTTGATTACTAACGAACGAGTCATAGCTTAGACTCGCCGTGTTTCCGCGACATTACCGTTATGTTGCTGTCGCGAAACCAATCAATGAGGTTACCGCATCACAGCGGCGCTGCCGCCCTTAATGGCCAATCAACTGTATAAATTGCAGACCTCTCCCCATAGTTTAAGGGTAGTCAATTTGGGATGGGGCTCTATTAACTGGTATTTCGTATAAGATACCAGTCTTTATAGCCCCATCCTAGATTGACCGCTCTGTTATAAGAAATGCCGATAGCAAAGCATTTTCGATTGGTATCCCCAAATAGCGAGTGAAACTCCACCGTAACACAGTGGTGCTGTAGAATCCTTACTACACATCACACTATTAAGTATCTAAAGGAGCACGATATGCGCGTCGACGAGGTTTTTAAGCAGGCAGCATCCCAGGGCACCGCACCCGTTTCGTTTGAGATGTTCCCGCCCAAGGGCGAGCTTACCCTCGACACGGCTCGCGAGGTGGCAGGCAATCTGTGTAAGCTTTCGCCGAGCTTTGTCTCGGTCACCTGCTCGGCCGGCGGCTCGGGTAACGGTGCCACCACCTCCCCCATCGCGCATATGATTTCGAGCGAATTCGATACGCCCTCGGTAGCGCATCTCACCTGCGTGGGCCGCACCCACGCCGACATCGCCGCCAAGATTGACGAGTATCGCACTGCCGGCGTGGAAAACGTGCTAGCCCTGCGCGGCGACCTGCCCGCCGGCGCGACCGAGGACGACAAGCCTGCCTCCGACTACGCCTACGCCCGCGACCTCATCCCCGAGCTCGTCGACGCCGGCTTTTGCGTGGGCGCCGCAGCCTACCCCGAAGGCCACATTGCCTGCGAGGATCTCAACCTCTCGGTCGAGCACCTCAAGCAAAAGCAAGACGCCGGCGCGAGCTTCTTTGTGACACAGCTCTTCTTTGATAACGAGTGCTTCTATCGCTTCCGCGAGCTTGCCGACAAGGCCGGCATCACCGTGCCCATTACCGCGGGCATCATGCCGTTTATGGGCAAGTCGCAGATCAGCCGCATGGTCTTTATGTGCGGCGCGTCGCTGCCCTCCCCCGTCATCAAGATCCTCGCCAAGTACGAGAACGACCCCGAGAGCCTGCAGGCAGCCGGTGTAGATTATGCTGCTCGTCAGCTTTGCGACCTTAAGGAGCACGGTGCCGACGGTCTGCACCTGTACACTATGAACCGTCCTGCAATCGCCGCGACCATTATGGAGCGCCTGGGGTAATGGAAAAACCGCACGTCGATACAACCGTTGTTGAAGTGCCGGCCGACCTTGCGTCGCCGGCGCTTTACCGTATCGACGCTGCCCACCACCCTCGTGTCGACCGTGCCGAGATGCTGCGGTATCTGGGCTACGGCGGCCAGCAGATTGAGCCCGAGCTGTCACGACGAATTGAGCTTGTAGTCGAGCGCCTAGAGCTGGATATCGAGCCCCGCGGCGTGCGACGCGTGTTTGCCGTCGATGCCACGGGCGTCGACGAGCAGGGCGAGCCCTGCATCCGCTTGGTTGGCACCAATGTTGAGCTGCGGGGTCGTGATATCTATCGACATCTCAAAGACGCCCGCCTGGCGGCGCTCATGGCCTGCACCCTCGGGATGTCTGCCGAACGCCGTCTGCGCACCACGGGAGCCCAGCAACCCCTGGAAGGCGCCGTGCTCGACGCCGCATGCTCTGCCTATGTGGAGGCCGCCGTCGAGCAGATGGACCAGCGGGTCAAGGCTGCAGCCGCTGCACACGGGCTCGCCGGCAACTGGCGCTTCAGTCCCGGCTATGGCGACTGCCCGCTCTCTGCCCAGCGCTCGATCGTGGATGCACTCAATGCCACGCGCCTCATTGGACTTACCGTCACCCCCACCAGCCTGCTCATGCCCACCAAGAGCGTGACCGCTGTGATTGGTCTGTTCGACGGCGAAGTCCACGACGCCCAGAGCCGCCCCACCTGCAATATCTGCCGCATGCGCGAGCACTGCCGCTTCCGCGCCGCCCACACCACCTGCTATTCGCATTCTGAATAAAATGTCAATTGATGGCACGGTATCGAGGGAATCTCATCCGTATGTAAGCGGATGTCCTCACAAACAAGTACCATAAGATGCCAAATAACAACTATCTGAAAGCCAGTACATGCACAACATTCTGCAGTTCTCGCCACAACTAACCGCGCTTGAGTTTTTTTCAGGCATTGGCTTGGCTCGTGCCGGCATGGCAAAAGCCGGAATCAAAACAATCTGGGCAAATGACATAGACCATACTAAATGCGCCATGTACAGCCAGTGTTGGGGCAATGAGCATCTAGTCGAGCAGGATGTCCACACACTCGACCCCGACCTAATACCCCAAGCCGACATCGCATGGGCGTCAAGCCCTTGCACAAACTTATCTCTCGCGGGAAACAGGGAGGGACTTATCTCTGGCAAAGAGTCCAGTGCGTTCTTTGGCTTTATTAAGGCCATCGAAGGAATGAGCGATCGTGCCCCGCGGGCACTTGTTCTCGAAAATGTCATCGGCCTTGCCACGTCTAATAACAGTGATGACTTTAGACTCGTTTGCCAGGAATTTAATCGTTTAGGCTATTCATGCGACGCTTATTTTATCGATGCACGGCACTGGCTTCCCCAGTCACGCCCCCGCATGTTTGTCGTCGGATTAAAAAACCCTCTTCCCAACAGCCGACTCGATTCCTCGCTTCGACCTGAAAAGGTCTCCTGGATTCACTCCGACCCTTCACTCATTACGCACGTCTCTCACCTAAACGAGCCGAGCCCACTTCGTATGACGGGCCTTGCAATGGTTGTTGAAAATATTCCCGAGGACGACAAGCGTTGGTGGAACAAAAACCAAATACAAGCATTTATCGACTCACTTGCACCGCATCAAGCAGAGCGCCTTCAGCGCTTCTTAAATGCCAAAGAAAAAATTGTTCGCACTGCTTACCGTCGCACGCGATCGGGCGTTGTGCGCTGGGAAATCCGTGAAGAAGAAATTGCCGGATGTCTAAGAACGGCTCGCGGCGGCTCATCAAGACAGGCAGTCGTTATATGCGAAAACGGAAAGATAGAAGTTCGCTGGATGACTGGAGCTGAATATGCCCGTCTCCAAGGTGCTGACTCATGTCAGTTTAGCGGCTTCTCTGATGCTCAGATTCGCTACGCATTCGGCGATGCAGTTGCCGTGCCAGTTGTCACTTGGCTTATAAAAAATGCAGTCAAACCCGCGCTTATGTCTTCAAGGAACGGAGTGGACAATAATGGAAATGACCAATTGCTCCTTGAGCGAGCCCGATAAAGACATCTTGGATGCCATTGAACTCTGGTACGAATCCAAGCGCAGCAAGCGAGGCAATGTCAACCGTAACGTCATGGCGGTTGGCATAGGTATAAGCGAGCTGTTGCAGAACCGTTTTCCGCTCACCGACGATTACGTGCAATCGGACAAGGGGAGCCAAGTACGAGGCCTAAGTGGAGCATGCATCAAAACAGTTTTAGCCAGACATGGGGAAACGCGTGCCTTCGCATCAGAGGGTGGCAGAACCTCACGCGGCACACTCCCGATGGCGCTTGAGCTTGCCACAATTATCAACTCTGCCCTACCCAGTGACACTTGCGAAGACACTCGTCTTGAAGCTGCGAATGCAATCGCCAATTTCTTCGTCGAGCGAATCCAGGTCGATTTCTTTAACCGGCAGAGAATCAAAGTCGAAATCGATCTTCAAAAACCAATTTCTGTCATTGTCGATGATATCCTAGACCAAGCAAGCCTACGGTCCGATAAGCCAACGGGTACCGTCGCACAGCACCTGGTAGGTGCAAAACTAGAGATGTTATTTCCAACCATAGAAATCGGAAAGGACAACTCAAACGCCGCTGACCAGCAGACAGACCGTTCTGGCGATTTCCAAATCAATGATGCTGCATTTCATGTGACTGTATCGCCAATGGCCAAATTGACCGATCGATGCCGAGATAACATTCGAAATGGCATTCGGCCCATCGTCGTTGTCCCCCACGATAAAGTTTCCTTCGCTTACGGACTGTTCGAAAGTGAGGGGCTCGGCAATCGCGTACAGGTCATCGCGCTCGAATCGTTTATCGGCATCAATATTGAAGAATTATCGTTCTACAAGCGAGGCCTAATTCGATTAAATGTCGCACGGCTTCTTGCCCACTACAACAAGCGAATCGAAGATATCGAACCCGACAAATCTCTTCAAATCGAAATTCCTCAGTGGGCTCTAGACGAAATGGATGCACATGGCGAATAGATCAAACATACTTATCACCCATGATTCCGACGGCTCCGCGCTGGCGGCACCTGTCAATGCTGCGCGTTGCAACGGCGCCGCGTACAAAACGCGCACGATCGACGACCTGCACATTAAGGACGATCGCCTGCGCGCCGCCATCGAGGGCACGGGGCACCTGCTGTTCGACGGCGGCATGGGCACCATGCTGCAGGCGGCCGGCATGAAGGCCGGTGCCCTGCCCGAGTTGCTCAACTTTGAGGAGCCCCAGGTCATTACCGATATTCAGCGTCAGTACGTCGAGGCCGGCTGTGACGTGATCACCGCCAACACCTTTGGCGCCAACGCCCACAAGCTCGACGGCGCCGCTACCGTGGCAGACGTCTTTGCCGCGGCAGTCACCTGCACCCGCGAGGCCGGCGCCCGCTACGTCGCCGGCGACATCGGCCCTATCGGCGCCCTGCTGCGCCCCCTGGGCACCCTCAGCTTTGACGAGGCCTACGACCTCTTTGCCGAGGAGGTGCGCGCCGGCGTCGATGCGGGTGTGGACCTCTTTATTATCGAGACCATGACCGACCTTGCCGAGATCAAGGCCGCCGTCCTCGCCTGTCGCGAGAACTCCGACCTGCCCGTCTTTGCCACCATGACCTTTGAGGAAGATGGTCGCACCTTCTTGGGCACGAGCCCCGAGGTCGCCGCCATCACCCTCGACGCCATCGGTGCCGACGTCCTGGGCATCAACTGCAGCCAGGGCCCGGCCGAGCTCCGAGGACTCGCTGCGCGTATGCTCACCGTCACCGACAAGCCAGTTATGGTGCAGGCCAATGCGGGACTGCCCCACGTTGACGATGACGGCAATACCGTCTTTGATATCCAGGCACCCGAGTACGCCGAGGCCGTCGCCGGCATGATCGAGGACGGCGTGAGCGTCGTCGGCGGCTGCTGCGGTACCACGCCCACGCATATGGCGGCACTTCGCACCCTCATCGACAACCACACGCCCAGCCCGCGTCACCGCAAGCCCAGCATGTCGGTCACGAGCGCCCAGACGGTCGTGGACCTCCCCTGTGACGGCCATAAGATCGCCGTCATCGGCGAGCGCATCAACCCCACCGGCAAAAAGCGCCTGCAGCAGGCCCTACGCGACGGCGACCTGGACTACGTCGTGAGCCAGGGCATCAGCCAGCAGGAGCAGGGCGCCGACATCCTGGACGTCAACGTGGGCCTGCCCGAGATCGACGAGGTCAAGGTCATCCAGCAAGCGACCGAGCAGCTCCAAGGTTCCACGCTGCTGCCGCTGCAGATCGACTCCACCGACCCCGCCGCCGTCGAGGCCGCCGTGCGTCGCTATGCCGGCAAGCCCATCATCAACTCGGTCAATGGCAAACAGCAAATCATGGACGAGATCTTCCCGCTGGTCGCCCACTACGGCACCAACGTCGTCGGCCTTACGCTCGACGAGGGCGGCATCCCCGATACAGCCGAGGCCCGCTTCGCCATCGCCGAGCGCATCGTGGCCGAGGCCGCCCGTTACGGCATCGGCCCGGACCGCATCCTCATCGACTGCCTGGTCATGACCGCCTCGACCAACCAGCGCCAGGCTGAGCAGATTCTACGTGCCATGTCTATGTGCAAGGAGCGCCTAGGCGTCAAGTGCGCACTCGGTGTATCGAACATCAGCTTTGGCCTGCCCGCGCGGCCGCTGCTGGGCTCGGTCTTTTTGGCCGCCGCCTTTGGTGCGGGCCTGGACGCCCCCATCATGAACCCGGCTTCCAAGCGCTTTATGGACACCGTCTACAGCTATCGCGTGCTGAGCGTTGAGGACGAGGGCTCGACCGGATACATCGAGCGCTACGCCGGCTGGACCGACCCGTACAAGATTGCCGCCAACCCGGCGGCCGCTCAGTCAGCAACGAGCGATGCCGCGCCTGCCGCAAGCACCACCGCAAGCGCCGATGACGACCCCATCCGCCACATGGTCGTTTCGGGCCGCAAGGGCGAAATCGCGGACGAGACCGAGCGTCTGCTGGCAGATCACGACGCCATGGACCTCATCAACAACCACTTTATCCCCGCCCTCGACGAGGTTGGCGTCCTCTTTGACCAGGGCAAGTTCTTCTTGCCGCAGCTCATGGCCTCGGCCGAGGCCGCGCGTGTGGGCTTCGACACCATCAAGCGCCTGATGCCCGCCGGCGAGATTGCCGACAAGGGCAAGATCTGCGTGGCCACCGTCAAGGGCGACATCCACGACATCGGCAAGAACATCGTCAAAATGCTGCTCGATAACTACGGCTATACCGTCTTTGACCTAGGCCGTGACGTCGACCCGCAGGAGGTGCTCAGGACCGTACAGGAGCGCGACATCAAGCTCGTCGGCCTCTCGGCGCTTATGACCACCACGGTCGTCGCCATGGAGGAAACCATCAAGTTGCTTCATGCCGAGGTGCCGGGCGTCAAGATCATTGTGGGCGGCGCCGTGCTCACCCCCGAATACGCAAAGCAGATCGGCGCGGACTACTACGCCAAGGACGCCGCCGAGAGCGCACGCATCGCCGAAGAGGTCTTTGGGCAGTAACACAACGGAAACAACCGAGCACCAAAACGTGCCGCACGCGCCACTTGGCACGTGCGGCACGTTAGAATAGACAAGACTATGCTCGTTTTGGCAGATAGGAGCGCAAGGATGGCGATCACGCCCGCAGAAATCGCGGAAACCCGCGGCATGGTTGAGGAGCAGAACCTCGACATCAGGACCATCACCATGGGTGTTTCGCTCATGGGTTGCGGCGACGAGAACCTCGACCGCATGTGCACGAAGATCTACGACCACGTGACGCACACGGCTGAGCACTTGGTCGAGACCGCCGAGAACCTCGAGCGCGAGTACGGTATCCCTATCGTCAACAAGCGCGTCTCCGTCACCCCGGTGGCGCAGATCGCCGCTTGCTGCAAGGATGAGGACCTCACCCCCATCGCGCATGCCCTCGACCGCGCGGCCGAGACGCTCGGCATCGATTACCTGGGTGGCTTCTCCGCACTCGTCCAGAAGGGCATCGGCGACGCCGACCGCCGCGTCATCCAGTCCATCCCCCAGGCGCTCGCTACCACCAGCCGCGTCTGCTCCAGCGTCAACGTCGCCAGCCTGCGCGCCGGCATCAACATGGATGCCGTGCTCATGGCGGCTCAGACCATCATCGACGCCGCCAAGCTTACGGCCGACCAGGATTCCGTCGGCGCTTCCAAGTTTGTCTGCTTTGCCAATATGGTCGAGGACTCCCCGTTTATGGCGGGCGCCGTCCACGGCGGTGGCGAGGCCGACGCCGTCATCAACGTAGGCGTTTCGGGCCCCGGCGTTATGGCCGCAGCCCTGGAGACGCTGCCCGATTCCGCATCGATGATGGAGGTCGCCGAGAAGATTAAGCAGACCGCCTTTAAGATCACCCGCGCCGGCGAGCTCATGAGCCGCGAGGCCGCCCATCGCCTGGGTGTCGAGAAGGGCATTGTCGACCTGTCGCTGGCTCCCACGCCTGCCATCGGCGACTCCGTTGCCCGCATCCTCGAGATCATCGGCGTGGGCACCTGCGGTGGCCCGGGCACGACCTGCGCGCTCGCCATGCTCAACGATGCCGTCAAGAAGGGCGGCGTCATGGCCAGCTCCAGCGTGGGTGGTCTCTCCGGCGCCTTTATCCCCGTGTCCGAGGATGCCGGCATGATCGCCGCCGTCGAGGCCGGCGCGCTTTCGCTCGAGAAGCTCGAGGCCATGACCTGCGTGTGTTCCGTCGGCCTGGACATGATCGCCATCCCCGGCGACACCCCGGTCGAGACCATCGCCGGCATCATCGCCGACGAGATGGCTATCGGCGTCATCAACAACAAGACCACGGCCGTCCGCGTGATTCCCGCCATTGGCAAGGGCGTGGGCGACTGCGTCGAGTACGGCGGCCTGTTCGGCCGCGCGCCCATCATGCCGGTGAACCCCAACGCCGGCACCGTGCTTGCCCACCGTGGCGGACGCTTCCCGGCGCCGCTGAACTCGCTCAAGAACTAGCTGAGGGGTTCGGGCGAGGAGCCCCGGGGAGGGCAAATATATAAGGTCGCCTGCTCGGACAGTCCTGACTCGCACGGAGAGCACATTAAGTGCTCTCCGGCTCGTGCGGAACTCACGATCGACCTTATATATTTGCCCTCCCCGGGGCTCCCGCACAACGGGACCTCAGTTGGGTTCTATCCCGGTTGCAGTTGCTTCGCTCCTGCACCACTTGGCTGGTGCGACGGTTTGGCGTTGGAACGGTTCTTTCTGATATATGCTGGTTGCGGCTCTTCTTTTGGGAGGAGTCGCTTTTTTGTTGCTAGGAGGTTGGCCCGTGGTTGATGGGGATGCTCACTCTGAGCTCCTTTCTGCTGATTGGAATCAGGAATGGATGCAAATGCAGGCAGCTCGACATCGAGCTGATGATTCTTTTGAGTGGGATAAAAGGGCTCGGCATTTTCGGCCGCTTGAGACTGCTCCGTATGCCCGAGACTTTATGAAGCTGTTGGCGTTAAAGCCTGGTGAATCGGTGCTTGATATGGGGTGTGGAGCTGGGTCGATTGCTATTCCGCTTGCGCAAGACGGACATTCTGTGATTGCTGCCGACTTCTCTCCTGCTATGTTGGGCACCCTTGATGCCGGCATTGAGTATTACGGGCTCGAGGGGCGCATAACGCCGCTTGAGCTTGCTTGGGATGACGATTGGGATCTGGTTGGACCGGTCGCAAAAGCGGTGGATGTTGCCTTTGCCAGTCGGTCGGTTACGACGACCAATCTAAAAGATGCGCTTGCCAAGCTTGATCGAACGGCTCGTCGGCGTTGCGCTGTCACGATGGTCGCTAACTCCAGCCCGCGCTATGACCTGCACTTGATGAACGCTATCGGTGCCTCGGTTACCTGCAGTAATGGCTTTGTGTATGCTTTTAATATCCTCATTCAGATGGGTGCCCTGCCGCAGGTTACGTACTTTGAATCGCCTCGTCGCGACACCTTCGATAGCCTTGAGGCAGGTGTGGCGGACTTTTCTCGTATGCTCGAGCATGGCAACGAAGATAAGGTCGACCGCCTGCGCGACTACATCGCTCAACACATGATTGAGAATCCCCGTGCCGGCGAGCCGGGCTCCAAGGGCGTGCCGCAGGGACGCTACATGCTCGACCACGTCCGCAAGGTCCGTTGGGCGTTTATTGCATGGGAGCCGGTCTCTGCGCCCAGCTCATAGCCTGTTCGCAGCCCGCACTGCCCACTCACTCGGCATCCGCATTCTTTTTGAACTGGGCAAACGCGCTCCACACCGCACCGTTCCTGCGCTATCGTGGGACAGCTCACGTAAATTAAGGCCCCGTCGCGGGGCGCCCCATACATAGAAAGCGAGAACCCATGGCACTGACAGGAGCACAGGTCAAGCAGCTTCGCAGCATGGCCCATCACCTCAACCCCGCCATCATCATCGGTAAGTCCGATGTCAACGAGGGCACCGTCGAGCAGACGGTCGCCTACCTGGAGAAGCACGAGCTCGTTAAGTGCTCCGTGCTCGATGGCTCCAGCCTTTCCGCCCGCGAGGCCGCCGAGGAGCTCGCCGAGCGTTGCCACGCCGAGGTCGTCCAGGTCATCGGCCGCAAGTTCTCACTGTATCGCGAGTCCTCGCGCAAGGACATCGAGAAGATCAAGCTCGTCTAAGAGCCAATGATCCGGCGATCCAACACATAGCAAGCTTACGGGTGCCCAAGTACTTCGGGCGCCCGTTTTTTATCGCTCGACCAGCACGCGATTGAGCCGCCCCTCCACCAAGCGCTCGTATAGACGCCGCGTCTCGGGCTCGGGCACGCCATTGACCTGCTCCCTCAGGTGGTGCATATGCCCGCTGTACAGCTCGACGATATCGCGCCGCCGCCCCGCCGCACTGTAGACGCGCATGGCGCAGCGCACCATATCCTCACGCGCCGTTTCCTGTCGAAGCCCCGACTCCGCCAGCCAAATCGCCGACTGCAGATCGTTTTCTTCTAGAGCGGCATTTGCTCCCTTAATCATGCAATCGATGTACTTTGACTGCATAATGCGCCGCATGCGCAAAAAGTAGGTGGGATTACAGCCATTGGGAACATACAGCGGTCCGGCATAAAGCTGCTCAATCTTAAGGCACAGCTCAACTAAATGGGGCCCGCGCGCACCCGTGCGATTTCCCAAAACCTCGCGGCTTATCTGGTCAAACAGCCGTACATCGGTCTTGACGTAGTCGCCGTTGAGCCCAATGCATTCATTTTGGATGAGCACGCACGACTTGCCATCCGGCGTCGGTCCCAAAGCCGACCGCAAGCGCGATATCGTCGAGTACAGGTTGTTGCGGGCGCTATTAAACTCGGCATGGGGCCACAGCTCCATGGCCAGCGTCTCACGATCGACGAGCGCATCCATGCCCAGCGCAAGCCGCTCGGCAAGCGTCGCCGCCTTCTTGCGACGCCACATTTTGTCCGTGATGGGAAACCCATCGCGCTCGGCGCGAAACGCACCAAACATGCGAATCTCGATATGGTCGATGGTATCAACGGCTTCAACCTCGCCGGCCTGGAACAGGCGCTCGCCCTCTCCTTCCAAATCGTCGCGCAGCGAGTACCGCGACAGCTCGCGCACGGGAAGCTTCTTGCGTATCCTGCCCGCCGGCTCGCCCAGACAATGCATGGCAAGGCGCGCAAAGAGCCGATACGATGGCTCTAGAATCCCCGCACGATTCATGGACATCCAGGCCGCAAGATCGCTGTCTCGGCCCGCACAGGCCAAATGCAGCGCCACCATCCAGGCCTCCGCTCCACCAACCTGCGTCTGGCTTATATCGAGCAACTCCGCTTCCTCGCGCACCGAAACCATCGAGGTGTTACGCAGATATGCCGCGCGCTCCAGCAGCAATGCGTTATCGCGCATGTACGCAATCGACTCCTCGGCAAGTTTGAGCACTTGGACCGCACGGAACTTTGCATTAACCGGCCGTCCCTCTGCCAGCGACTGCCAGCCTTCTAGCAACAGCCCAAACAGCTGAATCTGGTTGTCGCGCATGCGCACGGCAAAACGATCGAGCTCGTTGAACGCCGCGTCGTCGGTTACCGGCAAGCCGGAAAGGAGCCGCCGTGCCGCCAACACCATGCGCACCCAGATAGCCATCGCCTTAAGCCCACGTACGTCGAGCGCCTCCCGCACCACCGTCATCTCGTCGTCGCGCTCGTCGGTTCCCGCAAACGACCCGTCAAAGAGCTCCACCAGCATGCTATCGGCCCGTATAACAATCCCCGCGATGTCGAGCTCGCAGTCGTAGGCCTTGCTCGTTTTGAGCTGTTGTAGAACGCCGCCGTCATTTCCCCGCTCGGTCAGACAGCGTTTGACCTCGATATGCGCAGACAACATATCGAGTGCGGTATGGGACGTCTCTATTTCTGGCACGGCCAGGTTCGTAGGAAGCCCAAGCCCGTTGTCCCCATAGCAAACAGCCGTCAGCGTCTGGGCCACCCTCCATGAAACAGGGTCTATTTCGCAGGCCGCCCGTTCGCCCCCGCGTTCGACGACCGATGCCATATAGCGAGCGAGCTTTGTATTGGACACGCTGACCGCTGCCAGATATACGCCAAGCGCTTCGGCAGGCGTTGGCTCTGGAGCCGGATCGTCGGCATCGATCGTGCCCAGCGCCGCTCGGCAGATATCGGCCCCGTGCCCCGTCAGAGCCAGATCGACCCCATACTGCCCAGCAAGTTCAAGGACCGCTTCACGGTCCAAAAAGGCGTCCGCCAGGCCCATCGCCGCATCGCATCGGCCCGCCTTAAGCAAAATCCGGGCCGCCCTCGGAACAAGTTCGGGGCGAACCTCGGCCACCAACTTACGCAAGCGCAAGCGTCCGTTATCCTCCGTGCCCAGACACGTAAAACTCCGCTCGGCGGGATCCAAGCCAAAGATCGGGTAGTCGCGCACAAAATAGGACTGGTCGACCATCGACAGCCTCACCCCACAGGCCTCGAGTTCTGCGATATTGCCCTCGCCCATCAAAACCATGAGACATGCCACGCAAAACAGCGCATTATTGTCGAGCGAAGCCAGATCGGCAAGTGCCGCGCCATATACGTTGACAATCTCGTTTTCGAGCAGACCGGCTACGTCGCCTTGGCCATACAGACCCGCCTGCAATGCCGAAACGAGCTCGGGCACGCCCTGCGTGAGCTGATAAAAGTCGAGCGATGTGCTGATCGAAAACGCCGATGCCCACGCCGAATACTCATAGGCATGCACCTTGAGCATCTGCGCATTGATCTTAACCGAATCACCCAGCCCATGAATCAGCTGACGATTTGAAGGACGGCAGGAGATAAAGACCCCTACCCCCATAGCGCGCAGGCCGCGAATCCTGTCGATGAGGTCTTCGGTATCGTGCTGATCGAGGTTTGGCACATTATCAATCGCGATAAGGGAGTGCGGTTTGTCTTTGAGTTCTTCGGTAACCACCTCGAGCTGCATAAACACCTCGCGCCCAATGGCACGATCGGCCTCGATAATCCGCACGGGGCCTCGCGTCGGATCGCATTTAACCTCATGGGTGTACTGCAGCAGCACCGAGGTCTTCCCAAACCCGTCGGGCGCATAAAGAACCACGATGCCGGCCTTTCGGCCCTTGGCGATAAGCTCATTCATCAAGCGTTCGCGTCGCACCATATAGCCTCCGCCTAACGGCATCAGCTCGAGCTCGTCTATACTGCTCAAATCGTTTACCATGCCCGCTCCTCAACTCGACCGTATGGACACTGTAGCCGCAAGACCATACAAGCCGCGCTATGAATAGAGCGACCTTGTGTTTTAGGTTGTCTTTTGGTACGCAAGCGGCAAGTTTTTGTACAGCGAGGGCCGATTGTTATTAATCCCCCGACTAATCGGTCTTTAAGCAGGTAAATGAGCTTGTCAGCTTGTCCCATCTAAGCGGCAGTGTAACGCAGATGAACAAGGTTCAGCCATGTCATTCAACTCGCCTAGCACCCGCTACCGTCTACGACCTTCTAGTGGCATTTTTGCATAGAATCTGGTATGGAATGAATCAAGCTGTTGGGCATCCGGCATTCGTCAAGCTTGCGCCAAGATTTTGGTCAAGCGGGCGGAAAGGGATAGCAAAAAGGCCCCCGCAAAGCGGAGGCCCTAGGCAAGGCTATGTCGAGGTGCAGGATTCGCGCTACTCGCAGAGCGAAAGGGCGGCCTCGTCGGCAACGACAACGCAGTTGGTGTGCAGCTGCAGGATCGAAGCCGGGCACTCGGGTGTAACCGGACCATAGCACATGTCATGCACAGCCTGAGCCTTGGCCTCGCCGTTGGCGACGACCAAGATCATGCGGGCATACATGATGGTCTGGGTACCCATGGTGTAGGCCTGACGGGGAACATCGTCGATGCTGTCGAACAGGCGGCTGTTGGCCTGAATGGTGCTCTCGGTGAGGTTGACGCAGTGCGTACCCTTGGAGAAGTGGTCATCGGGCTCGTTGAAGCCGATGTGGCCGTTGTTGCCGATGCCGAGCAGCTGCAGATCCGGGTAACCGGCGTCGGCGACGATCTTGTCGTACTCAGAGCAGGCAGCGGCGGCGTCGGGGTTGGAGCCATCGGGCACATGCGTGTTGTTCAGGTCGATGTTGATGTGATCGAAGAAGTTCTCACGCATGAAGTAGTGATAGCTCTGGGGATCGTCGTGCGAAAGGCCGCGATACTCGTCCAGGTTGTAGGTGCTAACCTCGGCAAAGTCGACGTCGCCCTTCGCGTACCAAGCAGCGAGCTGCTTGTAGGCACCGATCGGGGTGGAGCCGGTGGCAAGGCCCAGCACACAGTCGGGCTTGAGGATAACCTGCGCCGAGATGATATTAGCGGCCTTGCGGCTCATATCCTCGTAGTCTTTAGCTTTAATGATCTTCATTACGCGTCCTTTCTCGTACAAGAGAGGCAAGGCTCCCTTACAAGCACTTGCCCGCGGCCCGCGTCGGCCGCAACCAACGTGTGCGGCCACCAGGGCGAGGTCGCGTAATGTATGTGTCTCGTGTCTAGCCGCGTCGAGGCCCCTGCCCGTCCACGGTGACCCGAAGCTGTTTAGCCTCGGACAAATCCCATCTTGCCACGGAGGGCGTCCTCTTTCAAGGGCGCCCTCCGTAAACGTGTTTGAATTGTAGGCTAATGGCCACGTGCACTTGCTAGCGCTCGCGAGCAACGATGAGTTGGTCCATCTCTTCGACATGCACGCCAACGGAGCCCTTGATGCTTGAGAACTCAACGGAGTTGCACACCAAGATGGGAACCGTCACATCGTAGCCCTCGGCAGCAATTGCCTCGCGATCGAACTCAATGAGTACATCGCCCTTATGGACGATGTCACCCACTTGCGCATGTACGGTAAAGTGCTTGCCCTCGAGCTGAACAGTGTCCAAACCAACGTGGATGAGCACGTCCAAGCCATCGACCGTGTTAAGCGCAACGGCGTGTCCCGTGGGAAAAATGGCCTCGACCTTGGCGTCAGCCGGTGCAATCACACGCGTTCCGGTGGGCTGAATCGCCACGCCCTGGCCCAAAAGGCCAGTGGCAAACGTCTGATCGTTTACCTCGGAAAGCGGAATGACGTCGCCCGAGATGGGAGCATCCAGCGTAAGGACTCGACCACGCATACCAAAAGACCTTAGGACTTTAGTGAACATGCTCCCCCTCGGACATACCAATCAATCAAAATAACCTTAACAGTTTACCACTTGGCAACGGTTTTTGACCATTAGGGAAGTTCGCGCTTGACAACCTCGACGATGTCGTCAACAACGCGCTGGGTCAGCTCGTGCGTCTCGGCCTCGGCCATCACGCGGACCAGCGGCTCGGTACCGCTCGGGCGCACCAGAATGCGGCCGCGGCCGTCAAGCTCCTTCTCGGCAGCAGCGACGGCATCCCAGATGGGCTGGCAATCGTCCAGACCGGCCTTGTTGTCCGAATGCACGTTGACGAGTACCTGCGGGTACTTCTTCATGATACCGGCAAGATCGGTGAGGGTGCGACCGGTGCGCTTGAGCACGGCCAGCAGCTGCAGAGCCGTCACCAGGCCGTCGCCGGTGGTGTTGTGCTCCAGGAAGATGATGTGGCCGGACTGTTCGCCGCCGATGACGGCGCCGTCCGCGAGCATGCGCTCAAGAACATAACGGTCGCCCACGGCGGTCTGAACCATCTCGAAGCCCTGCTCCTTCATAGCGATGGAGAAGCCCAGGTTGCACATGACGGTCGAGACGATCTCGGAGTTGGCGAGCTTGCCGCGAGCGGCGAGGTCAGAACCGCAGATAGCCAGGATGTAGTCACCGTCGATCTCATTGCCCTCGCTGTCCACGAACAGCACGCGATCGGCGTCGCCGTCGTGGGCCAGGCCGATATCGGCGTGGGTGCGCAGCACGAGCTCGCGCAAGGGCTCAAGGTGCGTAGAGCCGCACTCGACATTGATGTCGGTGCCGCAATAATCGGTGTTGATGGCATGGACCGTGGCACCCAGGCGCTGCAGCGCGGCGGGCGTGGTCTGGCAGGAAGCACCGTGACCGCAGTCGACGGCAACGACCAGGCCATCGAGCCTCAGGCCATCAAGCGTATCGATGGCGTGGTCGACGTATGCCTTGCGGGCGTCCTTCATCTTGATGATGTGGCCCACGCCGGCACCGGTCGGCAGCGTATCGGCAGCCATGGCTTCCTCGGACATGACCCAGGCGCTGATCTCTTCCTCGACAGCATCGGGAAGCTTCATGCCCTTGCGGCTAAAGAACTTGATGCCGTTGAACTCCGGCGGATTATGCGAAGCAGAGATGACGATGCCGCCGTCGAGCTCGTTCTGAACGGTGAGCAGTGCCACGGCAGGCGTGGGGATGACGCCGCAGCAGTGCGGACGGCCGCCCTCGGCCATGATGCCGGCGGTCAGAGCGCTCTCGAGCATGGTGCCCGAAAGGCGCGTGTCACGGCCGATGCAGATGTCCGGACCAAGAAACTTGGTCGCCGCGCGGCCCAGGCGAAACGCGAGGTCGCACGAAAGATCGGCGTTGGCGACGCCACGGACACCATCGGTACCGAAGATGTTCTGGGGCATAGGATCGCTCCTTCCCTAGCAGGCGATATGCAACCGCCCGCCCTAGTCGAAAAAGAAAAGCGGGACCCGCCGAGGAATCGGCAGGCCCCGCTTGTACATTGTATCTCGAAAGGAGATAAAACCTTAGCGCTTGGAGAACTGGGGAGCGCGGCGGGCCTTCTTGAGGCCGTACTTCTTGCGCTCGACCACGCGAGCATCGCGCGTAAGGAAACCGGCCTTCTTGAGGTCAGCACGGTAGTCGCCAGCGTTCAGAAGAGCGCGAGCGATGCCCAGGCGCAGAGCGCCGGACTGACCGGAGATGCCGCCGCCATCGCACAGAGCGATAACGTCGAACTGACCGGCGGTGTCGGTCACCTTGAAGGGAGCAAGGGCGTTCTCAACGAGCTGATGACGGCCGAAATACTGCTCGGCGTCACGCTTGTTGATGGTCACCTTGCCGGTGCCGGGGACGAGACGGACGCGGGCGACGGCGTTCTTACGACGGCCGGTACCCTGGTAGACAACGGTGTTCTCAGCCATCTTTAAGCCTCCAGCTCAATCTTCGTGGGGTTCTGGGCAGCGTGCGGATGCTCGGCACCAGCGTAGACCTTAAGCTTGGTCATCTGGGCACGGCCGAGGGTGGTCTTGGGCAGCATACCGCGAACGGCGCGCTCGATGACCTTCTCCGGGTGCTTCTCCATAGCCTGGCGGAAGCTCTCAGCCTTGAGGCCGCCGTTGTAGCCGCTGTGGCGATAATAGGTCTTCGTGTCGGCCTTGTTACCGGTAAGCTGGACCTTATCGGCGTTGATGACGACAACGAAGTCGCCGCAGTCGCTGTTGGGCGTGAACTGGGGCTTGTTCTTACCGCGCAGGATCATTGCGATCTGGGTGGCAAGACGGCCCAGGACAGCACCATCGGCGTCGACGAGAACCCAGTTGCGCTGGACCTCGCCCTGCTTGGCGTAGTGAGTCGATTTCGAAATCACTTAGACTCCTCCATGTACAGTACGTGTTGTTACAGAGATTCACGGGGCTCTGCAAGTAACCCGTCCATATTACCCCGCTCGCCGTACGAGTCAACAGGTATTTTGGCTCCGACCAGAGTTTCTGCACATGTCATCCACGAGCCATAATTTTTCCAGATCTTTAGCTGTTGTCATTTTTTGAGGGTTCGCCGTCGTTAGCGCTCAACGAACTCTTGGATTTCCGCGAGCAGGCGCTTTGCCTCCTGACGGCCCTGGATATACAGGTCCAAAAGCTTTGCCGGATCGTGCTCGACATGACCGACCTCGACCGGCTTTTGCGGAGCGACGACCAACGCACGGCCCTCGCGCTCATACTTCCACAGGTGCATGCGCTGCATGTTGTAGCGGTCGTGGCGCGTCTCGATAGCCTCGAGCAGATAGGGGTAATCGGCATAGCGGGCGCGCGCGGCAGGCATAAACTCGTAGGGCTTTTTCTCGTACGAGCGGTCCTGCGTGACAATGACAACCGCGCGATCGAAGCCCGCCTCCTCCAGCACATGCTCGATGGGGACCGAATCGGCCACGCCGCCGTCGACATATTTGTGCCCGTCAATCTCGACCGGCGGCGTCACCAGCGGCAGCGACGTCGAGGCGCGAACAGCGTCGAGGTCAAGTACGGCGCTTTTGACCGGCAGGTACGTGGCGGTTCCAAAAAGCATGTCCGTCGCGACGGCGTACATCTCGATGGGGCTTGCGTCGAACGTCTCGTTGTCAAAGGGATCTAGGCGGTCTTGGACGTCGTTGAAGATGAAGTCGTAACCCACAATGGAACCCGTGGACGCAAACGATGCAGCGCCCATGAATCGGCTGTCGTTGCAGAAAGCCAGGTTGATGCGGTTGGCGCGGCCGATCTGGTGCGACTTGTAGTTCACGCCGTTGAGGGCGCCGGCCGATACGCCGTAGACAGCCGGAATCTCGACACCAGCCTCCATGAGAACGTCGAGCACGCCCGCGGTAAACTGCCCGCGAAAACTACCGCCCTCCAAGACGAGCGCGACCTTGCCGGCGTTCTTTGCCTTATCTTCTGCAGTCATATTGACCTCCTGCGATTGCGTTTTGGCTTTCTTCTACCCAGTTTTGGGATGGAGGGCGCGCAGGTTTTTCAAGGCGGCAAGTGAAGCGGAAATTGTGCCCCAGTTTGAGGCGGGATTCCGGGATGCGCTTTCCGCTTGGACCGCCGCTGGGAAAGCGCGTCCCGTTCTGAACGCGAATTCCGGGATGAACTTTCCGCTAGCCATTCATTTGGAAATTGCATCCCATTCCGAACGAGGATTCCGGGATGTATTTTCCGCTTGAGCTGCCATTGGGAAAGCATGTCCCACTCTACGGCTCGATTCCGGGTCGCAGTTTCCGCTTGAGGCGCCATCCGGAAACTACGTCCCAGCCTGAGCGCGGATTCCGGGACGTGCTTTCCGCCTGGGCCGCCATTGGGAAAGCATGTCCCACCCTGCGCTGCCGCGACGTTTTCTTTACGCCCGCGCCCTGCATAGAGTTCGATTCTCCGCGGTTGGGGGATCCGTTGATGCTGGGCGAGGCCAGCTGAAATTCGATAAACATCGCATCTGTTTTGGGTTGGGGCTTTGCGCGGAGAATCCGCGTATTTGCTACGCAAATCCGCACCGGCTTCGGCCGCCTGCCGGCGTCCTCGCCCGCTCGCTACAAACGCTCCGCGTTTGCTTAACGCTCGCGCCCTGCACAGAGTTCGATTCTCCGCGGTGCGGACTAGAAATAAAAAGGCAGGTAGATACGAATATCTACCTGCCTGTTACTTCTGGTGGAGGCGCGGAGAATCGAACTCCGGTCCACGAAAGCCCCCTGATTGGCATCTCCAAGCTCAGTCGCTGGTTTAGTCTCGGACGCTTTGCGCGCAGCGACACGCTCGCGGCGTCCTAACCGGTTCGGTCTTAGCCTGCGCCATACCGATTACGTGCGCAGGAGCATTCCCCTAAAATGACGTCGCACCGGTGGCGGGGAAATCACCGGGTTGACGCGCCGCTATAAATTAAGCAGCGAGAGCCATAGGCTCAAAAGAAGAGTTGTTGTCAATTCAATTTGACGGTACCCCTGTTTAACGAGGCGAGGAGACCTCGGCTTGCTTCCTCTCTCAGAGCTATCGTGTCGAAACCAGTCGCCCCCGAATGTCGGGAAAGCCTGGATGGCATTGGGCACGAGCGCCCAACACCCGTCGACTTTTCAAGGAACATGCGGGGCGAGCCCCGCTTGTGGAGTGTTATCTTACCACGTTCTGAAAGCGGACAGCTGTTCTATGCACGAGCTGTGAAGACCCCAATGTGCGCCGCACTTCGCACTTTTGTTACCGATCGCGTCACGTATATTTTCGCCAAGCAAAATTGACCCGTCGAAAGGACCGTTATGGATACCAAACAGCAACTCGTCAATGCCCTCGCAGGCCTGGGCTCAACCATTACCGAAGCTATGGATGTCATCGAAGGCTTTGTCCCCTGCGGACATCCCGCCCTCACGGTATCAAACGCCCTTGTTGCGCTGGACGCTGACGATGATGCAGCTCTCGCCCAGCAGCTTGAGACCGTCGAGGGCTTTATCGACCACGTGAGTGAAAACCGCGGCGTGGCCGCCTACCACGGCATCGAGGTCGAGCTCGCGGGTCCCAAAGCCGATCTGCTCGCAGCAATCCGCGAGGTAGGCGCCCTTATGCAGACCGCAGGCGTCAAGAACACCCAGGTCAACGAGTGGGTCTACCGCAGCCTGGCAGCACTAAACGATTCCGACGAAAAGGCAGCCGAGCAGCTCGCGGAAAGTCCCGCCATTAAGGCCGAGCTTTTGAAAATAGCAGACGCGGGCCCCTTGGCGCATCGTCGTCCAAGAGGCCCGCAAACAGTTCGCGTTAACCGATAGCCGCGCCGCCACGTTCGGCCAAAGCAAGAATCGGCATCATTTGACGAGGTTTCTTTGCTGCAAGATCGGCATGTTCGAGCAGCTTGCGATCGTTGGTCACCAAGTAATCGACCTGTGCGCGCTTACACGCGGCGAGCACCAAGTTGTCCTCGTAATCGCGATGGAGCGCTAAGTATTTGTCGGCCAACCAAAGGTCCGACGCATCTGCGCCCACGGCTGTGGCGTTTTCGGTCATGTTCCGAACAAACGCCAGCGCCACATCGCCAATCGCGCGGGCAGATGCCTCGTCGAGCGCTCCCCCGCTGGCAAGAACGCTACGCCTCAGCTCGTGTTGGACAACGTACAGCACGTCCTTGGCAATATGCACCGGGAAGAACAGCAATGCCCCCGTCTCTGCTGCCTGCCCAATAAACGCACGCGCGGCAAGCGACTCGGCATGGTCGACGCAAAACGAATCAACCCATACGTTGGCGTCCACCATTATTTTGAGGGGAGCCCCACTCACTGGATCATCCCCTTTTGGCGATAGCGCTCGTCCATGGCTTCGGAATAGATTGTGTCCCAACCGCGATCGTCGGATACGGGCGACGTAGCGATGCCCAAATCTGCATAAAGCCGATCTGCCGCTGCCCACGATGCGGCGAACGGAGTATCGTGCGCGACGGTCTGTTGCCGGCCATCAACGGCAGACAGCACTTCCTCGCACTGCCCGCCACCCTGCGCGACCTTGGCCACCACCTTTTTGATGAGCTCGGGCAGCGACCCGCCCGAAAGCCGCAGCGCCTCCTCGGCACGGTTCTTGACCTGGCGATCCACGCGAACGTTCACCTGCGCCATGCCGCTAACAGTACCCACGTCGATCCCGCTCCCTTCAATTGCTAGCCATGCTAGCACCACTATATAAAGAAGCTAGCGAATGGTCAAATGCAAAAGGCCTGCACCCAGACAGCACCGATGCCGTCAGGGTGCAGGCCAGATAACGTGGGCGAACACGTCTGCTAACGCAGGTAAGCCTTTGCGTTGCCCAGGCTATAGGCGATCGTCGAGCCGTTGTGCAGTAGCGACGACGCCTGCGGGGTAATCGCGCCGGTAATACCCAATGCCAACAGCGCCGAGTTGGTGAGCATCACCTTAGAGTAGGAGCTCGTCAGACGGTCGATGAGACCCTGGCTCATACGGCGCAGGCGCACGATCGCGGCCAGATCCGTATCGGTCAGGATGATATCGGCGACCTCCTTGGCAATGTCGCTTCCGCCACCCATTGCCAGCCCCACGTCGGCCAAACCGAGCGCCGGCGAATCGTTGACGCCGTCGCCCACCATGGCAACGTGGCGCCCCTCGCCCTTAATGCGCTCAACATACGCGTACTTGTCCTCGGGCAACAGCTCGGCCTTAAACTCGTCGACACCTGCCTCGCGAGCAATGCGCTCGGCCGTACGCTCCGAGTCGCCCGTGAGCATGACCACGTGCTTAACGCCCAACGCGTGCAAGTCGGCGATGGCCTCGCGGACCCCGGGCTTAAGCGGGTCCTCGATACCGAGCACGCCCACAACGGTGCCGTCGACCGCCAGATACAGCGGCGACAGGCCCTGCATCTGGGACTCGATCTGCTCCTTAATGTCGGACTCGAGCTGCGCGCCCTCGTCCTCAAATACAAAGTGCGCGGAACCGATGATGGCACGACGCCCTTCGATGGACGAAGCGATGCCGTGTGCCACGATGTACTCGACCGCAGCGTGACGCTCGCGGTGCTCGAGCCCGCGCTCGCGGGCGGCGTTGACCACGGCACGCGCCACCGGATGCGGGAAATGCTCCTCCAGGCATGCGGAAAGGCGCAGGACCTCGTCCTCGCTCCAGCCGTCGGTGGTGAGCACGCAGGCAAGACGCGGCTGCGCTTCGGTGAGCGTGCCGGTCTTATCAAACACAATGGTGTCGGCCTTGGCAAACGACTCAAAGTACTTGGCGCCCTTGACCATCACGCCCATCTTGGCGGCATCGCTCATGGCAGTCATAACGGCGACGGAACCCGTGAGCTTGAGTGCACACGAGTAGTCGACCATCAGTGCCGCCGAGGTCTTGATGAGGCTGCGGGTGGTAAGCGCGACCAGGCCCGCGAGCAGGAAGTTCCACGGGACGATCTTGTTGGCGAGGTCCTCCATGTGCGACTGGCCCTCGGACTTGAGCGAGTCGGCCGTCTGCACGAGCGAGACAATCGAACGCAACTTGGTCTGAGCCGTGTTAGCGCGCACGCGCACCAAGATGCCGCCGTCTTCCACGACGGTACCGGCGAACACGTCGTCGCCCACGCTTCGCTCGACGGCCAGCGGCTCGCCGGTCAGGGTCGCCTGGTTGACCATAGCGCTCCCCTGCTCGACCACGCCGTCGATGCAGATGGACATGCCGGTGCGCACGGCTACCAAGTCGCCAGGCTCAAGCTCGATCGCGGCAACGCTTACCTCGGTATCGCCGACGACCTTTTGCGCCTTGTCGGGCACATCGAGCAGCGAGTTGATGAGCTCGTTTTCGCTCATGGCGCGGGTGTAGTCCTCGAGCAGCTCGCCCACGTTGAGCAGGAACATTGTCTGGCCCGCGGTGTCGACATCGCGCTTGACGAACGAAATGCCGATGGCCGAAGCGTCGAGCACGGGAACGGTCAGGCGCGGCTGCGCCAGCTCATGAAGGGCAGCGCGCAAAAATGCCATGTAACCGGCCACGACAAACACCGCACGCAGCGGCGTCGGTAAGAACCAGCGGCGCGCGTAGTGGGCGCCGATAAGTGTGGCAAGGTCCATGACGAGCTTATGCTTACGTGGCTCAAGCTGCATCACGTAACCCGTCTTTGCGTCGGCAATGGCCTGAGCATCGAGCGCGTCCAGGGCATCGAGCACGGCCGCGCGACGCTGCTCGTCGTACTCCAGCGCCATCTGGCCAATGCGGCCATACACGCGCACCTTGTGCACGCCATCGATGTCGCCGCCAAGCTTAAGAAGTGCATCGAGATCGCTCTCTGGCACAGGACCCGCCAATTGAAGACGGGTCCTGCCGGGGATCTCGCTAATAATCGAGAATCTCATAGTTTGTGCCTGGGAGCGTTACTCAGCTGCCTCGTCAGCAGCGGCCTCGCTCTGGGTGATGTAAGCAGCCTCGGCAACCATGTCATCGACATTGGCCTTGGCCTGCTCGACCATGTCCTGGTAGCCGTTCTTGATGCGCATGCCGCACGCGATACCCTGCACGCAGGCATTCTTGACCGGAGCGCTGGTAAGCAGCTTGATGCCGGCCGTGCCAAGCAGAAAACCGCCACCGACAAGCAGGGTATTGAACGTCGACTTCTTCATGTTGCTTCTCCCTTTTGCCGCATTGGACGCGGCACGGTGCCTCAGCACCCGAGTAAACAAGTTTGCTCGAGCACACTTTTGGAAAATAGTTTAGTTTATCTAACTATTAAGGTCAACAAAGGTTAACTTTTTGGAAATCTTGAGGCGCAATGTGACCAAGGGACCGCCCCTGCGCCACACCCACAAAACAATGGGCGTGCCAACGGCGCGCCCATTCACTCTATTTAATCCAGCCCACCTGACCCGAACGGCCGAGTCGTCTGGCCGGGGAAGCCCCGAGTCGCCGGGGTGTTTGCTCCAAATGAGTTCCGCATGCAAAGAAGGCCACTAAATGTGGCCTTCGTCTTGCATAGGACTGTTTGAAATTTGGAGGAAATACCCCGGCGACTCGGGGCTTCCCCGGCCTCGCAGCTACGAGAGCGACGTTCTCAGCAACTCGTTGAAGAGCTTCGGGTTGCCCTTGCCGCGGCTCGCCTTCATGCACTGGCCCACCAAAAAGCCGATGACCTTCTGGTTGCCGTCGCGATACTGCTGCGCCTGATCGGCACAGTTTGCCAGCACCTCATCCACAATCGGCTGCAGCGCGCCGGCATCACTCACCTGACGCATGCCACGCTCGTCGACGATCTTGTTGGGGTCGTCGCCGGTCTGGGCCATGGCCTCAAAGACCTCGTGCGCCTGGTTGGAGCTGATGGCGTCGGTCGCCAGCAGCTTGGCAAGGGCTGCCACCTGAGCCGGCGCAA
This sequence comes from uncultured Collinsella sp., assembly GCA_958403395.1. Lineage (GTDB taxonomy): Bacteria > Actinomycetota > Coriobacteriia > Coriobacteriales > Coriobacteriaceae > Collinsella. The sequence goes on from CATXXF010000001.1 coordinate 26,819, forward strand.
TACCGGACTCGGTCAGCGACACGCCCGCGCCCTTAAGGTAGGCGATCATCTCGTTCACCAGCAGGTTTGCGACCGTCTGAGCCTCCTTGCCAGCCATACCGGCAGCGGCGGCCTCAAAGAACTCGGCAAACTCGGGGTCGCCGGCAATCTGCTCGGCATCGGCCGTCTTAATGCCAAAGTCGGCCTCAAAACGGGCGCGCTTGGCATCGGGCAGCTCGGGAATCTCGCCACGGCAGCGATCGATGAACTCGTCGTCCAGATCGAACGGCGCCAGATCGGGGTCGGGGAACAGGCGATAGTCGTCGGCCGTCTCCTTCACACGCATGACCACGGTGCGCTTGCGGCTGGGCTCCCAGTGGCGGGTCTCCTGATAGATGATGCCGCCCTCCTCGAGCACCTCGGCCTGACGGCAAATCTCATAGGTAAGGCCGTCGTGCAGGCTCTTAAACGAGTTGAGGTTCTTGAGCTCGGTCTTGGTTCCCAGCTTGGTCTCACCACGGCGACGCAGCGACACGTTGCCGTCGCAGCGCATGGAACCCTTCTCCATGGAGCAGTCCGAAATGCCCAGCGTCACAAAGATGCGGCGGAGCTTTTCCATAAACAGGCGCGCTTCCTCGGGCGTACGCAAATCGGGCTCAGTCACGAGCTCAATCAAAGGCGTGCCGCAGCGGTTGTAGTCGACGAGCGACTCAGCCGCGGCGGTAATGCGGCCCTCAGCGCCGCCCACATGGACCATCTTGGCGGCATCCTCCTCCATGTGGATGCGCAGAATGCGAATGGGCACCGTGTAGGAACCGTCTTCGCGACGCTCGGGCATCTGCAGGTTGGACGCGTCATAGCTGGCCAGATGGCCGGCACGCTGGTTACCCTCGCGCATGGTCGACGTCATGGACGTGGACAGGCCCTCGGCGTTGGCCGAGGCGCTCGCCAGACTCTGGGCCTCGGCCTCGCCAAACGCGCAGTCGGGGCGCTCGGCGGCACCGCGACCGGTCACGTCCAGGTCCAGGTGACCGTACATGGCAAAGGCGACCGGACCCTGCGTGGTCTGGAAGTTCTTGGCCATATCGGGATAGAAGTAATGCTTACGGTAGAACATCGAGTGGCGCTGGATCTCGCAGTTGGTGGCGAGACCGGCCTTGACGATGCTCTCGATGGCGCGCTTGTTGGGCACCGGCAGAGCGCCGGGCAGGCCCAGGCACACCGGGCACACGTTGGCGTTGGGCTCGTCATCGTGGCTGAGCTTGCAGTTGCAGAACATCTTGGTATCGAGTGCGGTGAGCTCGGTATGGATCTCCAGGCCGATCACAGCCTCCCAATCCTGCAGGACCTCGGAAAGCTCCTTCATTACAGCTCGCCTCCCTTCCCGGCAAAATCGGGCGCGACGGAAAGCGCGGGCGCACCCGTGGCGGCATCGGCAAAGCCGCGCTCCAGGGCGCGGGCGAACGTGAGCAGCTGACGGTCCTTAAAGGCCGGACCCACCAGCTGGGCAGAAACGGGCAGCTGAGTATCCTCGCCCAGGCCCAGCGGCACCGAGATACCACCGTTGCCGCAGATGTTGAGCGAGATGGTGTACAGGTCCGAAAGGTACATCTGCGTGGGGTCGCTGATCTCGCCAAACTTAAAGGCCGTGCGCGGCGAGGCAGGCATGAGGATGGTGTCCACCTTGGCATACGCGGCGTCGTAGTCCTGCGTGATGAGCGTGCGGGCCTTTTGCGCGGCGTAGTAGTACTTGTCGTACACGCCCGAGCTCAGCAGATAGGCGCCGAGCATCTGACGGCGCTTGGCCTCGGCGCCAAAGCCGTGGGCGCGCGACAGCGAGCTCTGGTCGGACAGGTTGGCGCAGCCCTCCTCCTGATAGCCGTAGCGAATGCCGTCGAAGCGGGCCAGGTTGGAGAACGCCTCGGCCGGGCCGATGACGTAGTAGGCGGCGATGGCGGCGTCCAGGTGCGGCAGGTCGACCTCGACCAGCTCGGCGCCCTGGTTCTGCAGCTCCTGGGCGGCGCGCTGAACAGCGACCTTGACCTCGGGCGTCAGGCCCTCGGCCTCCATAAACGCGGGGATGATGCCCACGCGCTTGCCCTCGATACTGTCGTTGAGATACTCGGTAAAGTCGACGGCACAATCCTGGCTGGTGCAGTCGTACGGATCGTGGCCCGCGCCGGTGAGCGCGTTCATGGCCAGCGCGACATCCTCGACCGTGCGGCCAAAGGGGCCCACCTGGTCGAGCGACGAGCCAAAGGCAACCACGCCGTAACGGCTCACGGCGCCATACGTGGGCTTAAAGCCCACCACGCCGCACAGCGACGCCGGCTGGCGAATGGAGCCGCCAGTGTCCGAGCCCAGCGAGAGCGCGACCTCGCCCGCGGCGACGGCGGCAGCAGAGCCGCCCGAGGAGCCGCCGGGTACGCGTTCGGTATCCCAGGGGTTGTTAGTGCGGTGGAACGCCGAGCTCTCGGTGGAGCTGCCAAAGGCAAACTCGTCCATGTTGGCCTTGCCCATGGGCAGGCAGCCGGCATCGAGCATGCGCTGGACGCAGGTGGCGGTGTAGACGCTCTGGTAGCTCTCGAGCATGCGGGAAGCACAGGTGGTGCGCGTGCCCACGAGGTTCATGTTGTCCTTAATGGCCAGCGGCACGCCCGCGAGCGGGGGCAGCGGCTTTCCGGCGGCACGGTCGGCATCCACGCGCGCGGCGGCCTCGAGCGCAAGCTCGGGCGACACCTGTAGGAATGCCTGGACCCCGCCCTCGCGCGCCTCGATGGCGGCAAGGGAGGCCTGGGCCACTTCGGTAGCGGTAAAGTCGCCGGCGGCAACGCCCGCGGCAATCTGAGCAGCGGTAAGGGAATCGAAGCTCTGTGCCATTACTCGCTCTCCCCCTCTCCCAAAATGGACGGCACGCGGAAGTAGCGGTCGCGCGCGCTGCCGGCGTTTTCGAGCGCGACGTCGAGCGGCAGGTCGCGCTCGGGCTCGCGCAGGTCATCGCCCATCACGTTGGACAGGCTTCCGATAGGATGGAACGTGGGCTCCACGTCGGGTAAGTCATATTGCAGGACGGGCTCGAGCATCTGGACGGCGTCGTTCAGGTAGGACGTCATCTGGGCGAGCTCGTCATCGGTCAGTGCGATCTTTGCGTACTCGGCGATGCCGCGCACGTCTTTCTCGCTGAGTGCCATAGGCGCTCCCTTCCGCATAACAGATAAACCGCTCTAGTATACAAGGCAACGCCGCTTGGAGCAGGTGCTTTACCCAAATGCAGCGAAAACGTAACGAGGGCGGCGGGCTGGCAAGCGGCGGGCCGGCGGTTCTGCAGCGAAACCGCACCGTCCATAGCAAAAACCGTCTCGCCCACAACGAAAACCATCGCGCCCACAACGAAGAGCGCGCCGCCCGAAACGCAAAGCATCACAACATTCGACGCTTTTCGCCAAAATCGAGATTTTCATCGAATGTTGTGATGGTTTGGAAGCCCCCCCCCTGACCACCACAAAGGTGCCAGTCCCCTTTGTGGTGGTTCTGGAGAATGTCTTATGCCGAGGCCTTGGCCTTGCGGCGCTTGCGGACCGCGTGGATCACGATGTCCAGCAGCAACAGCACAATAGCTACGACCACGATGAGCACGGCAAACTCGCGCTTGCCCCAGTGGCGGCCGGCCAGCGACTTTTGCTTGTCGACATCCTTCTTGCTGTACTTGGTGCGCACGCAGTGCACCAACAGGCGATGGTCGTTCACGCCGTAGGGCGTGCAGGTGACGAGCGTCACCTTGTCGGCGCCGGGCTCGATGGTCAGCGACTCCATCTCCTCGGGCAGCACCACCTCGGAGTCCACCATCTTGTAGGCGAGCGTCTTGTTCATGGTGTGCAGCAGCACCAGGTCGCCGGGCTCCAGCGAATGGATGTCGTCGAACATGCTCAGGTTGCGCATGCCCGAGTGCGCGGTGAGCACGCAATGCGTCGAGGTGCCGCCCACCGGCAGGCTCGTGCCCTCCAGGTGGCCGACGCCCGCCATAAGGACTTCCTCGCTCGTGCCGTGGTAGATGGGCATGCTCACGTCGATGGAGGGGATCTCGACCCAGCTCATCATGGGGTCGCGGTCAAAGATGAGCTGCTGAGCGTAGGGCTCGATCTGGTCGGCGGGAAGCTCGGTGGCCTCGCCCGCCAGCTGCTCGTTAAAGGAGCGCGCCTGGAGCAGGATGCGTTCGCGCTCCTCGGCAGACAGCGCGTCCGCGGTGCTGGACACGGTGCTGATCTGGTTGAACACGCCCGAGGCCTCGAGCCGGTCCAAGATCCACGGCCAGGTCATAAGGCCCACGCCAATAAGGATGATGACGATGGTGATGAGCCGGTCGGCCCAGCGCGGCAGTCGCTTGCGACGGCGCTTGGGCTTTGATTGAGGTTTGGGCTGAGGGCTCGAGCCACCGTTAGCCGCGGCGTTATTGCTCTTCATATGTTTGGCGCCCTGCACCATCGCCGATCACTCCTCTACAACTCAAGTTGTCTAAACAAATAATAGCCGATTAGCGAGCTTCCACGCCGGACAACGCAGCCTGGCAGCATTGCGCAGTGCGAGTATGGGCCCGCATTTGAGTTTTCAAAATGTCCCGAATCGGCTGAGCGATTCGGGATACAATGTCAATAGAAAACGACGCACCCCGCGTAAATGTTTGGGAGCGCGGGCGGCCTAGTTTTCAGCTTTTGTTAAATGCCCGGGCTCCGAACCCCGGGCATTCTTATTTGCGCTTGTTACGGCGCAAATGCCTTCTACCGTCCGCACCGCGCGTGCGCCTACGGACCTTAAACCGAACCTCATACGAGTCAAGAAACGCGATGACGAACGAGCCCACCGCCGCGAGGGCGGCGAGCGCGTTAAGGAATTTCAGCATTTGGGGACCTCCGATCGAGTCGTCGGCCGCCCGCGCACGGGATGCGTCGCAAGGGTATTTTACTGCGAGCACTCGCACTTACAGCTGGTAAACGCAATATTTGCAAACATCTGTTCGATATTCATACGCTTGATACATCGGGCAATGGAGCCTGGCTGCGTTATCCCAAAAAGAACGGGGCAGACTCCAGTGCGGAGTCTGCCCCGAAAAGAGAATGGCAAAGCAAGAACGTCGATGGACGAGAAAAGTGTCCGCAAGTCTCATGGCCATCACATCCCACCTGCCAAAGGGATGGGTGAGTGAGCGTTACTCCTGCTCGGACTCCTCAGCCTGCTTACGGCTGCGGATGAGGTGTGCCACGCCGATGCACAGCACTGCGCTGCCAGCGATCCAAGTGAAGGTCACGCCGTTAAGACCGGTCAGCGGGAGGCCGGAGCCTTTCTTGTTCTTGACGGTAAGGCTAACAGTGCCGTCACCAGAAGAGGAATTGGTGACGAGACCAGAGCCTTTCGTGGATGTGGTCACCGTCAACGTATTCTCGCCCTCGTTCTGATTAAGACCCGTGGCAGTAATGGTGAACGTGAATTTGGGCACGGTGTTATAGCCGGGGAGCGTATTGGTCTCCTCGACCGTGTAAGCGCCAGCATCGAGGCCCTTGACGCCGATCTCGCCCTTATCATCAGTCGTAAAATCATAGGCAGTATTGCCCAAAGAACCGTTCTCTTAGACATACTGGGCGCCGGCGCCCTCGTCGGTTCCCTTGGAAGAGGTGCCGGGCGGGGAGCGGAGCATGGCCACCGGACCCACCGAAACACATCTCCACCGTTCCTTCAACTGGGAAAATGCCGCCCCGGGGCCCGGGAGGGACCCCGGGGCTTTCGGCTAACTGCGGGAACGGCCTATCCGCTCAATGTGTTCAGCTGAGATTGGAAATCAACCGGAGAAATCGACCCTCCTAAAAGGAGGCCATGTATGAAGACTGCATATCCCTTTTGCCTCCATATACACAAAAAGCGCCCCTCGGGCGCTTCTGAGAGACTCCCCCTGGGATGTATCCCAGGGGGAGCCTATGGACCTCATAGTCCGCTGCGAACCGTTCGCAGTCGGGCCGTCGAAGGCCTCGTTACTTAAGCTCAGGCCAGAAATCCTTGTTGGCCTCGATCATGTCGTCGAGGACCTCCTTGGCGACCGTCATGGACGGGACCGTCTTGTTGAGCGTGAACGCCCTGAGCGCCTTCTCATACGAACCCTCGATGCACGCCTCGACCACGAGCTTCTCGGAGTTGAGCCGCTGCATCATGAGGCCCTGCTGGAACAGCGGGATGTTGTCGCGCGAGATGACCTCGGGGCCGTTCTTGCCGATGTAAGCGGGCAGCTCGACAATCGCGTCGTACGGCATTTTCGGGATCGCGCCGCGGTTCTGGCAAATGACCGGGAAGCGTGCGAAGGCGCTACACTTCGAGCGATATTGAGCACCGACGCGGGCGCTAGCGCAGGTGTCGCCCGCGATAGCCGGAAGAATCAGCATCGGAATCGGGGGAAGCCGAAGGATCTGAAGCAGAGGAGACGAAGGGGGCCGCAGGCCTGGAGGCTCCCACGGTCCACCCGTTTCCACCATCGCCACCAGCCACGTCGGCGTCCAGCGTCACCGCGGCGGCAACGGCAGCACGCTGCGCCGCGCGGCGCTTCCTGCGCACGTGCCCGGCCACGAAAAGGCCAATCACAATGGCCAGCAGCGCGCCCAAAACGCCCAGCGCCACCGCGGTAGTGTTGATGCCCTGTGCCTCCTCGGGCACGGGAACCTCATCCGGAATGCTTGCACGCACACCCGATACCAGCAGACGGTGCGAGTTCACGCCGTAGGGCGTGCAGGTCATGAGCGTCACGCGGTCCTCGCCGGCGGTCACGCGCAACTTGGAATCGTCGTCGGGCTCGATCACGTCTATGCGGTCGATCTTGTAGCCCAGTTCTTCGCCCATCACCTCGATGTAGAACGAGTCGCCCACCTGCAGCTCATCCAAGCGCGTGAACAGGAGCGAGCCCGGCACGCCACGGTGACCGGTGAGCACGGCATGCGTGCTCTCGCCGCCCACGGGCAGCGACGTTCCGTACAGGTGGCCGGCGCCCGCGGCGAGCACCTCGGTGGAGGTGCCGTGGTACACGGGCAGATTCACGTCGATCTTGGGGATACGCACCGAGCACATAAGGCCCGATCCCGCGTTAAGGAGTCCCTGGTAGGTGGTATCTTGCGAGGCGATGGAATCCTCAGAGCCAGAGGCGGTGGAGGCGCCAGAGGTGTTTCCAAACGGGTCCACGACCTCGCCGATAACGTCCTGACCGCCGGCAGCCAGCTGCTCGTTATAGGCGCGAGCGGCCGCGAGGGCCTCCTCCGCTTGCGGATAGGGCCAGCCATCCACGGTGTTTTGCGCAGCGGTAACGGCGGCAGTTTGCTCGGCCTGGGACATGGCGCGCAGGACGAGGGGCGTGGCCACGATAACAAAGCCGGCGGCAAAGCACAGAAGGGAAAGCAGGCGCAGGACGAGGGGCGGTTTACGCCGGCTGGTGGAAGCCGGGTTCGAACCGCCCCTCGGCGTGCGCATCGTCGATACGGGCTTGGTTGCCTCCATGTGGTTCACCTCCGGGGGTGTGGGTGCGAGGACACGGTTAAAGCACCGACCCCGCCGCGGGTCCAAGCGCGACGGGGTGCGGCGAAAGGGAATATGAGAACGCGGTGCGCAGGCGCTGACAGGAGACGACGATCGCCCGCTCGCCGCGTCATCAAGCTAGGGAATTAAGAGCGCATACGTGCACTCAGGGCGAAGGCGGCGCCAGCAGCCATGAGCAGCACGCCCACGGTGATGAAGACCTTGATGCCCAGGTCACCGGTCAAGGGCAGCTCGGTGAGGTTCTTGGCGTTCTTGACGTTGGCCTGAGAGCGGGTGGTGGCGTCGAAGGCGATACGGCTGTCGTCGGCGCCGGTGGTCTGCTTGTACTCCAAATTCTTCACGGTCATGCCATCGGCATCAAAATCAGCGGAAATCGTAAACTCGAAGTTAGGCAGGCCGATGTTGGTGTACCCGGTCGGAGCCTTGATCTCCTCGACGTAGTAGGTACCCTTAGGCAGACCGGACATCTCAATCTTGCCGTCTGCACCGGTGGTGAACACACCGGTGGCCTCGGTACCGTCCTTGACGGGCGTGGCCGTGGTGAGCTCAGACCAAGCACCGGTCTTGGCATCCCTCTTCAGGAAGGTCTTGTCCTTAGTAGTAGCGTCCACGCGGGCGATGGCGAACTGAGCACCATCAAGCGTCTTGGCGCCGGCCATGTCGGTCTTCAGGATGCCGAACTCGTAGGTGTAAACGCGAGGAACCTTGGGGCCATGAATCGTGGTGGACTCGTTATTAGGAGTGCGAGAATACTCAAGCTCAACGGAGTTGGGGTTACCATCGCCAGCCATGACGGCGCTGCTGTTGACAATAGCCTCGAACTTAACGACGACGGTGTAGCCCTCGAGGATCTTTCCATCATTCTTGGACTTGGAGCCATCGGCCATGTTGACGTACTTCCCCAGGTCGATGGTAGTCACGTGGCCGCCGGTATATTTAGAGTCGGTGCCTCTGTAGTCATCAATGTTAACGGTGTAATCGGTGCCCTCGTCGAGCGTCACATCATCTTCGCCGTCCTTCTTCAGAGTGACGGACTTCACAGACTTCACAGGGTTCTCGTCAACCGTCAGACCCTTGGAAGCGGTATCGATAAGCCTGAACACACGGGGAGGTTCGTTGATGTCGTAGCCGGTGTAGGTCGGAATGACGGAGCTGAGCTCATACTCGACCTTGCCGCCGATAAGGGCGTCTGCGTTAGAGCCATTCTTTGCAACGGTGCCGGTATCGGAACTGGTGATCTTCTTGTCAACGGTCGGCACGTTCATCTTCAGCGTGACGACGCCCCAGCTAGCCGTCTCGTTAGAGTACTCCTTAAGTGCAGTTGCGACGATTATGGGGATGGACTGCGTTGCCGGATCGTCCGTGGTGTCCTTCAGGAACCAAAGGCCCTGATCGCAGGTATTCTTGAAACCGGAGATACTGCTCTGGAACCCAGTCTTGGTAGCGTGTACCCCATCCACCGCGAGCTTCTTGGAGAGCCTCGTCGCGAACTTGCGCAGCTCAGACGTGTTGCCGCCCCACGGATCATCCGGCTCGCTGGAGTCATTGAAGACGTTGGCAACCAGGTAACCGATCGGGTTGTTGTCTTTGCTGCCCGCAGCGTTGTAGTAGTTGTGGTCTGCCTCGTAATCTTGTCGCTGGGCATCGGTCATCGAAGCCTCGATCACGCTCACAAGGTCATCATTGGTATCGATGAGAAATGTGAGCTTGCCGCCGGCGGAGTCAACGTTCTTCAGCGAAGCGAGCTGAAAGCCATCGAGCGTGTGCGTCGCTTCGTCGTTGTCGGCATTACGGATGGTGATGGTGCCCTCCGTCGGCTGTACGGGTTCCGCAGCCTTGGCCACAGGGGCGGCGCCCACCAGGCCGGTTACGGCGATCGCTACGGCGGCGGCGCCGGCGATCAGCTTTTGTACGAATCGGTTCATGATTCCCCTTTCAGAAATGAGCCCGACATTCATAAACATCTATCTACCAGCGCCATCGGACGGGTCGTCCTGGCGGCGCTTTGTAGCGAACCAATACGCTCCCGCAGCGATGCCGCTCAGAAGCATGAGACCGGCGCCCACGAGGAGCATGGAGTTTTCGGTCCAACCCGCGCCGGTGAGCGGGAGGTCCGTGAGAACTTTCACGTTGGTGAAGGTGGAGGCAGGGATGGCGTTGGGCGCGTCGACGGTGCCGATGTCCTTATTAACGGTGTTGCCCATGTCGTCCTTCACCTGCGTGACCGTGGTGGAGGTGGTGAGGCCGGAGTACTTGCCGGCGTCATTCAGCTTGGCCTTCACCGTGACGGCCACCTGGTACTCGGCCTTGGAGTAGCGGAGCTTGTCGATGGCGGATGCGGTGTCGGGCGCGACCTCCTTCACCGTGTAGGTGTAGGTCTTGGCGTAATCTTTATTGGTGCCTGCTTCAGTGGACAGGTGCTTCTTGTTGAACGTCATCGCGCCAAAGGCCGCCGTGATGTTGTTGAGCTTGGTGGCGTCGGTCTCCCCTGCCTTTGGGGCAACAGAAATGGGCTTGGGGGCTGTGTCTGCGTAGTCACCCGTAGCCTTAATGCTGAACTCGAACGGCACATAGCTGCCGTCGGCAGTAGGCCAATCCGTATTGCGAACCGATTTGGTCACCGGGATCTTCACGGACGTGGTGGCAAGAGCGTCGGAAATGTAGACGTTGTTCCCGGCAATCGTCGGGCTCTTTCCCTCGGTCCACGTAATGGAGCCGTCCTTGAACACCTTGAACTCGTAACCCGCGTCATTCAAGTTGTAGCCAATCGGAGCCTGGGTCTCAACAAGCGTGTACGTACCCGGCAGCAGGCCCTCGAGCTTGAACTTGCCAGACGTGCCATCAATGTCTTTCCACGTGATCTCACCCGAATCCGACTGATCGCTCACGGTCCAGGACTGGTTAACGTCCGTACCATCGGCGTCCTTGGTCTTGGTGAGCTTCCACTCAGAACCAGCCAAAGGAGTGTGTCCTGCGTCGCCCTCCTCCACCTTGGTCCAAGACACCGTACCGGTAATCTTGGCGTTGGGGATGGCGCTCCGCGGACTGGAAATCTCGTTGCCGTTTGTGCCCACGTTGCCCACAAGGTTGAGTTCATCGCCCGTGTGGAACATCTTCGAGGTATAGATCGCATTGGAAAGCTCGTAGCCCTCCGGCGCCTTAGTCTCGCGAATGTAGTACGTGAAGTAGTCTTTGTCATCAGGGTTGCCAATATTGGCCTTCTGGTTCAGGTAGTTGAACTGAATGGTGCCAACGGCAGGATCGGAGTCATTCTTGCCGTTATCCACAATGGAGACGATACGTTTCTCATCCTTCCGTGCATTGTCCTCAGTCGCGTAGATGGCCCACTCGGAACCCGCGAGCGGTTTGTCGTCCGCCGCATCGACCTTGCTCCACGCAACGGCGGAGCCGCCGGGCGTGTAGGTACCGGACCACGGGAAGTTGTGACGCTCCTGGTCCATGTCGATGACGGAAGCCGAGTTACCCTCACCAAATTGTGCGGCAACCTTCGGGCTGTTCATTGAGAAATCGACACCCACATAAACGCGACCGTTGGTGGTCACATGGTCGTCGAAGCTTCCGTTGGGTACAAGGATGCTGCCGATCATAGCCGCCGCAGGATCGTCGTCAGTTCACTTGGCACCAGTGGCTGCGCCATCGTATTCCCAGTCCGCGCGGTCCTCTCCCGCGATGCCGCCCCGAATGGTAAGGCTTTGCGTATTAACAAAGTTCCATATGACGGATTGAGAAGCCGTCGCGTATGCCTTGCCCTCCGCCGTGCCGGAATATCGAGTTTCGTAATAACGCGAAATCTCGGTGCCGTTCCACCAAAAGCGCCAGCCATTGTGAAACTCAATATTCGAAGATCCGGTAACGTTCACAACAACCGAGGCGCCATCTGGAATGCCCTCGAATGCGAAATCAACGCCACGATAATACTCGTTGTTGTATGTATTGCTCAGCTCAGAAGCATCGATGGTGAACACCTGCTGCATAGAGGTGTTGTCACCCTTAAACGTGATAAGACGCTCGCTATTCTTGAATTGCTTACTATTGAGCGACGTATCGGCGCAGTCCTCATTGATGGTCTTATACGACCCATCAAACACCAGGCCATAGTTACAATCCGTCTTGTTGTACTTGTTGATGAAGTAGCGCTTGTCCCGATAGCACGCCGGAGCAACGCTGTAGATCACTTCACCCGTCGTCTTCGCGAACGAATTCAGCTGGTTAGAGAGCGTGGTGAGATAGCCTGGATAGCCTGTATCTCCGCTGTAATTCGAATAATCCTTGCCATTAATGTCCTTGAGGAAGTCGACTTGCTTGTAGTTGAACAGCGAGCTTTCGTTCGCATTTCCCCCTTCATAGTAGTTGTGCTGTTTTTTAACCACAGACTGGCGCCCGTTGTTAGCAGTCCCATTCCAATAGGTAATGGGACCGACGATCTTCGCGGTGTAGTCATAGCCAGCGGAGTCACCCGTTATCGCCTGACCGACCCAGGCACCCTTGGTCCAAGCACCAACCGTCGCAGTATTTGAGGTCGATCCCAGACCGGTGTTCATGTTCTCAATCGAGCTCTTTATACCGGCGACCGCAAGCACCGTGCTTCCCTCACTGGGACGAAACTGCGAGCCAAAACCAACGGTGCCGAAACGGAAGCCATCGCCGCTCCAACTATCCTTGACAGGATTCATGGCAAGCTTGCCACGGACCACGGTAAGGCCCTCCGCCTCAGCGGCATATGAGCCGGTGGGGGCATTGCTCGCATCAAGAGTATTAGTGTCGCTCGGCTTACCACCGATGTACATGTCGCGGCCGACGTAGGTGGCAACGCCGGGATCGGAGGTGGAGACATTGATATTCGTACCAATACCGATGGGCGTTGGCTTGTAAATGCCCGGAGTGAGATGTCCAGCATCTTCCGCGCTTGCGGTGGAGACCGCGCTAAACGGCGACAACAGAGTGCTCACCACGAGAACAGTTGCCATAAAGCTACATGCGGCGAACTTCTTCACTTTGAGCACCCCATTACAGTTTCCTCGGTAAAAACTGTCTGGGTGTCGCTGGCGATGGCCTGCGAGATCGGGGGCATAACGAGCGACAGTACCAGGCTCAAAACGGAAGCTCCGCACAAAACACCTGCCAGCACACGATGTGCCGCTTTATTATCCTGCTTAGATTTATCTGAATTTGCTGTCATCGATGTCTCCTCCCCAAGAGACCGCGATCTTGCTCTTTCACTATCAAACGTATCTGCGCAACCTGTAATTGCGTACGCTTAGTAATACTATTGTAACTATTGTTTAAACATCAGAGCAACAAAACCGACATTTTTGTAGCCAGTTCTCAATTCTCTTGACATTTACTCAGATTTGCCTTCGTTTATTCGCTTTGAAATATCTATTTCTGCTGGTAATTAAGCCAGTTATCAGTTTTTTAATAGCATTTTATTTATTTGCACAACATTTTGCTCAAGAGCATGCATCCTGCGAACGGTCGAAAATCGACCGTGAACGGGAGGTCATTAACCGGGAGGAATAGACTACCAAATTGATGGGAATATCTTTATTTCATCGGTAGTTAGAAGCGTAATGTTCAGACAACCATATCTGAATTTTCACGCAGATTTTAGGTATCAATTCGCCCAAATCGCCTGAGGCCGCCACAAAGGTGCCTGTTCCCTTTGTGGCGACTCTCCCCCAGCGCTATAGCAGATGTTCCTCGACAAAGATAGCAATGCCGTCTTTGTCGTTGCTGGCGGTTACAAAGTCGGCGGCGGCACGAGTGGCGTCGCTGCCGTTTGCCATGGCCACGCCCACGCCGGCGTCGGCCACCATGCAGGTGTCGTTGTCCGCATCGCCAAACACGCAGATGTCCTGGAGCTCCATGTCGTTGAGCTCCGCCACGCGCACAAGGCCGCGCGTCTTGGACACGCGCGGATCCATGAACTCGTAGAGCCGCTGCGTGGTTTGCAGAGCCGCCGCCTTAACGGTGTTATCGGCAAACGTCGACGCCCGCTCAATCACCCGCGGCATTACCTCGGGCGCCATGGTAAACATCACCTTGGGCTGCGGCTCGCGCAAGAACTCGGCAAAATCGACCACCTGGTAGGGCACACCGTCGACGCGCGACAGGTGCTCGACGCACGCGTTGCTCTCGGGCACGTAGAACACGCCGCCTCGGGGGCAGACGGGTGTTGCCGGAAGGTCCGCCATGTGCTTGCAGATGCGCGCGATGGTCTCGCCCGGCAGCGGATAGCTCAGCTCGTTGATGTCGTGTGCGCGGTCGATGACCTCGGCGCCACCGCAGCCCACGAGCACGTCCACCAAGCCTTCGATGCCCCAGAGCTTGTACATGGCCTCGGTCGCGTGGGCGTCGCGCCCGGTGCACAGGCCAAAGAGCACGCCGCGCTCGCGCAGGGCGCGAATCGCCGCCACGGTGCGCGGGGACACCGTGTGCTGGCTCGTGAGCAGCGTGCCGTCGATATCGCAGAACACGGCTTTGATGTGGCTGAAGATGGTGTCCATGAAGGCCTTTCTGGGTTGTGCGGCGGTGTGGGGTGTATTCGCAAACGGCGTACATGGTATACCAAGGCACGGGCCGTTGGGACCCAATCGCCACAAAGGTGCCTGGCCCCTCTGTGGTGGCCGGACCCGAAGGATGGCCGGACCCGGGGCGCGAACCATCACAACATTCGACGTTATTCGGCAAAATCGCGATTTTCATCGAATGTTGTGATGGTTTTTATTGCTTTGCGGCACGATTAAAATGCCGGCGTCCAAACAGCAGCAACGCCGCGGGGACTGCCGTCACGACCATGCCCGCTCCGATGAGCGTCTGCTGCACGCCAAACGTCGCCGCCAGCCATGGAGCAATTGCCAGCGGGGCCACGCCGGCGAACATGTTGCCAAAACTCATGACCGAGTTGACGCGACCGAGCTGCTCGAGCGGGGCCGTCGTTTGCACGATCGTGTTGTGGAGCGGGTTGGCGACGCCCCAGGCCACGCCCAGGGCAATCTGGCCGACAAGGGCTACGCCCACGTACAGCGTTCCCACGTAGAGCAGGCTTCCCAGACCCACGGACATGAGCGCCACAAGCAGCGTCTTAAGGTTGACCAGGTGCGGCGGCAAGCGGAGCGCGGCCACGGCGCCCAGCACCGCGCCCACACCGCTGGCCGACGAGAGCCAGCCCATCCATTCGACACCGACGTGCAGGACATCGCGGTAGAAGAACGACTCCAGCGGATCGAAGGCACCGTAGCCAAAGTTCGAGAGGAAGATGATGCAGAAAAGTAGCGCGAGGACGCTGTTGGTAAAGACCGTCTTGATGCTGGTCGCGAAGGTGACGCGGGAAGATGTGTTGGGGTCGGGGCTTTGGCTGGCCTTATCCGATGTGATGTCGCCGATCGCGGGTTTGCCTTCGTGTGTGGCGGCCTGACCTGCACTTTGCCTAAAGCCCCAACCGGCAATGAACGCCAACGCGGTAAAGAGCATCATGAGCACGAACACCGCGCGCGACGACGCAGCCGCCGCGACAAAGCCGCCCAGTGTGGGGCCGACGATAATGCTCACGTTGGAGAACATGGTTATGGCGGAGTTGATGTCTTTGAGCTCGACGGGGTCGTCAGTGAGGTAGGCTGGATAGGATGTGGCGATGGGCTGGGCGAACCCCATCACAAAGCCCAGGAGCACCGCGCCGAGCAGGACGATGCCGGTCGCGCTGCCAAAGGCAATGATCGCCGCGCCGGTTGCCAGCGTGCCCACGATGCTCAGCAAGAAATGACGGCGCGGGCCCCAGGCGTCGAGCGCCGCGCCACCCGCAAAGGATCCCAAGATCACAAAGACGTTCATAAACAGGACGGCCAGCGATGTCGCCACGACCGAGGCATCGTCTGCATAGGTGAGCGTTCCGATGACGCCGATAAAGTAACTGGTCTGAAAACCAGTGTAGATAAGAAAGCGCATTGCCACCAGGCGTCTGGCCTGCGCGGACAACGAAGGTTGAGGTTTTGAGAGAAGAGATACGAGCATGGAGACTCCTTGTTTCATACGAATACGGGCGGTGGGCATTCGCCACCGTCTGTCAAATCAATCTATCCGCATGAAACATTAAGGACGCATCAGGACCCTTCTCTCCGTTTTTCGCCCGTCATGAACTACTTGGTAGATTGTAAGACATGTCCCACACATCTACTAAAGCAAAAACCACCACAAAGGTGCCTGGCCCCTTTGTGGTGGAAATGACGTTTGCCCAGATAAAACCTACCAAAATAAACATGTCCCTATTTGGCAGGTTATGGCAGCGCAGCGAGCCGGTTCCAAGTGCCCCAGGTCGCCCCGAAAGAGGAGCGACGCGTACTTTGGTACGCGAGCGACGGCTTGAGGGGCGAGATGGGGTGCTTGGGGCCGGCGCAGCGTCGAGCCTTAAAGATGATCTTGGATAAGATCGCAGATGGCTCGGGCGTCGTTGATGTTGATGGCTCGGGTCGCAAAGCCGGCGTCGAAGGCCTGGCGTGCCAGGGCCTCGTTGCAGGCAAGGGCCAGCGTGTGACCGTCGACCAGGTCGAGCGAGCTCTTGCCGCGCAGACGGTCGACACCGGAGCGCGCGACGACGATGTTGTCGAAGCCCTCGGTCTTGTAGCCCTCGATGATCACCACGTCGACATCGTTGTAGCGCGACAGCAGCTCACGCGCGGGCATCTCGTCCTCCTCGCGCGTGTCGGCGTACTCCGCCCAGCGCGTGGCGCAGATGAGGCCCACGTGTTTGGAGCCGGCCTGGTGATGGCGCCAAGTATCCTTAGCGGGCACATCGATATCGAAGCCGTGATGCCCATGATGCTTGAGCGAACCCACGCGCAGGCCGCGGCGGGTGAGCTCGGCGATAACCTTCTCGACGAGCGTGGTCTTGCCCGAGTTCTGGTAGCCGATAAACGCAATCGCGGGGACGGCCGGTGCCGGAGCTGCGGGCGCGACGGCGACGGGTGCGCTTGCGGGCGCGGCACCGTCAGCGGCCACGGCCTCAACAGCAGCGGCCTGGCGTTCGGCACGATCCCACACACCCGAGCGGCCACCCTCCTTGTGCAGCAGGCGCACGTCGACGATCTCCATGCCGCGATCGACCGCCTTGCACATGTCATAGATGGTCAGGCACGCGGCACTCGCGCCGGTCAGCGCCTCCATCTCGATACCCGTCTTGCCCGTCACGCCCGCCGTAACCAGCACGTGAAAACCAACCTGCCCGTCCGCGCGCGCCGGCGCCCAGCCCTCGGGCACGTCCTCGGCCGGCGTCCCCGCCGCAGCGATGGGCGCAATATCGCACTTGCTCTTGGTAATGAGCAACGGATGGCACATGGGAATGATGTCGCTCGTGCGCTTGATGGCCATGATGCCCGCCACGCGCGCGCAGGCGAGCACATCGCCCTTTTTGGCGCGGTCCTGCAGCACCATGGCCTGCGTCTCGGGATGCATGAGGATGGTACCCTCGGCGATGGCGATGCGATGGGTCTCGGCCTTGTCGGACACGTCGACCATGCGTACCTCGCCCTTGGCGTCCACGTGCGTCAGCTCGTCGCGGCGGGCGTCGCGGGCGGGTTCGGTGGCAGCGCTGGCAGTCGGCTGCGCGCCTGTAACGGCATCGCTGGCCGCAGCCGTGACTTTGTGGGCAGACATCGCGGCCCTGCGAGCGGCCTTGGTGGCATCGGCGTACCTGCTCTTGGCCATATGATCATCCTCCGATTTGGGACATAAATCGTTGCGTGCCCTCAATTATCGCGTGTTCCTGCGGTTTGTGGGCCACGGCATCGCGCCAAATCGAAAGTACCTGCATATCATCACCACGGCGCAGCGCCTCACGCACCGAATACTCGGCATCGCTGAACAGGCACGGACGCACGTTGCCATCGGCCGTCAGGCGCAGACGGTTGCAATTCGCACAAAAATGGTTGGACATGGCGCTGATGAAGCCGACCGTACCCGCCGCACCCGGAAAGTGCCAATAGCGCGCAGGGCCCGCGCCGGCAGGGGCGTCGTTGATGTCGAGCGGCTCGAGCTCGCCCAGTCCCGTCGCGGCGGCCCCGTCATTGATGCGCGCCCGCAGCTCGTCGCTCGGCACGGTATCGCTCGCGTCCCACAGCTCGGGATTGAGCGCGGGCGCATGCGGGTCCACAGTGCAATGCGAGCTCGTGTGCTCGTCGCCGATGGGCATGTATTCGATAAAGCGCAGGTGGATGGGGCGGTCGAGCGTGAGCCTCGCGAGGGCCGCCACATCCTGGTTGAGCCGGCGCACCACAACGCAGTTGACCTTAACGGGCTCAAAACCCCAAGCCAGCGCCGCGTCGATGCCAGCCATGGTCTGCTCGAGTCGGCCCAGGCGCGTGATCTTTCCAAAGAGCGTAGGGTCGAGCGTGTCGAGCGAGATGTTAACGCGGTTAAGCCCGGCATCTTTGAGCTGCGGTACCAGCTTGGGCAGCAGGGCACCGTTAGTAGTGAGCGAGATGTCCTCGATCTGCGGAATCGCGCGGATGTCACGAATAAGCGGAATAATACGGCGGCTGACCAGCGGCTCGCCACCCGTCAGGCGCACGCGGCGAATGCCCTCTCCCGCCACCAGACGCACAAAGCGAGCGATTTCCTCGGCACTGAGTAGCTCGTCGTGCGCGCGGGGCGCTACGCCATCGGCCGGCATGCAATAGATGCAGCGGAAATTGCACTTGTCGGTAACGGCAATGCGCAGGTAGTTGATATCGCGGCCAAAGCCGTCATGTTGCACGTGCCCGTCCACGCAGCCCTCCCCTCGCGCGGCGTTTTATTCTTCGGAAAACATAATACCCCACGAGAGAATCATGCCGACACCCGTACGACAGGACAGGTCGCTTCGAGCAAGACCGGCTTCCCAAGCCCATCCTCAGCACAGACCATCACAACATTCGATGCTTTTCCCGTTTTTGGCAAAAAACGTCGAATGTTGTGATGGTTTGCCTGCCCTCAGCGCCCCGTAGAAGGACCAAAGCGCCCCTAAAGGCCGCCATCCCAGTGTCGAATCACGAATTCTCGCAGGTCGTTCTGACGTTTCTGGAACGCTTCGCTTCGGTCGCACTTAAGGCCCATAGCGAGCGCGATGGCATTCATCGCCCGGTGCAATTGCAGCTGATGGGCAAACTGAGTCCCGGTGAGGACGATCATCCTAAAGCCCAACGCGCTCAGCACGGTCATACGCTCCGCGTCCGACGCGCTGCGCTGTTTATCAAGATGGTCCGAGCCGTTGTATTCGATCCCCGTACCGCTCGCAGGCGCATATACGTCGATCTCGAAATACCCGGACTTAGCGAGATATTTGAACTCGCTGGGAACATCGACCCGATGGTTGAGCTCGATCTTGGCGTATCCCAGCCCTCCCTGGGAACGCTTTGCTACGACCATGATTGCGGTGGCCGTCTCCATGGGCGAACGCGCGCCATCGTGCACGCGCTTGAGCACGGCGGCCGCGCGTATAGCCCCCTGGCGAGATCGGTTCTCATTGCAATAGGCAATCAAGTCGGCAACGGTATACCTCTGCCCCATCTCGATATAATCGCCTGTCGACAGATGATTCAAATGGTATCGGGCGCAGATTTCGTAGCCATATTCCAGCTGCTCGGGCTCGCTCATCCACGAACCCGCTTGGACAAAGCACATGACCTCATCAACCACCAGAAGGCCCTCTGCCACCTCGATAAGATGGCCTGGAGGTACCGGCACTCCAAACACGTGGCACCTAAATCCAGCCGGCGTCGAGCGCTCAAAATCAAAGTTGACGAGCGTGTCGATATGGTCGAGCTCTTCTCGTGGAATACCCAGCGAAACCAGATAGTCGGTAACAATCCCAACTGCCGTTGAAGCCCTCAGCCCCTTGGCATCGAGCCCCAATTTGGGCAGGCTCGCGGTCGGTTCCGCCTCGTTAGCAAGCGAGTCCTCATCGTATAGGCTGCTTGCTCGCGAGAGCGGCTCGGACGGGCGCGCCACGTTGTGGTACAGCCAGGCAGTCTTATGGGACAGGACGATCGGCAGGTCCATGAGCCCTCCAATGGAGTCGGATAACCAACCTTATTCCCCTGCTCACGGGTCCGCACACCTTCGTGCGCAAGAAAGCGAATCCACCCGGTCGAGCGGCAAAAAACCATCACAACATTCGATGCTTTTCCCGTTTTTGGCAAAAAGCGTCGAATGTTGTGATGGTTTGAGGCGAGGTAAGAGGCACGGAGGGGTCAAAGCATCGTGCTCGAACGGGTTAATCCAACTCTTTTAAGCCATGCGCCAGCTGCCAGTACTCGCCGTGCTGGGCGAGCAACTCTTCGTACGTGCCGCGCTCGATGATGCGGCCGTGTTCGAGGACCATGATGGCGTCGGCGTCGCGGACGGTGGACAGGCGGTGCGCGATCATAAACGTGGTGCGACCGCGCATGATGCGGTCCATACCGCGCTCGATGAGCTTTTCGGTACGCGTGTCAATGGAGCTCGTGGCCTCGTCCAGGATGAGCACCGGCGGATCGGCGACGGCCACGCGCGCGATGGCGAGCAGCTGACGCTGACCCTGCGACAGGTTGGCGCCGTCGGCCGTGACCGGTGTGTCGTAGCCCCGCGGCAGGCGGCGGATAAACGAGTCGGCGCAGGCGGCCTCGGCAGCGGCGCGCACCTCCTCGTCGGTCGCGTCGAGCTTGCCAAAGCGGATGTTCTGCGCAATGGTGCCGCTAAACAGGTGCGTGTCCTGCAGCACAATGCCGAGCGACCCGCGCAGGCTGGCCTTGGCAATGTGCTTGACGTCGATGCCGTCGTACGTGATCTCGCCGTCATCGACCTCGTAGAAGCGGTTGATGAGGTTGGTAATGGTCGTCTTGCCGGCGCCCGTGGAGCCCACAAACGCAATCTTTTGCCCCGGCTTGGCAAACAGGTTGAGGTCCGTGAGCACGCGGGCGCCCGGCACGTAGGAAAAATCCACGGCATGGAAGCGCACGTCGCCGGCAAGCGGGATCAAGCCGCACGTGAGCTCGGTGCCGTCGGCGGCCACCGCGCGGCCCGACTCATCAACGGCTGCCACGTCATGCAAATGCCCGTAGACGCCCACGCCCTGGCCCTCGGGAATTTTCCACGCCCACGCGGCATCGCCCGTCTGCACCAGCTCCACGCAGCCCTCGTCCACCTCGGGCTCAAGGTCCATAGCCGCAAACAGGCGCTCGGCACCGGCCAACGCGTTGAGCAAGAAGTTGCCGAGCTGCGTAAACTGGTTGATGGGCATGGCGGCCTGGCGCACAAAGACCAGGTAGCTTGCAAGTGCGCCCACATCGGCGAGCCCCTTGATGCAGAGCATGCCGCCCGCCACGGCGACGATGGCATAGTTGACGTAGCCAATCACGACGGTCATGGGCACCATGGAGTTGGCATAGCTCACGGCGGCGGTACCGGTGCGGCGAAGCTCGTCGTTGCGGCAGGTGAAGCCGGCGACATTCGCTGCCTCACGGTTAAAGACCTTGATGACCTTTTGGCCCGAGACCATTTCTTCGATATATCCGTCCAGGTCGCCAAGCGATGCCTGCTGGGCAGCAAAGAAACGCTTAGAGCGCGCGCCCGAGTAGCGCGCATACAGCACAATGGCCGCATCGCACACGAGTGTGATAATCGTGAGCTGCCAGTTAAGGATGATGAGCATAGCCGTGGTGCCCACAACCTGAATGGCGGCCTGAATCACGTTGGCAAAGCTGTTGTTGAGCGCCTCGGAGACGGTGTCGACGTCGTTGGTGAAAAAACTCATGATGTCGCCCGAGCGCGTGCTGTCAAAATAACTGAGCGGCAGCGTCTGGATGTGCGCGAACAGGTCGCGGCGAATATCGGACACCACGTGTTGGGCCGCGCGCACCATGATCTGTGAGTAGCCCAGGGCCGAGAGCACGCCCGCGGCGTAGATGATCGCCGTCAGGATGACCTGCTTGGCGAGCAGTTCCTCCCCGCCCGTGGCCAAACCGTTAACGATGGGGCGCACCATGTAGGTGCCGGCGAGGCTCGCGATGGCGGCGACGGAGGCGAGCACGCCCACCGCGAGCAACGAGAACTTGGCATGCCCCATGTAGGAGAGCAAGCGGCGCACAGTGCGCTTGAGGTCGGCCGGGCGTGCTTGGGCTGCGGTCTTAGGCATGACGCTCACCCCCTTCCAAGGGCGATCCGCATGCGACGGAGGAAAACGGATCATTCGCGCAACCATCGTCGCTGCCGTCGCCGGCGTCCGCGTTCCTCGCAAACTCCATCTGCGAGGCATAAATCTCCTGGTATATGTTGTCGCCCGCTAGCAGTTCCTCGTGCGTGCCCACGCCGTGGACACGACCGTCGTCCAATACCACAATGCGATCGGCATCCATGACACTCGCGATGCGCTGGGCGATGATGAGCACGGTCGTATCGGAAATCCGGGCGATGTGCTCGCGAATCTTAGCGTCGGTCGCCATATCGACCGCGCTGGTGGAGTCATCAAAAATGAGCACGCGCGGATGCTTGAGCAGCGTGCGCGCGATGCACAGGCGTTGCTTCTGGCCACCCGAGACATTGGCGCCGCCTTGGCCCAACTCGCCGTCCAGCCCGCCGATGCGATCAAGGAACTCGTCCACGCACGCCGCGCGGCAAGCCGCGAGGAGCTCATCGTCCGACGTCTGCGGATTGCCCCACTGCAGGTTCTCGCGCACGGTACCCGTAAACAGCACATTCTTTTGCAGCACAATGCCCACAGCGTCGCGCAAGGCGGCGAGGTCGTAGTCGCGCACGTCGTGTCCGCCCACAAGCACGGCGCCTTCGGTGGCGTCGTACAGGCGCGCAATCAGCTGCACAAGCGAGCTCTTGCCCGAGCCCGTGCCGCCGAGGATGCCCACCGTCGAGCCGCTCTCGATGCGAAGGTCGATATGCTGGAGCACATCCTCGGCTGCATCCGCGCGGTATTTAAAGGAAACGTCGCGAAACTCGATACTGCCGTCCGCTGGTGCCGCAATCGCGAGGTCTCCCGCGGGGTTGGCGATAAAGGGTTCCTCATCGAGCACCTCGGCGATACGGCCCACACTCGTAAGAGCGCGCGTGAGCAGCAAAAACACGTTGGAAATCATCATGAGCGAATTCATGATCAGCAGCACGTAGCTCATAAAGCCCGTGAGCGAGCCCACGCCCAGCTTGCCGGCGAGAATCATGCGGCCGCCAATCCACAGGATAGAGAGCGCAGCCACGTACATCGACAGCTGAAACACCGGCAGGTTGAGCACCGCGCTGCCAAAGGTCTTTGTCGCAGTGCGCGCGAGCTCGGTATTGACTGCGTCGAACTTGGCCTCCTCGTGCTCGGTACGAACGTAGGCCTTGACGGCACGCACGGCGGTGAGGTCTTCCTGTACCACGCCGTTGAGGTGGTCCATCGAGGTCTGGAGTTGGCGGTAGAGCGGGCTCACGCGATAGGTGATGACGCCCAGCACGATTGCCAGCACGGGCAAGATGATCGCAAAGACGGTGGCGAGCGGGCGCGACAGCATCAGCGCGTAGATAAGGCCGACGATAAGCGTCACCGGGCCGCGCACCATAGGGCGAAAGCCGTTGCCCACAGCATTTTGGATAACGGTGATGTCCGTGGTCATGCGGGTGACGAGCGAGCTGGCGTCGTAGTTGTCCAGGTTACCAAAAGCGAGCGTCTGAATCTTTTTGTACTCGGCCTCGCGCAGGTTAGCGCCTAGGCCCGAGGCAACGCGGGCGGACGTGCGGGCATAACCCAAGCCCAGTACCAGCGAAAGCGCAGCGCACACCAACATGTACGCGCCCTGCAGCAGCATGTAGTTGATATCACCCGCAGGCACGCCCACATCGATGATGTTGGCCATGATGACCGGGATAAACAGCTCGAGCACCGTCTCGACCGACACAAAGAACACGCCGAGGATGGCATCGCGACGGTATGCCCCTAGATAGGAAAACAGTATTTTGAGATTGCGCACGCAGGTTCAACCCCCATCAAACGTTGTTCGCAAACGCACGTATTATTGCGCGCCGAATAATGGTGTCAAGTATTCCGAAATCGTTTTCTGCAAGGTTAGCGCCGGCGGCGAGTTCTCGTGACGTGTGTCCATATTCACTCGGAATAATGGTGCGCGCGACTTATTTCGCCCCACTGCCAACATAAACCTTGACTCTACAATCGTTGTAGGGTTTTCACTACACTGGTAGCTAAACGAACCAAGCCAGAAAGTGCCTCGCCCATGGAACACGACCTCACACGCGGCAATGTCCTTAAGACCATCGCGGTCTTTGCCCTGCCCTATATGCTCTCGTACTTTTTGCAGATGCTCTACGGTATGGCCGACCTGTACATGATGGGGCAGTTTAGCGGCGCCGCCGGCATCACCGCCGTGGGCAATGGCGCGCAGACGCTCTATATCATTACCGTGACGCTCGTGGGCCTGGCCATGGGAACGACGGTCATCGTCGGTCACGCCGTGGGCTCGCGCCGCTTCGATCGCGCCGAGACCGCCATCGGCAACACCATTACGCTCTTTATGGGTGTCTCGGTGGTGCTGGCCGCTGTCCTGCTCGCACTGTGCCCACAGATCGTGGCGCTCATTGGCACGCCGGCCGAGGCGGTCGAAGGAACCGCTGCCTACCTGCGCATCTGCTTTGTCGGCATTCCGTTTATCGCCGCATACAACATCCTCTCGGCCATTTTTCGCGGCTTGGGCGATTCGCGCTCGCCCATGTACGTGATCGGCGTGGCATGCATCATCAACATCGCACTCGACTTTCTATTTATCGGGCACATGGGGCTCGGCCCCGTGGGCGCGGCACTCGGCACGGTGACCGCACAGACGGCCAGCGTTGCCCTCGCGCTCGTGTGGCTCAAGAGCCGCCGCACGAACATCCACGTTAAGCGCAGCGACCTGCGCCCCCAGCCCGAGGTGCTCGGCAGCATTCTTAAGATCGGCGTGCCCGTGGCCGTGCAGGACGGCTGCATCCAGGTGGCGTTTATGTTTATCACCGTCATCGCCAACCACCGAGGGCTCGTCGACGCCGCCGCCGTGGGCCTGGTCGAAAAGATGATCAGCTTTTTGTTCATTGTGCCGAGTTCCATGGGTGCCACCGTCAGCGCACTCACGGCACAAAACGCCGGCGCGGGCAAGGGCAATCGCGCACGTCAGGTGCTCAAAGACGCCATGACGATCTCGGTGGTGTATGGCTGCCTGATCACGGTGCTGATGTGGCTGGTGGCACCGGCGTTTATCGGCTTTTTTGCCAAGGACTCCACGGTCGTCGCGGCCGGTACCGGCTATATGCGCAGCTACATTTTCGACGCGATTTTTGCCGGCATCCACATTTGCTTTAGTGGCTTTTTCGCTGCATACGGCAAGAGCTACATCGGCTTTGCGCACAACGTGCTGGCCGTGGCACTCATTCGCGTGCCGGGCGCGTGGCTGCTGTCGAACGCCTATTCCGATACGTTGTTTCCCATGGGCATCGCTTCGCCGTGCGGATCGATTTTGTCGGCGGTCATCTGTGTTGTCGCGTTTACCGTGCTCAACCGCCGCGGAGCTTTTGACAAACTGATGACGTAGCGGATCGTTCGCGTCGTACGACGGCTGCGCCGCACGACCTCAGTGTCCCTCCCCCGCCCGTTGAAAGGAGCGGCCCCATGACCGATACGCCACCTGAACATACCGAAGGTCTGCTCCGCATTGGCGAGGTGGCGCGCCTGTTTAACCTGAGCGTGGGCACGCTACGCCATTACGAACAGATGGGATTGCTGGACCCGGCGCACATCGATCCGGCGAGTGGATACCGCTACTACGGATCGCGGCAGCTCTCCACCCTAAACACCATCAGTCACCTGCGTGTTCTCGACCTGCCGCTCGCGCAGATCCGTGAGTTTGTAACCACGCGCGATGTGGAACTCATGCAGCGCCAGCTTGCCCAGCAGCAGGAGCTCATCGAGCGCAAGCGCCGCGAGCTCGAACGCGTGTCGCGCAAGATTGACAACCGGCTTGCCCTGCTGCGCGATGCCCTGAGCACCGAGCTTGACACCATTTGCACAGTCGATGCGCCCGAGCTTCGCTGCGCCGTGTTGCACGAACGCGTCAACCCTACCGACGCCTATGCGCTGGAGTGGCAAATTCGTCAACTGCAGAAGGGCCAGCACGAGACCTTTGTCTTTCTGGGCAACTTGGGCGTCGGGATTAGCGCCGAGCGTCTCGCCGCCGGCGACTTTGATGGCTACGACGAGGTCTTCCTGCTGCTCGATGACACCGATGAGTACTTGGGCGACGTCGAGGTGCGACCCGCCGCGCGCTGCCTGACCATAAGCTTCCGCGGCACGCACGGGCAGGCGGGCTCGCGCTATGAGCAACTACTCGGCTATATACACGAACACAACCTAGCACCCGCCGGGCCCTCGCGCGAGATCGCCCTCGTCGACGACATCATCAGCGACGACCCCGCGACCTACGTGACGCAGATCACGGTGCCCGTATCGCTAGGCTAGACCGAACCTCGTCTCTAGCTCGGTCAACGCCTCAAAAGCATCGCGAGACGCACCTGCCAAGCGCTCACGTTCCGCAATGCGAATTCGCGCCATCAGGTGCTCTTTTGCCTGCCCTTGGGCGTGCTTCGTGCGCCCTTCCGCCTGCGAGCAATTGCGATTCTCTATATCCATTACGCCTCCGGCACCTGACCAGTAGCCAAGATCTGCTCGAGCGCGTCCTCGTCCAGCACGGGTACGCCCAGCTGCTCGGCCTTGGTGAGCTTGGAGCCCGCTTTGGGACCGGCGACCAGGTAGCTCGTCTTCTTTGACACACTGCCCGAAACCTTGGCGCCGAGCACCTTGAGCGCCGCGCCCGCCTCGTCGCGCGTGCGGTTGACGAGCGTGCCGGTGAGCACGAAGGTCAGACCCGCGAGTGGCTGTGCATCGGCGAGCTCGCCCGCCACGCCAGCGTCGGCTGCAGCTTGCGCATGAGCGGCGCCCAAATCGACCTCGAGCGAAAGGCCCGCTTGGCGCAGACGTTCCAGCACGGCAAGGTTCTCGGGCACGGCCAGGAACTGCTTGACGCTCGCCGCAATCTTGGGACCGATGCCCTCGCACTCGGCGATGTCTTCTTCGCTCGCCAAGATGAGCTTGTCGATCGACAGGAATCGCTCGGCGATGACCTCGCCCACGCTCTTGCCCACGTGGCGGATACCCAGGGCAAACAGCACGCGACCGAGCGGCTGGCTCTTGGACTTGTTGAGCTCGGCGATGATTTTCTCGGCCGTCTTGAGGCCTACCGGAATGGGGTCGCCCTTCTTGACGCCCTTTTTGCTGTTGGAGCTGGCATAGGTGCGGCCCGTGTCCAGGCCGGCGATGTCGTCGACCGTGAGCTGGTAGAAGTCCGCGACATCGTGGATCAGGCCGGCGGCGATCATCTTGTCGACGATCTCGTCGCCCAGGCCGTCGACGTCCATGCAACCGCGGCTCACCCAGTGGAGCAGGCGCTCCTTGAGCTGCGCGGGGCAGTCGATGGAGACGCAGCGGTAGGCAACCTCGCCGTCCTCGTGGACCACGGGGCTGCCGCACACGGGGCAGACCTCGGGCATGTGCCAGTCGACCGAATCGGCCGGGCGCTTATCGAGTACCGGGCCCACGACCTCGGGGATTACGTCGCCTGCCTTGTGCACGATGATGGTGTCGCCCTCGCGCACGTTTTTGCGACGGATCTCGTCGATATTGTGCAGCGTGGCGCGCGCGATGGTGGAGCCGGCAACCGTCACCGGGTCGAACTCGGCGACCGGCGTGAGCACACCGGTGCGGCCCACCTGGATGCGAATTTCGCGCAGGACGGTCTGCTTTTCCTCGGGCGGGAACTTAAAGGCAATGGCCCAGCGCGGCGCGCGGGCGGTAAAGCCCAGGTCGAGCTGCTGCTGGAAGCTATCGACCTTTACGACCACGCCATCGATGTCGTAGTCCAGGTCGCCGCGGTGCTCGAGCGCCTGGGCACAGAACTCGTGGACCTCGGTGGGCGTGGCACAACGGGCCACGTTGGGGTTGACGCTAAAGCCGGCGCTGCGCAGCCAATCGAGGAACTCACGCTGGCTGTGGACGTGCAGCGGGTCGGTATCGGCGATGGCATAGATAAAGGTGGCCAGGTCGCGGCGCGCCGTGACCTTGGGATCCTTCTGACGCAGGCTGCCGGCGGCGGCGTTGCGCGGGTTGGCGAAGGGATCGCGGCCCTCGGCATCGGCCTCGTCGTTCAGACGAACAAAGCTGCCCTTGGGCATGTAGACCTCGCCGCGTACCTCAATGGTGCGCTCGCGGTCGGCGCCCATGTGGGCGAGCGCCGGCTCGGACAGGTGCATGGGCACATCCTTGATAGTACGGACGTTGAGCGACACGTCCTCGCCCGTGGTGCCATCGCCACGTGTGGCTGCGCGTACGAAGGTGCCGTTTTGGTAAGTAAGGGCCACGCCCAGACCGTCGATCTTAAGCTCGCAGGTATAGGTGACGCTACCGGCACCGAGGGCATCCTCAGTGCGCTGGAGCCACGCGTCGAGTTCGTCCAGGTCCATGGCATCGTCCATGGAATACATGCGCGCCATATGCGTGACCGGCGTAAACTGCTCGCTCACGTAGCCGCCCACGCGCTGGGTATAGCTGTCGGGCGTCACCAGGTCGGGGTAGGTGGCCTCGATTTTCTGCAGCTCAACGAGCATTTTGTCAAAGGCGGCGTCCGTGATCTCGGGCGCGTCGAGCATGTAGTAGCGATAGGCGTGGTAATCGAGCTCGTGGCGCAGCTCGGCCGCGCGCGCTGCCGCCTGGGCACGGGCATCGGCCGGTGCGGCGGCATCCGCGCTCGCGGGCGTTTCGGTATCGATGTCCACGCCGTCACCAAACAGGCTCGATTGCTCCATAGCGGCACTCCTTCGCTCGATTTCAAACGGATACAAGAGTACCACCGGTCGTAACGGGGCCGAATAGCGGTCTCAAACCGCACCGAATCGGCAGCCGCCAGACTGGGGTGGACAGTTAGTTCAGATACGTATAAATCCTAGAGCTGAATCAGGCACGAACACCCCTGTTTCAACTCATTTGGGCTCCTCGAGACCATGTAAACGTCCCGCTCTCCCTTCCAAACACCCATTCGAGCCCCATCCCAATCAAAAATTGTTCAAAACGCATCCCAAGTTGCCCCAGATTTATACGTATCTGAACTAACTGTCCAGGCCATTCCGAACTAAGCCTCTTGCCAGCCACAAGTGATCCGTTTTCCTCCGCCCCCAACGGACCAATAAGAAAAGAGGGGCTGTCCCGCATTGGTGGGACAGCCCCTCTGGCATTGGTATGTGCGATACGGCTCGTTAGTAACCCTGGCCGTAGCCCTGACCCTGGCCCTGCTGGCCTAGCAGCTCCTCCAGGTACTGGCGCAGCTGCTCGTCGGTAATACCGCCGTTGCCGGTGTCGGTCGAACTGTCGTCCTGCTGCTGGTTCTGCAGCTCCTCATCGGAGCCCAGCTCAACCGTGACCTTCTTCTCTTCCTTGCCGCGCATGAGCGTGATCTCGACCTTCTCGCCCACCTCGTGGCTGCGCAGTGCGATGATCAGGCCATCGGCGCTCGTGATCTCGTCGTCACCCAGCTTGGTAATGACGTCGCCCTCCTGAATGCCGGCCTTGGCAGCAGGACCATCCTCAACGACGCTCGCCACGTACGCACCGCTATCGGTGCTCAGCTTGTTGGTGCGGGCGTTGAGCGCATTGACGCTCGAAAGCGTAGCGCCCATGTACGGATGCACCGGTGTCTTGCCGTCGATAATCTGGTCGGCAATGTTCTTGGCGTAGTTAACGGGAATAGCAAAGCCCACGCCCGAGCTGGAGCCCGAGTAGCTCTCGATGAGCGAGTTGATGCCCACGAGCTCGCCGTTGTCATTGACGAGCGCGCCGCCGGAGTTGCCCGGGTTGATGGCGGCATCGGTCTGGATCATGTTGGCGTAGATAGTGTTGCCGCTGGTAGAGCTCATGGCCGTGGAGCGGTAGAGCGCCGAGACGATACCGGTGGAGACAGACTGCTCGTTGCCAAACGGCGAACCGATCGCCATGACCCACTCGCCCACGTTGAGCTTGGAGGAATCACCGATCTCGATCGGCGTGAGCTTGGAGGCGTCGGCGTCCTTGAGCTTGATGACGGCCAGGTCGCTCGAAGCATCGTTGCCCACGAACTCGGCCTCGTAGGTGGTGCCGTCGTCCATGGTGACCACGTACTGGTCGTAGCCGTCGACCACGTGGTTGTTGGTGAGGATGTGGCCCTCGGTATCGAGCACGACGCCCGAACCGACGCTGCCCGAGCTATCCGACTCATCAGCAGACTGCGAAAGCGAGCCATTCTGACTGCCGCTCGAAGTGGCGGTAATGGAAACGACGGAGGGCAGGGCCTTGGCAGAAACGGCCTCGGCCAGCGTGGTGTCCTCGGAATCAATCGTAATCTTTTGC
The DNA here is from genome assembly GCA_958403395.1 of uncultured Collinsella sp. Lineage (GTDB taxonomy): Bacteria > Actinomycetota > Coriobacteriia > Coriobacteriales > Coriobacteriaceae > Collinsella. The sequence goes on from CATXXF010000001.1 coordinate 56,850, forward strand.
GTCGACGAACCCGAAGCACCCGCCGTCACGGCATTCTTTCCGCCACCGATATCGAGCGTGCCGCTCATAATGAGCGCAATGACCAGCAGGGCTCCGCAGGCACAGCCGGCAAGCGCCGTAATAAAGATCGGCAGCTTTTTGGTCTTGGTCTTGACCACCGTGTGCTTGTTCACGACCTGCTGGCCACCCAGCGGCTTGCCGGTCTGCGTGTCGTAGGCCTGCACATAGGGAATGTTACTGCCGGCAGGCGTCGACTCCACCTGCACACGCGGCTGCTGCTGGGTCTCGCCGGCGTTGCCCGCATCCTGGGGACGCTGGGAATCGTACTCGCTCATGGCTGCGATCCTTTCGTCAAATAACCAAAGGCCCGCCAAACATGTGGCGGGCCATCATTGTTCACGTTGAGTTGTACCCCAATATGCGGGCGAACGTGTATGAGAACGCAATCTTTTAGGAAGGCTTAAGTTCTGTTGCAGATTCGAGAGGAACCCGCACCTGCGTCAAAACCACCACAAAGGTGCCTGTCCCCTTTGTGGTGGAAATCTAGTCCTTAAACAGATAGCCCACGCCACGGACGGTGGTGATATGTGCCGCGATCTGCGGGCCCACCTTGGAGCGGATGCGTCGGATGTGCACGTCGACGGTACGTGTGCCGCCGCAGTACTCAAAGCCCCACACGCGGTGCAGCAGCACTTCGCGGCTGTAGGCGCGGTTGGGGTGCGTCGCCAAAAAGCTCAGCAGCGAGTACTCCATCAGCGTCAGGTCGATGGGCTCGCCATCGAGCGTCACCTGGTAGGTGGCCAGGTTAATCTCGAGGTTATCGATGTTGAGCACATCGTCGGCGGTGACGGTCTCCTCCTCGCCCATCAAGCGCTGCGCGCGAGCCTTGAGCTCGTTGGGCGTCGCCGTGGGGCACACAAAGTCGGCATGCGCGTGATTGGGCAGGCGCAGGGTGCCGAGCGCCTCGTCGTCGACGATCACCAACATGGGGACGCCGCCGCGATCGTCAAGCCACTTGGCAATCTGATCGATGCGGTCGCTGCGGATGCCGTCGGAATCGAGGATCAGCAGGTCAAAGTCGTGCGCCGCAGTCGGCGAATCGGGCGTGGCCAGGCTCACCTCGACACCCAGGGTGGTCGTCAAACTGCGGGCAAACTCGTGGAACCGCGTCGTGCGCGCCATGAACAGGGCACTCTTTTCGGACATATCGGCCTCCAAAGAAATGAGCTCAATCGTACTGGAACAAGCCAGCGCGATTAGGAGTTCGCCAGGTAGTGCTTGATCTCCCACTCGGTGATCGTGGACTCAAACTTATGCCACTCGTCGCGCTTCTTTTTGAGGAAGAAGCTGTGGATGTGCTCGCCGAGGGCATCCTTCATAAACTGCGAGTCCTCAAACACGTCGAGCGCCTCTTTGAGCGAGCGCGGCAGCGGCGTGTAGCCGGCCTCGACCATCTGACGGTCGGTAAGCTTGAGCGTCTCGGCCGTTGCCTCGGGCGGGAGCTCCAGCTTGCGCTCAATGCCGTCCAGACCAGCCGCCAGCGTGACGGCGTTGACCAGGTACGGGTTGGCCATGGGGTCGGGGCTGCGAAGCTCGATGCGCGTGGACAGCTGCTTGCCGGGCTTGTAGACCGGGATGCGGACCATGCTCGCGCGGTTGCGCAGGCCCCACGTGGCGTACTGCGGCACGGAGTCGCCGCCTGTGGTGATGCGCTTGTACGAGTTGACCGTTGGGTTGGTGATGGCGCTGATCTCGCGCGCGTGCGCCAAGATGCCGGCCATGTAGTGCTTGGCGATGTCAGAGAGGTGGTACTTCTCGTCGTCCTCGCCCCAAAAGACATTGTTGCCGTCGTGGTCGAACAGCGACTGGCACAGGAACATGGCGCTGCCGTCCTCGCCTGCCAACGGCTTGGGCATAAAGGATGCGTGGCAACCGCTCTCGTAGGCCTGCTGCTTAATGATGAGTTTGGCCGTGGTGATGGCGTCGGACATGCTCAGGGCCTCGGCGTGGCGCAGGCTCATGCCGTGCTGCGAGCGGCCGGCGGCATGGAAGGTGTACTCCACGGGCACGGACATCTTCTCGAGCGTGAGGACCGTGTTGCGGCGCAGGTCGCGGGCGGCATCGCTCACCGAAAGATCGAAGTAGCCCACGTTGTCGAGCGGCTCGGGGGTGTGCTCGTCAGGGAAGTAGTAATACTCCAGCTCGGCGCCCACGTTGAGCAGATAGCCAGCCTTCTCGGCCTTGCGGAACATGCGGCGCAGGGCATCGCGCGGATCGCCGGCGAAGGGCTTGCGGTCGGGAGTGCACACGTCGCAGAACACGCGGGCAACGCCGTTGTGGCTCGGACGCCACGGCAGAATCTGGAAGGTCGAAGCATCGGGAAACGCCAGCATGTCGGCTTCCTCGGGCGTAGCAAAGCCCTCGATGGCGGAGCCGTCAAAGCCAATACCCTCCTCAAAAGCGACCTCGAGGTCCTCGGGGCTGATAGCAAAGTTCTTGAGGCGGCCGAGAATGTCGACAAACCACAGACGCACAAAGCGGATGTCACGCTGCTCTACGGAGCGGAGTACGTAATCGATGTTCTGCTGGTTCATGTCGCTCCCCTTTCTTTCGGGCGGGTTTCGACTGGTCTATATCGCAGATACTATCGCAGAAAAATGTTACCGCAGGGTTAAAGCGTATCAAGCGCTCAAAAAACGTGCGCGAACAGGCAGTTGCGAACGAGTGGTTAGCGCGAGGTCGATGCGCGGTGTTCGATGTGGCCGGGGATCTCGATGCGTTTGGGCGCCAGCTTTGCGGCCTCGCCCACGGTGGTGGTAACGACGTCGATGCGCTCGGAAAGGCGCTCGACCACGCGCTCGGCAATGGTGAGGGTGTCCTGCGCGGCCGTGGTGACGCCGCCAAAGAGCACATGGTTCCAGGGGTAGTCGTCAAACGTCGCGATCTTGAGCCCCGCCGGCAGCGAGGGACCAAGCTGCGCCAGCGCCTCGGTCAGACGCAGGAAAACCAGGCCGTTGACGGCGATAAGGCCGAGCCTTTTGCCCGCGTAGTCGCGGATGGTCTTGTCCAAACGGCCAACGCCCGTGGCGCCACCGTCGGCCAGGGTGACGACCTCGCCCGCAAGGCCGCGGCGCGAAAGCTCGTCGGCAAAGGCCTCGGCGCGCTCTCGACGCACGGGGCTATCGTCGCTTGCCTCGGTGAGCAGGCACAGACGCTCGCTGCCCGCAGCTGCCAAGGCGTCTACCAAGCCGGCGACCAGCTCACGGTTGTTAGATGTCACCAGGTCAACACCGCCGTCGGCAACGTCGCGGTCGAGCAGCACGACGGGCAGGCGTCCCGCGGCAGCGGCGATGGCTTCGTCGTTACCACCGCAGGTATTGACGACCAGGCCATCCACGCCAGCGTCGATAAGTCTGGTGAGCGACTCGGCCTCCTTGGCGGGATCGTTGCCGCTAATGGCCGTCATGAGCGAGCAGCCGCGCGCGGCGGCACTGGCGGAAAGGCCCTCGAGCATGGCGCTCGAGAACGGGTTGGCGATGTCGGCCAGAATCACGCCGATGAGGTTGGTGCGCGAGCTGCGCAGATTGCGCGCGGCGGCACGCGGGCGATAGCCGGTGCGCTCGATAACCGCCGCGATGCGAGCACGGGTTTCCTCGGTCATTTGCCCGGGGCGGTTGTTGAGATAGCGCGAGACCGTGGCCGGGCTCACGCCCGCCTCGGCGGCAATGTCCTTGATTCTCATCTGCGCCATAGCGCACCCCGTTTCCCAATGTCGGCAGTCTGAGCCATTTTAGGCATTTTTTAAAAATCTCGGTTGCAAAACGCTGTAGGTGAGTATACTACAACTCGAAACGAAACCGATTTCGTAAACCGATTTCGGCGAGCGTTGGCACGCAGGTGCAAAGACGCACCCTACCGTCTTGGCACCTGCGTGCCAACGCCATATCAAAGGTGTACGCACGAGTAAAAGGAGCTGCGCGACCATGGGTAAAACGGTTCTTACCTTCGGCGAGATCATGATGAGACTCTCACCCAAAGACCACCTGCGTATTGAGCAGGCAACCGAGTTTGACGTCCGCTACGGCGGCGCCGAGGCCAACACTGCGCTTTCCCTGGCCTACCAGGGCGACAAGGCCGCTTACGTCTCCGTTGTCCCGGCCAACCGTCTGGGCGAGTGCGCCCTGCGTTCGCTGAAGGCCTACGGCGTCGACACCACGCGCGTCGTGCGTCAGGGCGACCGCCTTGGCTCCTATGTGTTTGAGGTCGGTGCCTCGCAGCGCGGCAACGGTTGCGTCTACGACCGCAAGTACTCTGCCATCAACATGGCCAAGCGCGACGTCTTTGACTGGGACGAGATCCTCAAGGGCATCGATGTCTTCTATTTCTCCGGCGTGACCCCCGCCGTCTCCGATGAGATGGCCGCCGCCTGCAAGGATGCGCTCGCCGCCTGCCGCGCCAAGGGCATCACCACCGTGTGTGACGTGAACTATCGCGGCAAGATGTGGTCGCCCGAGAAGTCGCAGGCCACCATGAGGGAACTCCTGCCGCTCGTCGACATCTGCATCGCCAACGACGAGGATGCGCCCGCCGGCCTCGGTATGACCTGCGTCTCTGGCTCCCTTGCCCACGGCATCGAGGAGCGCGACACCTATGTCGAGATGGCCCGTCAGATCTGCGCCGAGTACGGCTGCAAGAAGGTCGCCTCGGTCGTCCGCAACATCTCCTGCGTCGAGCGCTCCATCTGGATGGGCATGCTCTTTGAGGCCGAGTGCGGCGAGCACTGGTTCTCCCCTGCTCACGACGTGCACGTACTCGAGGGCGTTGCCGCCGGCGACGCTTTCAACGCCGGCCTCGTCCATGCCCTCATCAACGACTTTGACCCGCAGGACGCTGTCAACTACGCGATTGCGGCTTCGATCCTCAAGCTCACCATCAAGGGCGACTCCAACTTGGTGACCGCAGACGAGATCGCAGCCGTAGCATCAGCCGCCGACGGTGGCACCCGCGTCGCGCGCTAGTCCGTCTCCATTCCGCGGGCCGCAGCTTTCCAATCCCATACCCCTGCGGCCCGCTCCCCGATTCCTCCGGCCGGGCAAAACCACCAGTCCCATTCCGGTTTTGCCTGGCATTCCCTACATGACTGGTCGAGCAGCCGGTTTTGGAATTGCTTGAACCCCAAGCGGTGCCTCCGATAACCAATCCAAAATCGGCTCCTGACCAGCACATTTGGTAATCACGCGCCCATGCGCGCCACACATCGAAAGGAACATCATGTTCGATCAGTTCTACACCACGCTTGAGTCCCTGGGCATCGTGCCGGTCGTTGTGCTCGACAAGGTCGAGGACGCCGTCCCGCTCGCCCACGCTCTTATGGCAGCTGGCATGAAGTCCGCCGAGGTCACCTTCCGCACCGCCTGCGCCGCCGAGTGCATCGCCGCTATGGCCGAGGCCGAGCCCGAGATGTGCGTTGGCGCCGGCACTGTCCTGACCGTCGAGCAGGTTGAGCAGGCCCGCGCCGCCGGTGCCAAGTTCATCGTCTCCCCGGGTTACAACGAGGACGTCGTGAAGCATTGCATCGACATCGAGCTGCCCGTCCTTCCCGGCACCGTGACCCCCTCCGAGGTCACCGCAGCCGAGAACCTGGGCCTCAAGGTCACCAAGTTCTTCCCCGCGTCCCAGTATGGCGGCCTGAACACCATCAAGGCCCTCGCCGCTCCGTTTGTCGGTCACCGCTTTATGCCTACCGGCGGCGTGAGCACCGCCAACGTCGAGGAGTACCTGAGCTCCTCCGCCATCATCGCCTGCGGTGGCACCTGGATGGTCAAGCCGGCCCTGTTTGCCGACGGCGACTTCTCCAAGGTCGAGCAGATCGCCCGCGAGGCCATGGACGTCGTCAAGAAGGTCCGCGGCTAGGTTTAGCTCTCTATCGTGAAAGGGGGCGTGCCCTAGACCTCGCCCCCTTTCTTTTAAAGCGGCTCGGAAGCGCGCCGTTTCCGTCACGAACAAGAACCAAAACCGTCTTGTATGCTGATAGAACGTGACGGAAGCGACACGCCCCCGAGCCGCTTTGTATAATCGGCTGGCAGTCGCGCTCAACTGAGCCACTTCGGTAAAAGCCGAGCCATCAAAACAGCTGCGGCGCCGTCTGGAGGAATGGACCTTTGCTTCCGGTCTTTTCCTCCAAGCGGTGCCGCAGCTTTGTGCCCCGGTTACGCCCCAACGCAGTTGCGGTGAAATAGGGACTGTTTGCGCCACCTAGGCCGCAAAACAGTCCCTATTTCACCGCAACTTATATGGGGATTGATTAGATGAACGAGTCTTTGGACAGCTCAAAATAGTCGGGATGCAGGGCGATAACCGGGCCCTGCTCCTCGGGCATCAGGTGCAAGTGCGTCTCTGCCAGATAACTCGCCGCATCGGTATCGCCCCTCTTAATGGCCTCGAGAATCCGGCGATGCTGCCGACGAATCGGCTCCCAATCCAAATCCTGCGACACCATACGCAACCAGTTATATCGCTCAAAATGCGTGTTGATGCTCTTCATCCAATCCCACAACATGTGACGACCGGCAATCACAAAACACGTCTCATGGAACAGGTTGTCCAGGTCAAAGAAACGACGCGTCTCGCTATGGTCGAGCGACTCGGACTCGGCAAGAATCTGCTCGAGCCGACACTTCTGCTCGGGCGAGGCGGCCGAACAGCATTTAATAAGCACGCTCCTCTCGAGTTTCTCGCGCAAGAAACAAGCATTCTCGGCGCGTTCCATGCTGATCTTAGAAACGTAGGTGCCGCTTTTGGGACGCGTTTCCACCAGCTCCTGCTCGCGCAGGCGCACAAAGGACTCGCGAATGGGCGTGCGCCCGATTCCCGTCTCCTTTTCCAGACCAATCGCCGAAAGGCGCGTGCCGGGCTTGAGCTCGGCATAGATGATCTTGGAGCGCAATGCGTTGTATGCCTGATCTTGCAGGCTCTGATAATGCTGGTGCTGTTCCATAAAGCCCTCGGATGAAGCCTCGGTTAATCGAATACCACCATGCAATACTATCGCATCCCCCGCCCCATCATAAGTTGCGGTGGAATAGTTCCTGTTCAAGGCCTTCAGCAGCAAAAACAGGAACTATTCCACCGCAACTACAGCCAACGAGTTGTTGCGATTAGGTGAACGTTCACCTTTTTATTGTTTTTCTCTTCGCAAATAAAATCCCGTGCGTATACTTAGGCTCAAACGAAACCGATTTCGTTGAGCGTGGGCAATAGGATGCTAAGACACACCCTACCATCTTGGCATCTTATCGCCCACGCAATGCCATTTGCTTTCTTCCCGTCTCGTTGGACCTTTAGTCCCATTCCGGCACAGCGAGACACTTCCTAGACGACTGACCGTGGGGCCGGCTTTTCTGCTTTTGCAGCAGTGCCTCCGATAACCCTCTTTTGCCGGCCCGGGTCAGCTTTTTCACACAATCGAAAGGACGGGTAGCAACATGCGACCGCTCATCATCATGCATGGCGAGAACATCGACTGGTGCCATACCGTCATCAGAATGCTGATGTATCTTGTGGGCGTTGCAGTACTGGCACTCGGTATGAGTCTCCAGACGGCATCCGGCCTGGGCGTCGCCGCGCTCACGTGCTTTGCCACAACCCTATCCATGCTCACTGGCAAGACGCTCGGCTTTTGGATCACCGCAACCTACGTCGCCTACATCGTGGCGCAATTAGCCATCTTGCGAAGCGAGTTCCAGCCGCGCATCCTGCTCGAGTTGTTCTTCTCAACGCTGATTGGCGGCTTGACCGACCTCTTCATGGCGGTCAACCCACTGCATCCCACGGCACTCCCCACACAGATTGCGACCATGCTGCTCTCCCTCGCTGTCACCGCATTTGGCGTAAGTCTCGTCGTCAACATGGGCGTTGTCCCCAACGCGCCCGACGGCTTGGTGCAAGTCATTGCCGAAAAGCTTAAACGCCGCTTTGGTGACGTAAAAGTCGTGTTTGACTGCTCACATGTCGCCGCCTCGCTCGCGTTGTCGCTGATCTTTATGTACAACCTGGGCGGCTTTGGCGTCACGACCGCCATCTCGGCACTGTTCCTGGGCCATGTCATCAACGTCGCCAACAAGCTGTTCGCCCAGCGCTTTATCCGCGCGGCATTCGGAAAATAGCACCACCGTAAGAACCCGCGAACAGCGCTATACTTTGCTATATCTTGCTATATCTTGAGCAAAGGTGGCTCACATGCAAACAAACCCTTTTAAGCCCACAGCAGGTAAAACACCTCCCACGATTATCGGCCGCGAAGATGTGCTCGAAGAATTCAATGAGGGCCTCGTCAACGGGCCTGGTGCCCCGGGGCGCCTAATGCGCATAGCCGGCGTCCGTGGAACGGGCAAGACGGTCCTCCTTGACGAGTGCTCACGTTTGGCGCAAAGCCGTGGCTGGACGGTCATAAAAGAGGTCGCAACCGAGGGACTTTGCCAACGCATTCTCGAACAGCTGCAGCCCAAATTCCAGGCCAAACACGCCAGATTTGAGCCCACCGTAGCTGGCATATCCATCGGCAGCATAGACATTGAGCGAATCGGTCCATCGCTACGCGACGCCATGAGACAGACAATATCCAAGAATGAAAATGGCCTGCTCATCACTCTCGACGAGGTTCAAGACGCAGAGCTCGATGAGGTCCGAACGCTCTCCATTGCGATTCAGCAGGTTATCGGCGAAGACCTTGATATAGCCTTTGTTTTTGCGGGGCTGCCTTCGATGATTGAAAGCATCATCAACGGAAAGACACTTACGTTTTTGCGCCGTGCCCTCCCCTTTGACCTGAAGGCTGTGGCAGTAACCGAAGTGTCGTACTCCCTCGAGGAAACCATTGAAGCGTCTGGCATGGAGTTGCAGCCAGGTATTGCCGGCCAACTTGCCGAGGCAACGCAAGGTTATCCTTTCATGATCCAACTCGTTGGATACTACGCATGGCAGTTGGCAAGACGCGCACATACACCGATTATTGGAGAAGAAGAAGCCGAGCGCGGCATTGCAACGGCACGCGAACGCTTCTGTGCCATGGTGATTGAGCCCGCGCTACAGCGCATTCCGCCCACGTGCATCGCTTATCTGCTGAGCATGGCATCTTTGGGGCAGACGAGCTCGACCAGCATGGTTGCCGATGCCCTAAACAAAACGCCTCAACAGGTGAGTTCCGTCCGCAGCCGCCTGTTAAGAGAATCGATTATCGAGGCTCCCTCGTACGGCAAGGTCTCATTTGCCATCCCCTACATGCGCGACTACCTCTACGAGCACAAAGCCGAACTGGAAGTTGAACTGTAGAAACGGCAACTGCCCTGCAAGACGAAAACCGTTTTCGTACGGATTAAAGCAGACGTAAACGATTTTCGTCTTGATTTGCGTACGGAATTAAGACGTAAATTGCGCTTTCGTACGCTTATTACCAGACGCAAATTGTTTTCGTCCGGCCATGCGTCCCCAATCTAGACGAAAAGAGCCCCGAGCTCGTATTGAACTGCATCCCAATTCTTGGACGGGCGCCGATGCCCTGATCTCTGCCATGTCGAGGTGCGAGATCAAATCCTTGGCGCGCTCGCCGGAGTGGTATGCCTTGTTCGGCGCCACCTTCCTGTAGAGCTTCTTGAGCTTCGTCTTCCCCTTGTTGCCCGGCGGCATCTCCGTCTCAGGTGGCAGCCCTAGGAAGGACAGGACGCCGGGCAGGTCGCACAGCATCACGTCCTCGATGTCGGCCTTGGCCGCCAGGTCGACGACTCTCTGCGCTGTCGGCGAGATGTTCGGGGTGCTGCTACCGCCCGCTGGTTCGGAAGCTGGCGGGCAGTAGCGGGCAGTAGCGGCAGTAGCGGTGTGACTCGATAGGCCCGAATATCCGTAAGGAAGGTGCTCGCTCTCATATGTGCTGATATGCCTCGCCTCGCGAACCTTGGGATGCTTCCTGAGGTAATCCCTCAATTCGAGCCACTCTTTATGCTCATAACGCTTCGAAATCGTTTCCCCGTCGACAGTTTCCTTCACATAATGGTATGTTCGAACGCCTTCGAACTTGCCGAACCCGTTCTCGACGCTGAAGTTTCTGAACCAGCGCGAAAACCCATTCAGGTCCATGAAGTTGACTTGGGGATGCCTGTCTTTCGTTCGTTCGAATGAGTGGACGAGCGGAGTGCCTTTGACTTGTTCCAGGCCGAAGGCTTCCATTTCGCGGGCCTGCTCCTTTTTCCAGAATTCGAGATACGACGTCAGCGTCTCGCTTATCGAGATCCTCCGCACGCTTTTCTTGCTTTTGGGCGAGCAAACGCTTCGATCGGCCGCGAACTGCTGCTCAATGAGGATGCTTCTGTTCTCGACGGAGACATCGGACCACGTCATCCCGAGGGCTTCTGCCCTTCTCATGTCGGTGTCGAGCATGAGCATCACGCATGTGATGTGCGCGTCCGGTTCTCGATTGAGTAGGATGTCGAGTAGGCGAGCGGCGTGATGGTTCCTTCGCGGTTGTCGTGGAACTTTTTTGCGTACGAGCCGACGGTGTCCCTCGATTTTTGGACGTAGGTGCCGCTGTTGAGTTCTGCCTTGTAGGCTTCGAGTGCGGCGTCGACCTCTCGGCTTTTGGTGGTATGTATGGTCTGCCACGGCGAATAGCGGTATTTGCCCGTGACCGGATCCTTGCCGAGGCTGTGACGGTAGCGCCACGTGTATTTGTCGCGGCGTTGCTTCGTTCCTTTGCCTATGACGAGAGGTCGGTCGTTCATCGTGTTCCTTGCCTGAAGTGCCTGAGAATCGCGCTCGGTTGCGCAGAATGGCGCAAAGGGCTGGGGCGGGTGGGCATTACCCTTGGTGGTGGGCCCTGCGTGGGGTCACACCCCAAGGGTAATGCTCCGCCTGACCGCTTTCAAGCTCGTTGTGGGTCGAATTTGGGTCGAATTATTCCGCGTACTTTTCTTTCGTAAATCTATGAAAACATCAAATGACCTGGAGTTATATTGACTTCAATTTGGGTCGAAATGTCTGAATGAAACAACGTCGTAGCGACCTCATAACCCGAAGGTCGGTGGTTCAAATCCGCCCCCCGCGACCATGAAACTTCAGGTCGGAAGCATAAAAGCTCCCGACCTTTTTCTTTGTCTAGGGGTTTCGGCATCTCTCGTTCTTTGGGTACCTCGAGGCGGGCAATCAGATAGATGCTTACGAGTATCATAGGGTCTTTTTACGTCGCGGTCGTGTCTCGTACTGGTGCGCCGCTCTTTGTGGGACGTGTCACTTTGCCATAGGTTGTCCGGCGGCGGGGCGCAGGTCGTTCCCCGTGGCGTCGCTCCTTTCGACGCTACGCTGCCTGGCTACTCGTTCCACTGGTGCTTTTTCATGTCGACGCAGCCGTTGTCTCGGAAGGCGACTCCTTCCTCCGTCAGTAGTGCTCGCTGGTCGGGGAAGTTTGGCGCGAGGCGTCCCGCGTGGTTGACGACGCGGTGGCAGGGATAATCGCCGTAGCGATCCGCCTCGCTCAGCACCGCTCCGACCAGGCGAGAGTTTTTCTCCCTGCCGATGAGGCGCGCTATCTGACCGTACGAGGCGACGCATCCCGCCGGAATCTCTGCCACGACGGAGAGAATCTCATAAACCAAATCTTCGTCCAGGACTTTTCCCATCGTATCGCTCCCGTGTTCGCTTTTGCCTTCGGGGGCGCGGCGCCGATCACCCGTGCTGCGATTTTCGCAGCTCCCCTTACCGAAGCATCGAGGGAAAGCGCGTGCGTGTCAAGGTTGTCTGGTCCAGTTGCTGGCTCGATGCCTCGAGATGTTCGCCTCAAGTGCGACCTGCCCCTATTGGAAAAGGATGCCGAAGATGTATTTGGTGATGGCGGAGCGGCGGATGACCCCCACGAGTTTGCCCTCGTCATCAACCACAGGAAGCTTCTTGAACTTCTTCTTCGCCAGCAGCGCGGCGACGCGGGCGATGCTCTGCTCGGGACGGGCACACACTACCTGGCGCGTCGCGAAATCCATGACGCAGCGATCCTTCAGGTCTTCGATGCGCTGCTCAAGGCTCTGATCGTCGAAGTACAGCATGGACGCGTCGCCGCCCGTGAAGATGGTGTGAGCGCGATGCTGCGCGATGGCTCCCATGACATCGCCGTCGGAGATGAACCCGACCACCTGGTTGCGCTCATCGATTACGGGCATGCTGCTCACCTCGTTTTCGGCGAGCATGCGCACCACGTCGGAAATCGTGCAATCCTGCGTGCAGGTGAACGGCTCTTCAATCATGATGCTCGAAACGGGCGTCCCCTCGAGCTCGAGCGGGATGCGCTCGGACAGAATCTCGGACATCGCTTAAGCCTCCTTCGTTTTCGGTGCGGTTTTCTTGGTGCGCACGCTGAATATGGCGCAGATAAGGGAGACGAGGCCGATTGCCGCGCACACCTTGTAAGCGACGCCCGCGCCCACGGCGGTGGCTACTTGGATGCTCGCATCGACGCCGGCCGACGCGGTGACGCTTGTCATGACCGTGATGATGAGCGCCGTGCACAAACCGCCGGCGACCTGGCGGCCGGTGTTCGCGATGGCGTTGCCGTGGGCGATCATGTCATTTTTCAAGGCATTGACACCCCATGTGTTCACCGGCATGTTCGCGAGCGACTGGCCGGCGGACTGCAGCATGCAGAACAGCGCAACCACCAAGATGGGCGTGTTTACCGTCGAAAGCGAGAGCAGGAACAGGGCGCCGGTCATGAGGGCCAGGCCGACGATCGAGATGGCACGCGGACCGAATTTGTCGAACACCACGCCGGAGATAGGGCTGATGATGATGCCCACCGCCGCGGCGGGAAGCATGGCCATGCCGGTTTCGAAGGCCGAAGCGCCAAGCGAGGTTTGCAGCAGCAACGGCAACAGCGTGTTGGTGACCAGGCATGCGGCGTTGATGAGCGTGACGATGATGGCGGCCACGCGGAACTCGCGCGTCTTGAGCGTGCCCAGTTGAAGCAGCGGGTCCTCGATTTTGCCCTGGCGTACGACGAACAGCACCAAGCACACGACACCCGCGACGATCGAGCCGAGCACCACGGGGTTGCCCCAACCCATCGACGAGGCGCTCGAGAACCCGTAGAGAAGTCCGCCGAAGGCGATGGTGGAGAGGACGACCGAGGGCAGGTCGAGCTTGGGGTTCTTCAGCTCGCCCACGTTTTTCAGCATGAACACGCCCAGCACCAGCACGAGAATTGCGAGGGGGACGATGGCGCCGATCATGGTGCGCCAGCCGTACGTGTCGATCACCGCACCGCCTACGACGGGGCCGACCGCGGGACCCGCCGACATGACGATGCCCGCCATGCCCATAGCCGTTCCTCGTTTCTCGACGGGGAACACCAGCATGGGAACCACCGAGACAAGCGGCATGAGCACGCCTGAGCCCGCCGCTTGCAACACGCGACCGATGATGAGAAACAGGAAATCAGGGGCTGCGGCGCACAGCAGCGTGCCCAGCGCGAACACCAGCGTCGCCCCGAAGAATAGCGCGCGGGTGCTGAACTTGTCGATAAGGAACGCCGAAACGGGGACCATGATGCCGCTCACCAGCGGGTATATGGACATGATCCACTGGGCAGTCGAGGCATCGATGGCGAAATCGGACATGATGACCGGCAGCGCAGGCGACATCACCGTTTGGTTCAGTAGCGCCAAGAAGGCACCCAGGACGACGACCGCGACGATGCGGATCTGGGTACCGGTAATGCGCCCATTGGCGGGCGCGACCGTACAATTATCAGACATAAGCTTCCTTCGTATCTATTCGATTCTTCGCCGAAGGCGCGCCGGCCCACGGGCGAAATAACATGCACGTGCTATGCGTGCATCAGATACGACAGGAAGAAAGCGGCTGCTCAGAGCGCACTTGGGGAACAGCAGGAGAGGCCCCGTATACCAGGGGCCGCCGAATTGCGATGTATGCTTTGGTCAAATCCTTCATAGCGGGGAGGTATTCTAGCAGCCGTCTTCGCCCCTTTCAAGGGATGTAACCCAGACGTTGATTTTCTTCACCGAGGCGCCATCGTTGACGGGTGGCGTGCTTCTCTATCGCCACACCGCGGGGCGAGGGAACGCCGCGGCGAGCTTGTACATCGGCTATGTGTGCAGCTGCGAGCGTGTCGCCGGCGCGCGCCGTCGGCGGGATCGACGCTGTGATCGATCCAAAGGCGAAAGATGCCGACACGGTTGCGCTCGTACAGTATCTTGCTGCCGACCAGAAGTTCGAAAAGGTGCTCGATAACCAGCAGATTCTTCGTGAGCCCATCGTTCGCAACGGCCGCCAGGCAACCGTTGGCTACGAGCCTGACGTGTGGAAGGGCTGGGAATAAAGCGGCTGGGAATAAAGTGAAGCGCCCACGCCCGTGGTTTTATCCACGGACGCGGGCGCTTGCGTAAGACGTCTCTTGTCGTTTGAGTGGAGCGCCCCGGCGGCGCTGAACAACGCGCCCCGGTGACAGGCTGAACTCGGGGCTCTTTGTGCCGCACATCTATGAGAGGAGAAATTCGATGCGTACGTGCGCTACTCCATGTAGCCACCCTGAATGGCGGAAACTGCATGCTCGGTAAAGAACTTGAGCGTGCCGGAGGTATAGCGATTAGCCTTGGGTTTCCAAGCGGCTCGACGCTCGGCCAGGACGGCGTCAACCTCGGCCGGCTCCATCTCCTTGCCGGCGATGCCCACGATGGACAGCGAGCGCTCAGGGATGTTGATCTGGATCAGATCGCCTTCCTCGATCAGGGCAATCGGGCCGCCCACGGCAGCCTCGGGCGAAACGTGACCGATAGCCGGGCCCTTGGAGGCGCCGGAGAAGCGGCCATCGGTGATCAGGGCAATGCTCGCACCCAGCTCGGGATCGCTGGCGATAGCCTCAGTGGTGTAGAACATCTCGGGCATGCCGGAACCCTTGGGACCCTCATAGCGAATGATAACGGCATCGCCGGGCTTGACCTCATGCGTCAGGACGGCATGAATGGCGTCCTCCTCGCAGTCGAACGGACGGGCCTTGAGCGTAGCCTGGAACATCTCGCGCGGAACGACGGTGTGCTTGACGACGGCACCCTCGGGGGCAAGGTTGCCGTGAAGGATGGCGATGGAACCGTCGGTGCCGAAGGCCTGGTCGAACGGACGGATGATGTCCTCGCGCTTGAGGTTCCACTTCTCCAGGTAGCGGCCGCACTTCTCGTAGTAACCGTTGTTCTTAAGGTCCTCGAGGTTTTCGCCGAGGGTCTTGCCGGTGACGGTCATGACATCGAGGTGGAGCATCGACTTGATCTCCTCCATGATGCGCGGCACGCCGCCCGCATAATAGAAGAACTGCGCCGGCCACTCGCCTGCGGGACGAACGTTGAGCAGGTAGTGGGCGCCACGGTGCAGACGATCGAAGTCGTCGGCGGACATCTCGATGCCAAACTCGCGGGCAATCGCGGGGATGTGCAGCAGCGAGTTGGTGGAACCGGAGATGGCGCCGTGGACCATGATGAGGTTCTCGAAGGACTCCTTGGTCACGATGTCGCGCGGGCACAGGTTGTGCTCGGAGAGCCACACGGACTGACGGCCGGCCTCGCGGGCAAACTCGCGCAGGTCGGAGCTGGTAGCGGGCAGCAGGGCGGTACCGGGGAGCATAAGGCCTAGGGCCTCGGCGGTAACCTGCATGGTCGACGCGGTGCCCATAAACGAGCAGGCGCCGCAGCTGGGGCATGCGTTGTGCTTGGCATACTCAAGCTCCTCGCGGGAAATCTCGCCGCGCTCGTAGCGGGCAGAAATCGCGCCGAGCTGCTCCAGGGTCAGCAGGTCGGGGCCTGCATCCATGACACCGCCGGTAACGACGATGGAGGGGATGTTGATGCGGCCCATGGCCATGAGGTTCGCAGGTAGGCCCTTATCGCAGCTGGCGACAAAGACGCCGGCGTCGAACGGGGTGGCCTTGGCATGGATCTCGATCATGTTGGCGATCATGTCGCGACTGGGCAGCGAGTAGTTAATGCCGTCGTGGCCCTGGGCCTCGCCGTCGCAGATATCGGTGCAGAAGTAACGGGCACCGTGACCGCCAGCCTCGGCAACGCCGGCACGGACCTCCTCGACCAACTCAAACAGGCCGGCAGAACCCGGGTGCGAGTCGCCGAACGTCGACTCGATAATGACCTGCGGCTTGTCCAGATCCTCGATGGACCAGCCAGAGCCCAGACGCAGCGGGTCCATCTCGGGGCTGATGGTGCGAAACTTGCCGGAACGCGGCTGCAGCTTGGCAACCAAGTCGGCTGCCTCCTGCTGAATCTGTGCCTTGGTCTTCTCGTCCATGATGTTCTCCTCTTTTGGTTTGAACGGTTGTACCAATCGTTGGTGATTAAATCTGGTGTAGGTGGTTGCCGAGCGATGCGCTCGGCAAAAGATGCCCGACTAGGCGAAGAACGAGATCACCAGGGCGCAGGCGAGGCCCGAAAGGCCGATGAGCGTCTCCATAACGGTCCAGGACTTGAGGGTGGTCTTCTCGTCAATCTCCAGGAACGAGGAGCACATCCAAAAACCGGCATCGTTGACGTGCGAGAGGGCCGTGGCACCGCCGCAGATGGCAAGACAGATAGCGGCACGCATGAGCACCGAAGCACCGGCAACCGCGGGCATGGCGGCCATAATGCCCGATGCCATAGTCATAGCGACGATGGAGCTGCCGACAGAGGCACGCACCATGACGGCAATCAAAAAGGCAACAACCACCAAAGGCAGCGGTGAAGCCTCGAGCATAGGGCCAATAACTTGGCCCAAGCCGCAGTCCTGCAGCATCCAGCGAATGACGCCGCCGCAAGCGATAACCAGCAAGATCATGCCGACGGGCTTAAGAGAGCGGTCGAGCAAGGCCTTGAGCTCGGCGCCGGAGTAGCCGCGGCGCGCGCCCAGCAGATACATCGCGACGAGCGTGGCGAGCGTCAAAGCGACGAACGGCTTGCCCAGGAAGGCGAGAATCGAGGCGAGCTCGGCGGGCATGGGGATATAAGAAGACAGCGTGCCCAGCAAAATCAGACAAAGCGGCGTGAGCACGATGGCAAGCACCATGCCAAAGGAGGGAAGCTCCTTTTCGTCGCTCGCGCCCTCGGCAGAGGTAAAGTGCTCCGGAACATCGGTAAAGATGCGACCGCCCACGTTGCGGCCCCAGATGACGCCGGCGATCGCCATGGCGATGAAGGCGGTAGGGATACCGACAAGAATCATGGTGCCCAGGTCGACACCGAGCGTGCCGGCGACCAGAACCGAACCGGCCGAAGGCGGCACAAACGCATAGCCAGCGGCCAGTCCCGCGAGCAGCGCGATGCCGTAGTAGAGCGTCGACTTCTTGGTCTGGGATGCCACGCTAAACGCAAGTGGGATCAAAACGACCACGCCGGCCTCAAAGAACACCGTAGTGCCGATAACCAGACCGGTAATGCCCAGCGCCCAGCTGGAATGACCCTGCCCAAAGGTATCGATGAAGGTCTGGGCGATCTTCTTGGCGCCGCCGCTCTCCTCAAGAATCTGGCCAAACATCGAGCCGAGGCCAATGAGCAGGGCGATGTTTTGCAGCGTGGTTCCCACGCCCTTGGTGACAGTGTCCGCCACCAGGTCGAGCGGCATACCGGCGCCGATGCCGATCGCGAGCGCCGAGACCATCATCGAAAGCACAGGATGCAGCTTGAACTTAATGATGAGCGCAAGCAGCAGCGCGATGCCCACGATAGCGGCGATGACCAGCCTGGTGGGGTCGGCCATAAACGTTGGGTCTGACATCTTTCCTCCAATTCATCAGACCTTTTGAATTCGCCTTAGACTATAGCGTGTTTTCAATAGGTCTGATGTTTAAAAAGGAAACTTTTTTCAAAATACATCTGATGTATTTCCTGAACGATCTGTTTTTGACGGTAAACAGCTACTTACAGCTCTCCATTGTCGGAGCGAACCACCGCGGCTTCTGTAAATGAGCTAGAATAGCTCTGATGAATTCTTTTGATATGAGGTGAAGCGTGGCACGAGCCGATTCGGGACTCCCCGAGCAGATAGCAGATAAAATCATTCAACTGATCCTGGATGAGCATCTTGAGCAAGGCGACCGCCTGCCCAAGGAGGCTGTGCTCGTCGAGCGCCTGGGTGCTGGCAGGAGCACCGTACGCGAAGCCATGAAGCTGCTGCAGTCGCGCAACATCGTGCGCATTAAGCAGGGCTCGGGCACCTATGTGGCATCAAACCCCGGCGTTGCCGACGACCCGCTGGGCTTTACCTTTATCGACGACAAGCAGCGTCTGGCGCGCGACCTACTCGAGGTGCGCTTTATGATCGAGCCGCAGATTGCACGCATGGCAGCCGAGCACGCAACCAACGACCAGGTCGTCTGTATCAAAGAGCTCTGCGACGAATCCGAGCGCCTGGCCGAGGCCGGTGAGGATTACTCCGCCGCCGACACCGCGTTCCACAATGCCATTGCCGAGAGCTCCGGAAACCTCGTCGTTCCCCGCCTAATGGGCGTGCTCAAGGCGTCTGTCCCCCTGTTTATTGACGTGACCGGCAAAAAGCTGGTTGAGGAGACCATCCGCACCCACCGTGGCGTGGCCGACGCCATCGCCGCGCGCAATCCCACCGCAGCGCACGATGCGATGTATTTGCATCTGGTGTACAACCGCAACATGATCGCAGAGGGCACGCAGGAACAGAGCGAATAAACGTCCGCGCGGCAAGGGCGAGATCACCGTTTACCTTTTAAAAGTGAACGTTCACCTGATTTTAGGAGAATCTGATTTTTAAATCCTCCTCTTCTCCTATACTGACCTTGTATGAAAAGCAAGACTTATATAGATGAACGTTTCTTTTGAAAGGATCGCTATGTCTGATCTTATGGACAGCTTCCGTCTGGACGGCAAGGTCGCACTGGTAACCGGCGCCACCTATGGCATTGGCATGGCCATCGCCGAGGCGCTCGGAGAGGCCGGCGCCAAGATCGCCTTTAACGCACGTCACGCCGACAAGGTAGCCGAGGCCGAGAAGCACTACCGCGAGCTGGGCTTTGAGGCTCATGGTTACGTGGCAGACGTCACCGACGAGGCCGTCGTCGCCGAGCTCATCGCCAAGATCGAGGCCGACTTTGGCACCACGCCCGACATCCTGGTCAACAACGCCGGCGTTATCCAGCGTACCCCGATGCTCGACATGAGCGCCGAGGACTTCCGCCGCGTCGTCGATATCGACCTCAACGCACCGTTTATCGTGTCCAAGGCCTGCCTGCCCGGCATGATCGCCAAGGGCCACGGCAAGATCATCAACATCTGCTCGATGATGAGCGAGCTGGGCCGCGAGACCATCGCCGGCTATGCCGCGGCCAAGGGCGGACTCAAGATGCTCACCAAGAACATCTGCTCGGAGTTTGGCGAGGCCAATATCCAGTGCAACGGCATTGGACCCGGCTACATCGCCACGCCGCAGACCGCACCGCTGCGCGAGACGCAGCCCGACGGCAGCCGCCACCCGTTTGACCAGTTCATCATTGCCAAGACGCCGGCCGCCCGTTGGGGCACGCCCGAGGATCTGAAGGGCCCCGCCGTGTTCTTGGCTTCCGACGCGTCGAACTTCGTCAACGGCCACATCCTCTACGTCGACGGCGGAATCTTGGCCTACATCGGCAAGCAGCCTCAATAAGCGTCGCCGCAACTGCCCATATCAGGTTTCATCCACTCGTTTTTCATTTGAGTTGCGGTGAGATAAGGATTGGTTTTGGCTTCTATCAGGCAAAACAGTCCGTATTTCACCGCAAGTTAGAAATAGAAAGGTAATTCGCAATGAAGATCGCTCTGATCAATGAGAACTCTCAGAACTCCAAGAACCCCATGATCGAGGCTGCCCTTAAGAAGGTTGTCGAGCCCATGGGCCACACCGTCTTTAACTATGGCATGTATGCCGACGCCGACTCCAAGCCCCTCACCTACGTGCAGAACGGCATCCTGGCCGCCGTGCTGCTCAACTCCGGCGCCGCCGACTACGTCGTGACCGGCTGTGGCACCGGCGAGGGCGCCATGCTCGCCTGCAACTCCTTCCCCGGCGTGCTGTGCGGCCATGTTGCCGACCCGCTCGATGCCTACACCTTTGCCCAGGTCAACGACGGTAACGCTGTCGCCATGCCCTTCGCCCTCAAGAACGGCTGGGGCCAGGAGCTCAACCTCGAGTACACCTTTGAGAAGCTCTTTGGCTTTGGTTCGGGCAACGGCTATCCTGCCGAGCGTGTTGAGCCCGAGCAGCGCAACAAGAAGATCCTCGACGGCGTCCGCGCTGTGACCATGCGTCCGCTCGTCGACGTCCTGGGCGAGATCGATCAGGACCTGGTGAAGGGCGCACTTGCCGGCGAGCACTTCCAGGAGTACTTCTTTGCCAACGCCACCGACGAGGCCATCATCGCCAAGGTCAAGAAGATCCTGGGCCTCTAATCGCACGACTCATTGCAGCTAACGCAAGCGGCGGTCGTCCCACGTACGGGACGACCGCCGCTTTTTGCTGTCTACCGACTGACGCCGCGGGGACAGGCCCCATGCACCAAGGGATTAACTAGAGCTCGCAGGCAATCTTGTAGCCGTCGCCGATGGCGTCGCGGATGTTGCCGCACTTGTTGGCATCACCCAACACGTGGGTGGTAACGCCGGCTGCAGCAAGGTCGTCGGCCAACTTGGTATTGGGACGATAGCCCATGGCAAGTACCAGCGTATCGGCATCGGCGATGGTGTGGACCTCGCCGTCCTTCTCGTAGCTGATGGCATCCTCGGTAATCTCGGTCACCTTGGCCTCGGTCAGCACGTGAACGCCCTTGGAGAGCATGCGCGTGATGAGCACCGCGCGACCGGCGCCGCCCTCGTTGGCGGCGAGCGTCTTGGTCATCTCGATGACGGTGACGTCGCGATTGGCCGGCGACAGATCGTTGACCAACGGGGCCAGGTAGTCGGCCGTCTCGCAACCGACGGTGCCGCCGCCCACGATGACAATCTTCTTGCCCGGGAAAGCCTTGCCGCCCAACAGGTCGTCAGCCGTCATGACCTGCTTAAATCCCTGCATGAAGGCCGGGGCGATGGGCTCGGCGCCATAGGCCAGGACAACCTCGTAGCCCGCGTAGTCACGCTGAATGTCCTCGGCAGTAAGCTCGGTGCCAAATACGCACTTCACGCCCGCCTCAGCAAGACGGCGATACTGATACTTGATCACACGGGTGAGTTCCTGCTTTGCCGGCGGAACGGCTGCGATACGCATCTCGCCGCCCGGTTCGTCCTGCTTGTCCACGAGCACCACGTTGTGGCCGCGCTTGGCGGCAATGAACGCCGCCTCCATGCCCGCAGGACCAGCGCCCACAACGAGCACGTTCTTGGCCTCGGCGGCAGGCTCGTAGCCAGCCTCGTCGCGCTCCACGTCCGGATTAACGGTGCAGGAGATGCGTTTGCCAAACATAATGCCGTTCAGACAGCGCAGGCAGCCAATGCAGGGGCGAATATCGTCGGCGTTGCCGGCAGCGGCCTTGTTGCAGAACTCGGCATCACACAGATTGGCGCGGCCCATCATGCAGATGTCGGCGGCACCGTCCTCGATCAGCTCCTCGGCGATCCAAGCCTCGTTAATGCGTCCGACGGTGGCAACGGGAATGTTGACGTGCTTTTTGATCTCGCGCGAGCAGGCGGCATGCGAGGCCTGCTGAGTACCGGCGGCGGGAATTGCGGAACCGCGCTTGATGGTGGTACCGCCCGACGCGTGAATCATGTCGACGCCGGCCTTCTCCAAGCGACGCGAGACATAGATCATGTCGTTGAGGGTCAGGCCGCCATCGGTGTACTCATCGCCCGAGATGCGGACGTCGATGATAAAGTCCTTGCCGCAGCGCTCGCGAATCTCGGCGATGACCTCGAGCAAAAAGCGCATGCGGGCGTCGAGCGAGCCGCCGTACTCATCGGTACGCTTGTTATAGAGCGGGGTCAAGAAACCGCCGAGCATGCCGTGGGCGTGCGCCGCATGGACCTCGACGCCATCGACACCGGCCTTCTGCATACGCACGGCAGCGTCGCCAAACTGATGCGTGAGCTCGTGAATCTCATCGACCGTAATGGGGCGCGGCGCCTCGCGGGCATAGGACGGGCCCACAAAGGACGGAGCGATCAGGCGCGGCGTACCCGGAATGTTAAAGGCCATGTAGGCGGGGTGGAAGAGCTGCGGCATGATCTTGCAGCCATACTCATGCACGGCGGCGGCGAGCTTTTCCCAGCCAGGGATAAACGTGTCGTCGTAGCAGCACATGTCACCCGGCAGATAGGTATAGGTGGGCTCGACCGTCACGACCTCGGTAATGATGAGGCCCACGCCGCCCTTGGCGCGGGCACGGTAATGATCGACCAAGTCGTCGGTCACATAGCCATGATCGGCCAGGTTGGTGGACACCGGCGGCATAAAGACGCGGTTCTTGACCTCGGTCGTACCGACCTTGATCGGACTAAAGAGCATCGGGTAGGCGGAGGACTCCATACAGGGTTCCTTTCATTTGAGCCGCTCGGCGGCAGTTGCTGACGTACCTATCGTACCATCAACCGCGCAGCACCCGACCGTGCGCGTTCCCCCAGCCTCTGCTCAACCCCAAAAAGTTGCGGTGAAATACGGGGCAGCCGAGGCTTTTGACAGCCAAGACAGTCCGTATTTCACCGCAACTGATGGGCGGAGTGGAATTGAGGGCTCAGATAGTCAGTCATGCCCTCATCCGCCGCTCCTTCACCTACAGCACGCCGTCCAGCATAAGGTTCACCTTGAGCACGTTGACCGTGGGCTCGCCGAACACGCCGAGGAAACGACCCTTGGTGCACGCGGCGATGATGTCGTGCACCTCGTCCTCACTTTTGCCCGTGGCTTTGGCAAGGCGCGGGACCTGGTACTCGGCGGCATCCGGAGAGATCTCCGGGTCGAGGCCGGACCCCGAACACGTCACCAGGTCGACGGGCACAGCGTCCATATCGGCATCGGGATTGGCGGCGCGAATCTTCTTCACGCGCGCATCTATCAGCTGCCGATACTCCTCACTCGCCGGGGACAGGTTGGACGGGGCACCATACGCCATGAGTTCGCCGTCTTCGCCTTCGACAATTGACACGTTCTGGATACGACCCCACATGTGGGCTTCATCATCGAAGTTCTGGCCGATGAGCTCGGAACCCACAACCTTGCCGTCGACCGTAATAAGCGATCCGTTCGCCTGGTACGGAAACGCAAGCTGCGCGACGCCGGTCACCACGAGCGTGTATCCCAGGCCGCAGACGATGGTAAACAGCGCGAACACGCCAAGTGCGCGCGATGCGATACCTTTGAACATACAAACCTCCGTCTACATCATGCCAATGCCGAACAAGGCCAGCAGCATGTCGATAATCTTGATGAATACGAACGGCGCCACGATACCGCCCAGACCCCACACCAGCAGGTTGTGGGTCAGCAGCTGGCCGGACGAAAGCTCGCGGTACTTCACGCCTTTCAGGGCGGCAGGAATCAGCGCGACGATGACCAGCGCGTTGTAGATAATGGCGGACAGCACGGCAGTCAACGGGCTGGTGAGCCCCAGGATGTTGAGGGCGTCCAACCCGGGGTAGATCGGCGAGAATAGCGCCGGGATAATGGCGAAATACTTGGCGACGTCGTTGGCGACCGAGAAGGTCGTGAGCGAGCCGCGGGTCATGAGCAGTTGCTTGCCGATACGCACGATATCGATGAGCTTGGTGGGGCTGGAGTCGAGGTCGACCATGTTGCCGGCCTCCTTGGCAGCCTGGGTTCCCGTGTTCATGGCCACGGCGACATCCGCCTGCGCCAGCGCCGGCGCGTCGTTGGTGCCGTCGCCGGTCATCGCGACCAGATGGCCCTCATGCTGGAACGCGCGGATCTTCTCGAGCTTGCCCTCGGGGGTGGCCTCGGCCAGGAAGTCGTCCACGCCCGCCTCGGCTGCGATGGCGGCGGCCGTCAGCGGATTATCACCCGTCACCATGATGGTCTTGATACCCATGCGGCGCAGGTCGGCGAACTTCTCCTTCACGCCGGACTTGATGATGTCCTTAAGGTAGACGACGCCCAGCACACGTCGGTCCTTTGCCACGACCAACGGGGTGCCGCCCACCTTCGCAATGCGTTCGACGGCCTCGTCGCACTCCTTCGAAAACACTCCTCCGGCAGCCTCCACATAAGCGCGAACGGAATCGGCCGCACCCTTGCGAATCTCGCTGTCGGCGTAGTTCACACCGGACATGCGGGTCGCCGCGGTGAAGGGGATGAACTCCATGCCCTTATCCTCGAGTGTGCGGCCGCGCAGCCCAAACTGCTCCTTGGCGAGCACGACGATGGAGCGGCCCTCGGGGGTCTCATCCGCCAGAGAGGACAGCTGCGCGGCATCGGCGAGTTCTGCCGGATCGACACCGTCGACCGGAATGAACTCAGCGGCCTGGCGGTTGCCCAAGGTGATGGTACCGGTCTTATCGAGCATGAGGATGTCGACGTCGCCGGCGGCCTCGATGGCGCGGCCGGACATGGCCAGCACGTTGGCCTCGTTCAGTCGGCTCATGCCGGCGATGCCAATGGCGGACAGCAGCGCACCAATGGTGGTGGGCGCCAGACAGACGAGCAAGGCAACGAGCGTGGTCACAGCGGTGGGATTCGCCATACCGTTGAGCCCTGCAGAGAAACTCGAGTAGCAATACAGTGCGATCGTCACGAGGATGAAGATGACGGACAGAGCAACCAGAAAGATCTCGAGCGCGACCTCGTTGGGGGTCTTCTTGCGGGCGGCGCCCTCGACCATGGCGATCATCTTATCCAGGAAGCTCTGGCCAGGCTCGCTGGTAATTTTCACCACAATCCAATCGGAAAGCACGGTAGTGCCGCCAGTGACGGCAGAACGGTCGCCGCCAGCCTCACGAACCACGGGTGCAGACTCGCCGGTGATGGCCGACTCATCAACCGAGGCGGCACCCTCGATGACATCGCCGTCTCCCGGAATCTGCTCGCCGGCGCGCACGACCACCAGATCCCCGCGTGAGAGCTCGGTACCGGGAACGACCGTGAAGCGGTCCTTATCCTCGACGGACTCGATGCGATGGGCCTCGACGTCCTTTTTCGCCGCGCGCAGGGAATCTGCCTGCGCCTTACCGCGGCCCTCGGCAAGCGCCTCGGCAAAATTTGAAAAGAGGTCGGTCAGCCAGAGAATGACGGCAATGGCGATCACATAGTACGTGGGGACGTCGGCGTCCTGTACCCCAATAATTGAGGCGATAGCCAGAATGGAGGTCATGGCGGCCGACAGCCACACCAGGAACATGACCGGGTTTTGGACCTGGACACGGGGGTCAAGCTTGGCAAATGAATCGCGCACCGCACGGCTCATCATGTCTTTTTGCATAGCCATAAATCTGCGACTCCTTTACGCAACCATCTGGAAGAATTCGGCAACGGGACCAAGCGCCAACGCCGGGAAGAAGCTCAGGGCGCCAATCAGCAGAACGACGAATACCAGCAGGAACACGAACATGGCATTGGTGGTGGAAAGCGTGCCGGCGCCCTCGGCGACCTTGCCCTTCCCGGCCAGCGAACCCGCGATGGCGAGCGTGCCCGCAATCGGCAGGAACCGCGCGAACAGCATCTCGATACCCAGCAGCACGTTGATCCACGGGATGTTGCAGTTCATGCCGGCGAATGAGGAGCCGTTGTTGCCGCCAGCCGAAGTAAGGGTGTACAGGACCTCGGAGAAGCCATGCGCCCCGCCGTTGTTGAGTTGGTCGACAAGACCGGGCACCATGCAGGCGATAGTGGAGCTCACCAGAATGGCGAACGGGGTGGCGAGACACAGAACCACCGCCCAGCGCATCTCGGTCGGCTCGATCTTCTTGCCCAGGAACTCGGGCGTGCGGCCGACCATAAGGCCGGCGATAAATACCGTGAGGATGGCGAAGCCGATCATGCCGTACAGGCCGCAGCCCACGCCGCCGAACACCACCTCGCCCAGCGCTATCTGGAGCATCTGGACAAACCCGCCGAGCGGGGTGTAGGAGTCGTGCATGGAGTTGACCGAGCCGTTGGAAGCAGCCGTCGTGAAAGCGGACCAGGTAGAAGAGGAGGCGATGCCAAAGCGGCTCTCCTTGCCCTCCATGTTGCCGCCCGCCTGGCCATCGGTCATCTCGATGTTGACCGCGCCGCCATCTGCCAGCTGCGGCGTACCCATATGCTCGTTAACGGCGATGATGCCGGTAAAGACCACGAGCAGGATAAACATCGCCGCGAAGATGGCCTTGCCCTGCCTGGCATTCTTGACACCGATGCCGAAGGTGAAGCAGCAGGCGACCGGAATCAGCAGCAAGCTGGTCATCTCGATGATGTTGGTGAAGGCATTGGGGTTCTCATACGGATGCGCAGAGTTCGCGCCAAAGAAGCCGCCGCCGTTGGTGCCGGATTGTTTGATGGCAACCTGGCTGGCCGCAGGACCCTGGGGCAAAAACTGCTCGGTGACCACGCGGGCGCCCTCGACGACCTTGCCGTCGACCTTGACCGTGTCGCCCTCGATCTGGGCGCCGTCGATAACGCTCCAACCGCCGTCTGCATTAGGCTGGACAGCAACGGGCTCTACGAGCTCAGCCTTCTGAGCCGGCTGAAAATTGGAGATAACGCCACCGGCAGCCAGGCAGATGCCGAACACGAGGTTCAGCGGGATGAGCACATACAGGACGGTGCGGGTGAGGTCGACCCAGAAGGAACCCAGACCCTGCTCCTTGACCTGACGGAAACCGCGGATGAGCGCGAACATGACCGCAATACCGGTGCCGGCGGACAAGAAGTTTTGCACGGTGAGGCCCATGAACTGCACAAAGTAGGACAGGGTGGTCTCACCGGAATAGGATTGCCAGTTGGTGTTGGTTATGAAGGAAGCAGCCGTATTAAACGACAGGTCCCATGACACACCCGGCAGGTGCTGGGGATTGCCTGGCAAGAAAGACTGAAGCACCTGGAGTGTCACAAGAGCCACGAGGCCGATCCCCGAAAAGACCAGCACGCTCGCCAGATAGCGCCTACACCCCATCTGCTCTGCCGCGTCGATGCGAAGCAGACGATAGACGCCACGCTCCACAGGAGCAATCACAGGCGACAGGAACGTATGCTCACCATCCATGATATGGGCCATGAACCGACCGAGCGGAACGGCCAAGACGACGAGCACGGCAAAGTACAAGATGTACTGAATCGCAGCATCCATAGTTTACGAATCACTCCTCATCAGAATGTAGATGTAATAGATAAAGAGTCCAATGCAGACGACTCCGATGATGGGACTGAGGATGTCCATTTACCGCCCCTTTCACGCGCGGTCCGATGTCTCGGACGCCTGCTCTCGCAAGCGTCTGGGGACAGTAAACGCTTCTAGGGATTAAAGAGGCGTGAGGGCCGGGGCTCACGTCCTTAAGATGCCGTAAAGATGCAGGTAGAAAGCACTATTGCGGCTGCAGTGCGCCTATACTCGACCACGCGAGCATACAGTGGCGTCCTCACCGCGTATGCACGCATGGACAACGCTTCAGAAAGGCTACGCTATGCAGCGCGACGCATCGGACACTCGCGTCAATCCAGACCTCATCCTCAAGGCAATTGAGAAAGACGAGGTCGCCGATGACGCTCGAACCAGCCGGGGACACCTCAAGATTTTCTTTGGCTACGCTGCCGGCGTAGGCAAAACCTATGCGATGCTTCAAGCCGCCCACGCCGCCAAGCGGCGAGGTGTCGACGTCGTCGCGGGATACATCGAGCCGCACGAACGTCCGGCAACTGCCCATCTTGCACAAGGGCTTGAGAACGTGCCCTGTAAACTCATCGAGCACAATGGCATTGCGCTCAGCGAGTTCGACCTAGATGCGGCTATCGAACGCGCCCCTCAGCTCATCCTTGTCGACGAGCTCGCCCATACGAATGCGCCGGGGTCTCGCCACGACAAACGCTATCGAGACGTCGAGGAACTTCTACATGCGGGCATCGACGTCTATACGACCGTGAACGTTCAGCATATCGAGAGCCTAAACGACATGGTTGCATCCATCACCGGCGTTGTCGTGAGCGAACGAATCCCCGACCGTATCTTCGATGATGCCGACCAGGTCGAGCTCGTCGACATAGAGCCCGAAGACCTACTTGAGCGCCTTCGCGCCGGTCTCGTCTACCGTCCCGCACAAGCCGACCGAGCGCAACAACATTTTTTTACCGTCGAGAACCTCACCGCACTCCGAGAAATCGCGCTGCGCCGCTGCGCCGATCGCACCGGCCACCTCACAGACGCCGCACGCGTGCTGGGAAACCGTGACTACTACACCAGGGAGCGTATCTTAGTCTGCGTCTCCCCGGCGCCGACCAATCCCCGCATCGTCCGTGCCGCAGCGCGCATGGCGAAAGCGTTTCGCAGCGAGCTCGTCGCCCTGTTCGTAGAGAGCCCGCACACGCAAGCCATGAGCGATAATGAGCGCACCAAGCTTGCAGCCAATATCGCCCTAGCCGAGCAGCTCGGAGCACATATGGAAACCGTCTATGGCGACGACATCGCGTTTCAGATCTCCGAGTTCGCGCGCCTGTCGGGTATTTCGAAGATCGTCATGGGGCGCACGGGCGAGCGCAGCAGCGTCCGTCAGGCCCTCTTTGGCCGCAAATCTCTCGTAGAACAGCTCATAACATTCGCCCCGAACCTCGACATTTACATCATTCCAGACCAGTCGACTCCGCCCTCCCGGCCCAAAGGACGCCGCCGTGCACTCGCCCTGCAGCCGCCCAGCAGCCGAAACGTGCTTCGCACGCTGGCCCTCTCTCTTGTCGCCACGGCGATCGGCACGGCTTTCCGCCATCTGGGATTTGCCGATTCCAGCATCATATCCCTCTATATCCTCACGGCCCTGCTGACCGCCGTCACCACGACGGGGCGTATCTGCACGATCGTATCGAGCGTGCTCTCTGTAGTGCTTTACAACTTCTGCTTCGTCACGCCTCTGTTTTCGCTCGCCAGCTACGACCGAAGCTATCTGGTCACGTTCGGCATCATGTTCGCTACCGCTATGGTCGCCGGCGAGTTAACTGCACGCATCGCCGACAACGCCCGTACCTCCGCCGAGAACGCATTCAAAACGCGCGTACTCCTCGAAACGAACCAGCTCTTGCAGCAAGCCCATAGCGCGGAGGAGTGCGCCCGCGTCGCCATGAACCAACTCATCAAACTGCTAAAACTCGACGTGGTCTTCTACACCGCCGAACACGGCACGCTCGGCAAGGCGCTCTATGAGTCCGCTGGCACCGAAAACCGATCCGCGTCGCTGCTCACCGACTACGAGCGCGCCGTTGCAACCTGGACCTACACCAACAACAAGCGCGCGGGCGCAAGCACGCGGACCCTGCCTGAGGCGCGCTGTCTCTACCTCGCGGTTCGCACCGGCGACAAGGTATTCGGTGTCATCGGCATCGCCCTGGAGGGGCGCGAGATCGAAGCCTTCGAGCATTCGATCGTCCTATCTATCGTAGGTGAATGCGCCTTGGCGCTCGAAAGCGACCGGGCGGCGCAAGAGCGCGAAGAGGCTGCGGTCTTGGCGAAAAACGAGCAGCTGCGCGCCAACCTTTTGCGCTCCATCGGCCACGATTTGAGAACACCCCTCACGGCTATATCCGGATCTGCGGCAATCCTTCGGAAGAGCGACGAAAAGCTCAGCCTCGAACAACGCTGCGATCTTGCCGATGCCATCTACGACGACTCCCTCTGGCTTATCGATACCGTGGAGAACCTCCTCGCCATCACACGCGTCGAGGACGGCACCATTCGCCTCAACTTCACATCCGAGCTCATCGACGAGGTCATCGAGGCCGCCCTCAGCCATGTCGCCCAAGCATCGCATGGACGTACCGTCACCATCGAGCACACTGACGACATCCTGCTGGTGCGCATCGACGTCCATCTCATCATGCAGGTGCTTACGAATCTCATCATGAACGCCTTCAAATACACGCCCGAGGACTCGACTGTCACCATCAGCGCACGTCGCGAGGGTGCGTTCGTCGTCGTGGACGTCGCAGACGATGGGCCGGGTGTGGCAGACTGCGACAAGCCTCATATCTTTGAGCGTTTCTTCACCTCAAGCAATACGCAGCCCGTGGATTCGCGTCGAAGCATCGGCCTTGGGCTGTCGCTCTGCCGCTCCATCGTGGAGGCGCATGGCGGCGTCATCGAAGTTCGCGACAACCACCCCCATGGGGCCGTCTTCCGTTTTACCCTGCCCGCCGAGGAGATCGAGATTCATGAATAATGCCGCTAAGTCACGCATCCTCCTGGTCGAAGATGACCTGACCGTTCAAAACCTCGTTTCGACCGCGCTTGACCTCCACGGCTATGTCGTGAGCAAGGTTTGCAACGGCCAGGCCGCCATCATGGATGCGGTGTCGCACGGCCCCAGCCTCATCATGCTCGACCTCGGCCTTCCCGACATTGACGGTATCGAGGTCATCACGAAAATCCGAAGCTGGTCGGCAGTCCCCATTATCGTCATTTCGGCGCGCACCGAAGATTCCGACAAGATTGCAGCACTTGACGCAGGGGCAGACGACTACCTCACCAAGCCCTTTTCTGTGGATGAGTTGCTCGCGCGCGTCCGTGCGAATTTGAGGCGCTCCTCGATGACGTCGAGCGAGTCGACAGAAGCGAGCACGTTCGACAACGGTCCGCTGCATATCGACTACGCCGCGGGATACGCGACGAAAGACGGACGCGAGCTCTCGCTCACCCCAACCGAGTACAAATTGCTCGTCCTTCTGGCAAAAAACGTCGACAAGGTGCTCACCCACACCTTCATCACCCGCGAGATATGGGGCACGAGCTGGGACAGCGATCTGGCGAGCCTGCGCGTGTTCATGCGCACCCTGCGCAAGAAGATCGAGGCAGACCCCTCTCACCCCAAGATGATTCAGACGCACATGGGTGTCGGGTACCGCATGCAGCGTCTCTAGCCCACCTCACAAAAAAAGTTGCGGTGGAATACGGAGTAGATGAGGCTTTTGGCAGCCAAAACAGTCCGTATTTCACCGCAACTGATGGGTGGGATGGAGTTAGAGGCCCAGATAGGTAGTCATGCCTTCGACGGCGAGCTTGGCGCCAGCTACGGCGTGGACCACGGTGAGCGGGCCGTTGACCACGTCGCCGGCGGCAAAGACGCCAGGCACCGTTGTCATGCCGTTCTCGTCGACCGAAAGCAGGCCACGATGGTCGGTCTCCAGGCCGCCCGTCGTAAGCACAAGCTTGTCTTTGGGCACCTGCGAAGCCGCAATCACAACTGTGTCGGCAGACACATGGTCGAGCTCCTCCTCGTAGCCCACCACATTGTTGTCCTCGTCAAAGATAGCCGTCTCGAACACCGGACCGTTATCATCGATGGCGCAGATCGCCTTGCCGCGCACAATCTCGGCACCGTCAAGCTCGGTCAACTCGACCTCGTCGTCAATCGCAGAGATGTGGCGCGAACGGGCATACACAGTGACCTTGCGGGCACCCGAGCGCAGGGCCGTGCGGGCAACATCCATGGCCACATTGCCGGCACCGATAACCGCCACGTTCTGCCCGATTGCCACGCTCGTGGGATCGACCAGATAATCGATACCAAACAGCACGTTGCCGCGCGACTCGCCGGGAATACCCAGCTTTCGAGCTCGCCAGGTACCAGTACCGACAAAGACCGCATCGTAGCCGTCGCGCAGCAGGTCGTCGATGTGGAGCGCACCGCCGATGGTGGTCGAGGGGCGAACGCGCACGCCGAGCGAGCACATCACGTGGCGGTACTTTTGCACGAGCGAGCGCGGCAGACGGAACTCGGGGATACCGTACTCCAGCACGCCGCCGATCTCGGGCCGCTGCTCAAAAACAGTGACGGCGCAACCCAGCTGCGCCATCTTAATTGCCACGGTAATGCCGGCTGGGCCGGAGCCGACCACAGCGACCTGCTTGCCGCACGACGGCGCGGCCTTCCACTCTTTGCGGTCCAAATACGCCGTGGAGATATAGTTCTCGATGCTCGAAAAATGCACGGGCGCGCCCTTGCGGCCCTGGATGCACGCGCCCTCGCACTGGCCCGAATGGTTGCAAACCATGGAGCAGACCGCGCTCATGGGATTGTTCTGGAACAGTAGCTCGCCCGCCTCTTCTAGACGACGCTGTTTGAACAGGTCAATGACCTGTGGAATAGGCGTCTGAACCGGGCAGCCCTTAATCTGACAGAACGCCCTTTTACAACCTAGGCAACGATTCGCCTCTTCGACAATGTGGATAGCCACGCAACTCCCCTTTTTAATGCAATCCAATGGGGGCGACGATAAAGACCCTTCACCGCCGCCCCCATACAGGTAATCTCAATCTGCCGACACAGCAAAAGCCAATGCTATAACTCGCGATGCGAAGCCCCGCAGCGAGCGGACATGTGCTCGAGTGTCGCCAGGCAGTCAGCCGCCGTCGCCGGCACACTGTTCTCGACCACGCAGGGAATCCCAGGGCAGGCGGCAGCCGCCCAGGCCACCACGGGCTCAAAGTCGTATCGTCCCGTCTCGCCCACGCCGTGGCACACCAGGCGTGAACCCGTACCGTCGCACCAACCGGCTTCGTCCTCGTTATCAACGACCTCAAAATCCTTGGCGTGCAGCACGCGGATCTTACTGCCGCATAAGTAGAGCATGCGCGCTGTGATTTCCTGCGCTTCGTCTACGACGCTGGGGTGCAGCAGCGATACCGGGTCATAGATCACGCCGAGCGACGGGCTCGAGACGCGCTCCAACACCTCACGGCAGCGATCCGGCGTGTTAACCGTCTCGTTCCAACCGGGCTCGATCAGTATTTGCCCGCCCACGGCCTCGGCCCGATCGCAGACGTGTGCAAGTCCGTCTGCAAACGCATCGAGCGCCTCGTCGGTCATGCGGTCGTCCGCGACGCGGTTCTGCGCATTGGGGCGACCGGTCTCGGTGCCAACCGGGCATCCGCCGAGCATCTGGGCAAAGTTCAAGCACGCCTCGTACTCGGCAAAGTTATCCATGAGTTGTTGGCGATCGGGCGTCGCCAGATTCTTATAACAGCCGAGCACGGCGACCGAAACGCCTGCCTCGTCGAGCACCGCACGCAAATGGTCGGCAAGCTCGCGGGTCAGGCCGCCTCGATCGATCCCCATCGATGCGTAGAGCACCTTGCTCGGCAGCTGAATGCACGAAAAGCCCAGCTCTCCCGCCATACGAATGCGTTCCTCGACAGTCCCCTGCGGAAGGTCGTGCAAACGTACACCCGGAGTAATAGCCCCCACGTTATTCACATCCCTTATGAGCGTTGATGCCCGGGGTGTATCCGCCAAACGGGTCCTCGATGGAGCACACGCCCGAGGGGGCGAGCGGATCGCGTTTACCGGCCAGCTTGTCGTGATGCATGGTCTCGATATAGGCAAGCACCAGCGGCGCCACACCCTTTGCATCATTTTTGACCACGGGCTCGCTCATGTAGTAATCAAACGTGCCCTCGCGGTGCGCGGTGTTGCCCAGGCCCGCGACCAGGCAGATGTTGTCGAGCGCCAGCTGGCCATCATGCTCGGACAGGCAGGTCTCGCAGATGCCGTCGAAGGCGCGACGGCCGTACTGGTAGTAACGCTCGCCCAGCACGCCCAGACGCACGCCCTTCATGATGGCGTTGGCAAAGATGGCGCTGCCCGACTCCTCCAGGTAGTTGGGGGCGATATTGGGCAGGTTGATGACCTGGTGCCACATGCCGGTCTTCTCGTCCTGATATGGCAGCATGGCGTCGATCAGATCGTGGAACATCTTGCGGATCTCATCCTTCTCGGCCGACATCGAAGGCGGCATAAGCTCCCAGGTGTCGATGAGCGCCATGGCAAACCAGCCCTCGGCGCGCAGCCAGAAGTTAGCCGAAAGGCCGGTGACCGGGTCGCACCAGAACTGTTTGCGGCTCGCGTCGTAAGCGTGATAGTACAGACCGTTGAGGGGGTTGCGCATCAGGTCATGCACGACCTGGAACATATGGAAGCTGTCCGAGCAGGCACGACGGTTGTGGAAACTCAGCTCGTACTGCATGTAGAACGGCTGGGCCATGTACATGCCATCGAGCCAGATCTGGTTGGGATAGACGGCCTTGTGCCAAAACACGCCTTCTTTGGTGCGCGGCTGGGTTTCGAGCTGGCGGTAGATGGTGTCCATGGCGGCACGGTACTTGGGCTTGCCCACCAGGTCATAGAGCTTGTAGAGGGTCTTGCCCGCATTGACGTTATCGAGGTTGTACTCCTGCGGGTTGTAATGCTTGATGGTACCGTCGTCCTGGACAAAGAAATCGATGTAGTCATCGGCAAAGGTCAGGTAGCGCTGCTCGCCCGTGATCTCGTACAGCTCGATGAGCGCCTTGATCATGCAGCCGTCGATATAGTTCCAGGTGTTCTCCTTGCCGGCGCGAATCTTTTCGATATTCCAAGCCGGCGCCTGCGGCGTAGAGGTTTCGATCAACTGCTCGATATAACGGTCCAGGATTTGATTGCAACCCATTGCTGTCCCCTCTGACATAAACGATAGGTGAACGTTACCCCTAGTGTAACGCGAACGAGGAATATAGGATGAACGTTAACCCTATATTCCTCGCGAACGGCAGACTTTTAGCGGCAAACGGCGGTGAGACCCGCGGCGATGCGATGCGCCAGGCGCTCATAGCCAGCCGGGCTGTAGTGCAGACCGTCCGGCATATAGAGCTCGCGGTGCTCCGGCAAAAACGGGCTGATACCGCTTTGCGCATACAGGTCAATCACCGGCACGGAGTAGCAGTCACAGACCTCGAGCATCGCTCGCACGTAGGCGACCTGCGTCAGGCCCAGGTGGTTGAGCTCGTCGCTTGCCGGGATATCCTTCTCGTGCTTACCGCTCGTCTTGCACGGCGTCATAAACACGAGCTTTGCCCGAGGCGAGCGCGCCGTGATGGTGCGGATCAGGTAATCGAGTGCACCATAGAACTCGTGCACGTCCGTGCTGCCCAGCTCTCCAAGCGGCACGTTGCGGCTAAAGTCGTTGACGCCGCCAAAGACAACATAGACATCGGCCGCATCGTCGATGCCGTCCAAGCGCTCGACAAATGAATCGGTACGGTCAGCCTTGATGGCGATACGCGAACCCTTGATGCCAAAGTTCTCGACGACTGCACCCCCCAGCAACGCGCCCAGATGCGAAGTCCAAGAGATGTCGTTGCCGCCTGCGCCGCATCCGTTATCCCCCCAGGTGGTCGAATCGCCAAAGCAGCAAATGGTCGATTCATTCAAGCTCTTCGTTTCCATAATCTTCTCCTCATCCGCCCATCGACGGTCATACAGGAACGTACCGTTTATTCGCAGCATGCCGAGGGGCTATGCACGGGCGCATTCCGCAACGTGCGAATCGAGCCATTCGATATCCTCGGCAAGATGTGCCACGCCCAGATGGTGTTCACCCGGACACACCTCGTGCCGCAGGCCATCTCTGCGACCCAGCAACTTGTAGGCATCGCGCACGATCTCGAGCTGCTCGTCAACATTTTTCAGCCCGCGCGAACCGTTCAGATGATCTTCTTCGCAGCTTTGCACCAGCAGCGGATGCGGCGCGATGAGCGAGGCAATATCGCCCATGTCGAGTAAGCGCCAAAGTCCGGGCGTGTAGTTGCAGCTGCAATTGCCATTGAGATGCAGCAGCGAATCATCGACACCGTACAGATAGCCCGAGACAAACGCCTTGCGCACACGCGGGTCGAGTGCGGCCAGGTACAACGTCATGTAGCCGCCACCCGAAAAACCAAAGCAACCCAGGTCATCCATGGCAATGTCACCGCGCGCCTCCAAGTAATCGATCAAGCGCATGTTATCCCAGACGTTGAGGCCCGCAACCGTAAGACCCAGTGGCTCGGCCATACGTGCTTGATTCAGGCACGTTCCGCGCAGGTAGCTGTTCTCGTCATCGCCCTGACCCTTCCAGTCACGACGGTATCCCCAACCGCGTGCGTCGGGGCAGACGGTCACGTAACCCATACGCGCCAAACGCAGACCATAGTCGTAATTGAACTTACGCACGGCATCATCGACCGCCGGCACGCCCGCAACACCAGCTACACTTGCAGCACCCGCTCCCTGATGGCCATGCGGGCAGATATAACAGCGTTTGAGTCCCCGCTCATCAAGCTTAGGATGAGACGGTTCCAACAGGTAGAACGGCATCCAAACATCGCGCTCAACCTGCAGCATCGCATGAGTACGCACAATGCCGCCGGCAACCCGCACGCAGCTGAGCTCACGAATCTCAATCGGGACGCGGTCCATAAGCGAAAGACCCAAAACATCGTACAGACGAGTCCTGGTCGCAATCTTCCACGCCTCAAAGTCTGCAGGGGTCTTGCCCGCAAATGCGGCGGAGCGCCCCTCGCGCTTCAGCCGGGCACGCAGCGCAGGCTCGTCTTCGCAGTACGTCTCGATGTGCACGGTGCGACCATTGGCAGATAGCCCAGCCGTCTCAACCGCATCACCGTCGCCGCCCTCGGGATCCCAGCCGTCCGCACCGGCAAGCACCTGTTCGCGGGCGTACCCGGCAGCAGCCATCACATCGAGTTCATTCGCCCACGGCACCCAGCCGGTAGCATCACCTGCCGGCCCATGCAGGATCGTGCCAGCATACTGCACGCAGTTGTGCGCCGCCGGCTTATTCCAATCCCACCAGCCTTCGCGCTTGATATGTCGCCCCAGCCAGCAATCGATCAGCACAGTTTGCGCCCATTCGCGCCAAGGACGACCCAGGTAGACCGAATCCGGCGCCACGTCATCCGGAGCTGTAAACGAACAACCATGAAACACAAATCCGTACGGCTCGCCTTTAGGCGTGGAGGCTGCCGTTACATACCCGTTGACATCCATATCGCGATTGAGCGAGCGAATCTCGCATCCCTCAAAGTAGGCACGCGCGCCGCCAAAGATAAAGTCGACATCGCCCTCGATCCGGCAACGTCGGAAATACTGGCGCCCCACCCGGCGCGGCGCATACTGTTTGGGTCCTATGAACCCGCCCGGTTTGGCCTCATGCGGCGGCAGCGGACCCAAAAACAGTGTGTCCTGGTGCCCCTTAATGCAGCAGGCATCGACAACCAGACGGTCGCCATCGGCATACAGGGCAATCGCCTGACCGACCTCGCGCCCATCGCCCGCATCGTTTTCGATCGTGAGGTTCTCGAGCCATACGTCGTCGGCATCGACCAAAACGGTATAGGTCCTAAACGTGCCGAGCGTGCCGTCCACGCCCGAGCCGTCCTCCGAAGGCATCTTGGCACCCAGGCTGCCCACGATACGCACGCTGTCGGCCGTCTCTCCCTCAATCGTCACATGCGAGCGATGAATCTCGACCCGCTCGCGATACTCGCCCGGATCGACGCGAATCATCACCGGTTGCTCGGCATCCGGATAGAGCTGATCGGCTGCCGCCAAGGCATCGGAAATCGTTGGATACGCTCCTGCCGCAGCCCTCGAAACGCGCAGCGTATAGATACTTTCGCTCATCGTCCATCACGCTCCCATGCAACGAACTGTTCAAGCCAGCCCTGAACTTGTGGCTGAATATGCTCGGCGCAGCCCTTAAATGCCGTTAGGGCCGTGGCGAGCGATGCCCCATGCTTTCCATGCGGAAAGACATGTAGGCTAAAGCCAATCCCGTGGTCGGCAAGAGTCTGCGCAAGAAGGAGGCTATTTTGAACTGGTACCGATGCATCCTCGGCGGTATGCCACAAGAACGTACGGGGGAAGCCCTCGCCCACCATATTCTCGATCGACAACTTTTGAGCCAAAGCGCCATCGGCACCCGTTAGGTGTTCAAATGAACCACGATGAGCATAGGCCCCCGAGCTTACGACCGGATAGCCCAAGCAAAGTGTGTCAGGCCGAATCGACTCAGGCGATGCCGCAATCGACTCTGCAAGCCAGGGTTGGTCCCAAAGCGCCCCGAGCAAGCCAACTAGATGCCCACCGGCCGAAAAACCCATGACCGTAATCCGATCAGGATCGACACAGTACTCTGCCGCATGGCTTCGGACGGTATCGACCGCCCGCGCGAGTTCTTGCAATGCCAGCGGATAGACAGCCGGAGCAACCGAATAGTTCAGTACAAACGCTTGGTAGCCCATCGCCAACAAACGGAGCGCTACCGGCTCGCCTTCGCGCGGCGAAACGTGATCGTAGCCGCCTCCTGGCACGACCACAACTGCAGGCAGCGGTTTTAAAGCATAAGCATCTTCGGTCGGGGCAAAAACATAAGACGTAATCGTGGCAGACGAGCCATCGACCCCGACAGGAATCGTTTTATTGAGCATGTATTCCCTTTCACCATGATGCGTAGCGCAGCGCACACGGCCGTATCGCACAAGGGCTGCATTGCCGATTTATCCGACAATGCAGCCCTGGTCATCAACCCGAGTTAGGAACGGACAACCTTGTCGACGTTCTGGAGCTGCAGTTCCTCGCCGTCCTGGCCCTCAATCACCACATTTTGCAGATCGAGTACCTTGACGTTTTGCGCAATGATGCCCTGACACACCATGGGCTCAACGCCGCAGGCCATGGCCGGGACAAAGGGCTCGGCATCCGGCGCGAAGGTCACGTGGACATCCTGGAACGTCAGGCGCGTTACTTTACTCTCGGGCAGGCCCGTGATGTAGGCAGCGGCCGCGTGGCAGTTAGTGGCCTCGATATCGCAAAACGTCGTGGCACCAAAGCCGGGCGTGCGGTCGTCGACAGGCAGCGTCTCGCGAGACTGCACGTAATCGGTCTTGCCGTCCTTGTCGCAGAAGTAGAAGGAGTTGACCACGAAGGGCGTGAGCACCTCATCCATGCGAATGTGCTCAAAGGTAATGCCCTCGTTGACGGCATCCTTGCCGCGCCCGCGGCGGGTCTTGACGCGCAGGCCGCGGTCGGTGCGCTCAAAGAGGCACTTGCTCACGGTAAGGTCCTTGATGCCGCCGGCAGCCTCTGAACCCAGGACCACGGCGCCGTGACCATCGTGCATGTAGCAGTGAGAGATCAGCACGTCGTGCGTGGCGGGACGAAGCTCGGGCTCAATGCCCAGCTTGCCGCTCTTGATGGCGATGCAGTCGTCGCCCACCGAGAACTGACAGCCAAGGATGCGGACAAAGCCGCAGCTCTCGGGATCGAAACCGTCGGTGTTGTGGGAGTTCTTGGGACCCTCGATCGACAGGCAAAGCGCGTCGACATGCTCGCACAGGACGGGATGGATATTCCACGCCGGGCTGTTGCGCACGGTAAAGCCGGCAAGGCTCACGTTTTGGCACTCGGACAGGAAGATCATGCGCGGGCGGGCGACCTCGCGGCCCTCCTCGGGGCGGAAGATGTTCTTAAAGTCCTTGTTCCACCAGTTGTCCTCGGCAAAATCAGTCTGACCGTCAATCGCGCCGCGGCCATAGATACACACGTCGTGCACGCTTAGACCCGTAAAGGTAGAGCAGTAGGTCGAGAAACTCTCGCCCTCCCAGCGGCCCAGGGGCAGCATATCGGTGCCGGCATACCCGGCGCCCTCGTCGCCTGTGACCGTGCCCGGAATGTAGGCAAGCGCCGCGCGATCGTGACGGGCCAACAGCACCGCTCCCTCGGCGAGCTCGATGTTGATATTGCTCTTAAGGAAGAGGGACTTGATGCGATAACTACCGGCGGGGATCAGCACGCGCCCGCCCTTGGGGCAGGCCATGATGGCAGCCTGGATGTTGGTGGTGTCGTCGTGCTCGGCATCGCCCTTGGCGCCACAGTCGCGAACGTTGATGGTAAAGGGCTCAGCCGGCGTGGTGACACCTACGCTCAGCTCACGCTCGCCACAAACAAAACGAACCAGGTTGCGCTTGCCGGGGATCAGGCCGTCGACATAGGTCTCGACCGTATTCGTGGTACCGGCGGGCTCGTCGTTGACAAAGATCTCCCACGTATCGGCGCAGGTAAAGTAACCGCCGTCGTCAAGCTCGATAACCGCCGCGCGCGCGTTGCGCCAGATAACGTTCGTCTCCATGGGTTTCTCCCTCAAAAAGATGCTCTAAAGGCAAATTGTACGCTGTTGAAAAAGGGCCGTGCCTGCCGGCGGAATTCCGGTGGCACGGCCCTGTGATTTGGACGATATGTCGGCCTTACTCGGCGGGAGTTACGCTACCGTCCTGGAAGCCAACGTTGTTGTGGGCAAAGCAGTCCTCGTACTTAAAGCCGGAGAGCTCCTCGCAAAGCGCCTTGACCTCGGGCTTGACGTCGGCCATCTTGCCACCCTCCTTGACGCGGTGAATCTCGTCGCAAAGGATGTCGCACTGCTCCTTGTCGATCTTGATGCCGCGGGCAAGGACGGCCGCAAGCAGGAAGAAGCCGGCGCAGCCGATGATCATGTAGCCGCAGATATACAGAGGCACGGTAGCGGGCTGGGTCACGGCGTCGCTATTGCCGGCGGTCTGAATGAAGCCGGAGGCAGCAAGGACGATAGCCCACACGTTGACGGCGATAGCCTGGGCGATCTGCTGGCAGAGCTGCTGCGCGGAGCTGTAGATGCCCTCGCGACGACGCAGGGTGATGAGTTCATCGACATCGGGGATGTAGTTGAGCAGAACATCGGGCAGGTACTGGAAGCCGACGTAGAAGAACTTCCAGATGGCGAAGATGATGGGGTAGGCGATCATGGCGATGGCGACCGTGGAGGTGCCATTGATCTGACCAAAGGCGAAGTAGTTGTAGGCGATGATGCACGCAGCGCAACCGACGTTGGCCAGGTACCAAGACTTGTGGAAGCCCTTCTTGGCCATGAGAGCGACCCAGATGGCGGTGCAGACGATAGCGACGACCTTGCCAGGCATCTCCATCACGGACTCGTAGGACTTAGGAATCTGCAGGCAGTAGACGATGAAGAAGGACAGGCAGGCAGACCAGCAGGCAGCAGCGAGCTTCGTGGAGACCTGTGCGTACAGGACCTTGCGGAAGGACTTGTTGCGGAAGGTGGAGATTACGTCGATGAAGAACTTCTTGATACCCTCGCCGACGCTCTCGATCTTCTCCTGAGCGACCTCCTCGGGGGTGTGCTCCCACGTGGACAGGTACACACAAAGCAGCGAGATTGCCATGACCGAAGCGTTGATCGTAGCGATGATGAAGTAGCTGAACGGGTTGGTCTCGCCGAAGGTGCCAAAGCCGAAGCCCACAAGTGCAGCCATCAGGAAGCCGGCGGCGTTACCAAAGAGATGCTTGTAGCCGGTGAGGTACGTACGCTCCTTGAAGTCGTCGGTCATCTCGATGGTAAGCGGCGACAGGTTGGCGGTGCAGAACGTATACGCGACGTTGTAGATCAGGTACAGCACAAAGTAGTACGGGAAGCCAAACGGCGTAGCCACGAAGATGAGCGGCTCGGCGATCATCATCGGGATGGCCAGCAAGATCCAGAAACGACGACGACCAAAGATGCGGCCAATCTTGGTGGCATAGAAGTTATCGGCCACAAAGCCCATCAGCGGGCAAAGAATAGCGTTGACATAGATGGCAAACGAGCTGATCAGTGCAGCCTCGCCTGCGGACAGGCCACACTCCGTGGACAGGAACAGCACCATGTAGCTGTGCGTAAAGGTCAGGGCACCGGAATTGAGCATACCGCCCATACCAAAGCCCAAGCGCGTCCAGAATGTGATCTTACGCTTTTTTCCGATCTTATTAGTCATCGAGCTCCCTCTCTTTTCTCGATTGTCTTGCAGCAAGACATTGGAGTCCACACTGACATCTGTCTGCCCAGCGTTCAGGGTGAACGTTTAGTTAGATTATGCGCGATTGCTTACGACAGGTGAACGTTCACTTGAATAATATCCTTGAACGGTCGATTTTTACCGCTGAACGGACACAATTGAGGCTCTAAGACCTATTGTCTGCTGGTAAAGGTGCCATGCTGGACACCCATGAGATAGGTGAACGTTTATCGTATTTTCCAATTTTTTCACTTAACCACAAAACGAAAACCCCGCCGGGAACACTCCCGACGGGGCCGATGACATCGCGCTATGCTTGGGCGCACTTGCCGCTACAAGCAGACGCCGTCCTTCCAGATACTGATCTCGTGACAGCCACGGCGCTCGGCACTCGTGAGCTTACCGCTCGCCGTCTGTAGCACCAGCTGGTACAAATCGCGGGCGGCCTCGTCGAGCGTGCGCTCACCCGTGGCAATCACGCCGGCGTTAAAGTCCATCCAATTGGCCTTGTGGTCGCACAAACGTTGGTTGGTGAACACTTTGAGCGTAGGTGCCGGCGCGCCAAACGGTGTGCCGCGGCCGGTCGAGAACAGAATCACGTGGCAGCCGGCAGCCGTCAACGCCGTGGTGGATACCATGTCGTTGCCCGGACCGCACAGCATGTTCAGGCCGTGTTTAGTTGCCTGGCCGGCATACGGCAGCACGTCGACGATGGGGGCAGATCCGCCCTTTTGCACGCAGCCGCAGCTCTTGTCCTCGAGCGTGGTAATACCTCCGTCCTTGTTGCCGGGGCTCGGGTTCTCGTAGACAACCTCGCCGTGGCTAATAAAGTAGCCCTTAAAGCCGTTGAGCATGTCGGAGGCGGCGCCAAAGACCTGCTCGTTCTCACAGCGATCGAGCAGAATACTCTCGGCGCCAAACATCTCGGGCACCTCGGTAAGCACCGACGTGCCGCCACGGGCGACGACCATATCGCTCACGCGACCGATCGTGGGGTTGGCGGTAATGCCCGAAAGACCGTCGGAGCCGCCGCACTTAAGACCAATAACCAGCTCGGAGGCCAAAATGGGCTCACGCTTGGCTTGCTTGGCCAGGTCAGCCAGCTCGGCCAGAATCTTGTGGCCCTCGACCTGCTCGTCGGCAACGTCCTGGCAGGTGAGGAAGCGGACGCGCTCGTGATCGAAGTCACCGAGCTCGTCGAGCACCTGCTGGTGCGTGCAGTTCTCGCAACCGAGCGACAGGAATAGCACGCCGGCCGCATTAGGATGACGCGAGAGCGCCACCAGCAGACGACGCGTCTGGACATGGTCGGCGCCGGTCTGCGAGCAGCCAAAGGGATGCGGGAAGTAGTAAACACCCTCCAGCGAGCCATCGACCAGATCCTGGGCCTGCTCACACATGGCACGGGCGACTTCGTTGACACAGCCGACCGTGGGGATGATCCACAGCTCATTACGCGTCGCGGCACGACCGTCGGCGCGGCGGAAGCCCATAAAGGTCTCAGGCTCAACGGGATCCACGACCGGATGCGTGGGGTTGTAGGCGTACTCGACCTCGCCCGAAAGGTTGGTCTTCACATTGTGCGTGTGGAGCCACTGACCGGGCTGGACATCGCCCGTCACATGGCCGATAGGAAGGCCGTACTTGATGACGTCCTCCCCTGCGGCAATCGCGCGCACCGCCATCTTATGGCCCTGCGGAATATCCTCCACGGCCACGACCTCGCCCACCCCGGGAACCGCGACGGCAGTGCCCTTGGCAAGCGGCGACAGCGCAACGATCACGTTATCGGCCGGATTGATCTGGATAGTATTCATTACAAATGGTCCTAACCCTACAGGTTGAGCAGAAGTCGAGACGCGGGCACGCCGTCCCGCGCCCGCGTCTGCGCCGGAAATTTACGCCTGAGCGTTGGCGAAGGCCTGCTTGGCGCCCTCGGCACGCACGACAGCGAGCGCGCTGACGACAAACTCCTCAAGACCTGCGATCTGCGTAAGGTCCTCGCCCCACATCTGCTCGTTGGTGAGCACGTCGTGCACCAGCTGGGCATCGTCGGCGCCGGCATGGGCGGCGTAGAAGTCGAGCACGAAGGCGTCGTCCTGAGCGGTGTACTCGGTGCCGTCGGAGCGACGCAGGTGCAGGCCGTCGCCCTCACGGGACACGAGCTCCTGCGTGTAGAAGGAGATGAGCGTAG
Source organism: uncultured Collinsella sp. (assembly GCA_958403395.1). Lineage (GTDB taxonomy): Bacteria > Actinomycetota > Coriobacteriia > Coriobacteriales > Coriobacteriaceae > Collinsella. The sequence continues at coordinate 100,889 of CATXXF010000001.1, forward strand.
CGAGGCTCGTCGCCAGGCACTTGGGCAGGTTGCCGGTCTCGGCAACGTAGTCCTTGAGCGTGGGCAGGTCGCGAGCGCGCCACTTAGCCGTGGAGTTGAGGCAGATGGAGAGCAGCGCATGATCAATAAACGGGTTGTCGAAGCGGTTTTCGACGGCGGCGGCAAAGGCCTTGCAGTCCTCGACATCCAAGTCGGCGGCAAGCGTCGGAATGACCTCGTCGTAGAGCATGGTGTTCATGAAGCCGCGAATGGTCTCGTCATGCATGCAGTCGCGCACGATATCAAAGCCGGCAACCCAGGAACCCGGAACGAAGGCGGTGTGGGCACCGTTGAGGATGCGGACCTTGCGCTTTTTGTACGGGGTGACGTCGGGAGTCACAAAGACACCCGGAAGACCAGCCTTCACAAAGGGAAGCTTCTCGGCAAGCGACTCGTCGCCCTGGATGCCCCACATCTGGAAGGGCTCGCGCACGGCCAGGAAGGGATCCTCGTAGCCCAGACGCTCAGCCACCGCGGCGGCCTCGGATGCGTCGCGGATACGGCCCGGTACGATGGTGTCGACGAGTGTGGTGCAGACGGTGCAGTCGTTGGCCATCCACTGCGCAAACTCGTCCTCCCAGCCCCAGTCGCTCACATACTGGTTCATGATGCGCAGCAACTCCTCGCCGTTGTGATCGATGAGCTCGCAGGCGAGGACGATGACGCCCGGCTTACCGGCAGCCCAGCGGGTGTGGAGCACCTGGGCAAGCTTGGCGGGGAAGCTCGCGGGTGGCATGTCGTCGGCCTTGCAGGACGGGTCATAGGCGATACCGGCCTCGGTGGTGTTGGAGACGATGATCTCTAGGTCGTCGGAGACAGCGACCTCCATCATAGCGCGGTAGTCGTCCTCACGATACGGGTTAAGGCAGCGGCTGCAGGCGCTGATCAGGCGGGACTCGTCAACCGTGTTGCCGTTCTCCTTGCCGCGCACCAGCACGGTGTACAGGTCGTCCTGGGCATTGATACCGTCGGCAAAGCCAAAGGCACCGCTGATGGGCTGCACCATGACGACCTTGCCGTTCCAGCCGGTGGCCTCGTTGCCCATGTCAAAGAAGCGGTCGACGAAGGCGCGCAGGAAATTGCCCTCGCCAAACTGCAGAACCTTCTCGGGAGCATCCTTGGGCAGCAAATAGCCCTTGTAGCCGATCTTCTCGAGCGCATCGTAGCTGATGTTCTCCATCTATATGTCTCCTTAGATGTTTGTTAGCGTGCAAGCAAAACGGGGCTCCGCGTGTGGCAACGGCGCCCAGGGTTCGATGTGATTCGATGCGGGCTTAGGCCTCGTCGGTGTCCAGGTCAAAGCCAAAGTAGCGGACCGCATTGTTGTAGCTGATGTCACGCACAACCTCGCCCAGCAGCTCCATGTCGGCCGGGTACTTGCCCTGCTCGACCCACTCGCCGATCACGCTGCACAGCACGCGACGGAAGTACTCGTGGCGCGGATAGGACAGGAAGGAGCGGGAATCGGTAAGCATGCCCACAAAGTTGCCCAACACGCCCTCGTTAGCCAGAGCCGTAAGCTGCTCGCGCATGCCGACCTCGTTGTCGTTGAACCACCAGGCGGAGCCGTTCTGGATCTTACCGGCAGTCGGAGCCTCCTGGAAGCAACCCATGACGGTATCGATCATGGTGTTGTCGATGGGATTCAAGCTGTACAGGATGGTCTTGGGCAGGCCGCAGGTCTCCTGGATGGAGTTGAGGAAATCGGCGAGCTGGTCGGACGGCGTGTAGTTGGAGATGCAGTCGTAGCCGGTGTCGGGACCGAGTTTGGCGAACATGGCGCGGTTGTTGTCGCGCTTGCAGCCAAAGTGCAGCTGCATGGCCCAGCCCAGACGGACATACTCGCCGGCAACGAACTGCATAAAGGCAGTCTTGTACTTGAGGACCTCTTCCTCGGTAAGCGGCTCGGCAGCCAGACCCTTGGCAAAGATAGCCTCGATCTCGTCGGCGGTAGCCGGGACGTACATAACGTAGTCGAGTGCGTGGTCGGAGGCGCGGCAGCCCAGCTCGTGAGCAACGTCGTAGCGCTTGGAAATGGCAGCCTTCATGCCCTCAAAGTCGCTGACCTCAACGCCGGCAACCTCGGAAAGGTGCTTGCAGTAGTCGGCAAACTCCTGGCCGCGCTCGATGCGCAAAGCGGCATCGGGGCGCATGGCGGGAACGACCTGAACGTCAAAGCTGTCGTCGGCGGCAATCTTCTTGTGCCACTCAAAGCTGTCGGCGGGGTCGTCGGTAGTGCAGATCATGCGGACGTTGGACTGCTTGATCAGGTTGCGGCAGGTAAAGCTAGCCTCAGCGAGCTTGGCGTTGGCAAGGTCCCAGACCTCCTGGGCAGTCTTGCCGTTGAGGACGCCCTCGTAGCCAAAGTAGCGCTTAAGCTCCAGGTGGCTCCACTCAAAGACGGGGTTGCCGACGCAGCGACCCAGGGTCTCGGCCCACTTTTGGAACTTCTCGCGAGCAGGGGCGTCGCCAGTGATAAAGCGCTCGTCGACGCCGTTGGCACGCATCAGGCGCCACTTGTAGTGGTCGCCGCCCAGCCAAACCTCGGTGATGTTCTCGAAACGCTTGTCCTCCCAAATCTCCTTGGGAGAAATGTGGCAGTGGTAGTCGACGATGGGCATGCCCTCGGCAAAGTTGTGGAACAGCTCCTCGCCGGTCTTGGTGCTCAGCAGGAAATCCTGATCGTCCATGAAGTTTTTCATCAAACAACCCCTTTGTTTGCGGAGCGGGCGCACAATACGCTCGTCATCCTCTAGGTGAACGTTCACCATACTAATCCATTACGACTCAAAAGGTGAACGTTCACCTAGCAACCATGGGGTGAACGGTAGGTTTTGCCCGTTCAACGGTTGTCGGAGCTGTGACTTGCATGCATTGCGGACCGGTTGGCGTCCCCGAACACCGAACTTGAGCGCTTTTGCTCAGGTGGGTCATGTCCCGACGTACATTTTTGGGAGTATTCAGCATTGGAGCGCGCCGTGCGCCATCCTCAGCGTCCTATTTGGAACGCAGATAGCGCCCGATCGGCATAAAAAGTGCCCCCGATGGCAAATTACGCCATCGGGGGCACTTAAAACAGTCGTTCTGCACCTCATTCAGGGCATGCCAATGCTGAATACTCCCAAAAATGCACGTCGCAAGAGGGGGTACCTGCTCAATCGGCTAAATACCCGCAAGTTCGCAGTAGCGATCGACATTGCTGGCAAATACCATCTCGACGGCGCCCTTCTGGACGGGCACCGTCGGGGTCCTTCCCCACAGCAGATAATCGCCCAGCGTCTTAGCGCCGCGATACGCCAGGCTCGTCGGGTCCTTATAGACAATATTGGTAAAGATACCGCGGCGCAAGGCCAGAGCACTTTCGGGAAACAGGTCGTTGCCGATCACCATGACCTGACCGGCCTTGCCGGTCGAGACGAGCGCGTCGGCAACCACTTCGGAACCAACGGCAAAAACGCTACAGATAAGTTCGGGGGCGTCCGGTGCACTCAAGCGCTTTTCGAGCTCATGCTCGAGTTGTTTGACTTGCGCATGGGCACCTGCAAGATCCTCAACCTGCCATGAAATATCACGTTCGCGCAGGTAATTGTGGAAGGCGCGGGCGGTTAGATAGTGCGAATCGGTATATGGGTCGCCTGTCAAAAGGAGCACGCGGGCGTCGGCCCCAGAAGCATGGACCAGGTTTGCCGCCTGCTCGGCCATAAGGCTGCCTGCCGTCGAATAATCGGCCAAGCTCGCACCCAAACGATTCAAATGCGGACGGTCGCCGTCGACAAGCTCAATCGTCACGCCCGCCTCGGCGATCTGCCCCAAAAGCTCAGTCGCGCGATCGTCGCCCGGCGCATAGGCGAGCAAGCCATCAATCTTCTCGCCCACCTGCAGACGCTCGTCGATTTGCTCGAGTGCATCAGCGTAGCCGCCCACGCCAAATTCAACGCGCTCAACCGTAATGCCCCGGTCGATGACCTCCTGTTCAAAGCGATTGCAGCCTTCCCACAGGTAACGGAAAAAGTACGCTCCCTCGCGCGATGCGCGGGGCAGGCAAAACACCAGATTGATATCCTTGCGGCGCAGGCTTGAGGCACTTGTGTTGCGGTGATAGCCCATGGCCTCGGCCTTAGTGTTCACCTTGGCGCGCACGGATTCGCTCACGCCGGCCTTTCCCGTCAGGGCCTTGTGCACGGTATTGATGGAAACGCCAAGCTCGGCGGCTATGTCCTTCATGGTTACGCGAGCGCTCATGCGGTTACTCCGTTATAGATAAGTTGCCAATTAATAGTCCAGTTAACGATACCCCAAAAATACTCTTCGGCTCGCCGTGCTCTCCCTCAAATGCACAAAGCGCCCCGCGAACGGATGCCCGCGGAGCGCTTGGATGTCCGGACCTTATTTGATACCGCGACCCAAGTCTTCGACGATTTTGTCTACGCCCTTAAGCGCGGCACAAGTCTTTTTGTTAGAACAATGCCCCGTGCAAACGCCACCCTGAGCGCAGTCGGCGCAGGTGCCCTTGCGGTAGATGCGCACGCACACGGCGACAAACGCAATACCGATAACGGCCAGTACAACAATATCGATAGGTGCCATAGCAAGCCTCCTCTAGTTAACCACCACTTACTTTACCCCATTCTCCACCTATCAAAAAGGGACAGGTTAATTTTGGTCGGTTTTATCTGCGGAAACGCCACATCTCCCCCACCAAAAAGCCCGAGTGTCGCTGGGACACCCGGGCTCGTGGAAAGGGGTTAATCCTTATTCAGACTTAAGCGGAAACTGCAGCGGAAGCAGCGTTGGTCTCGTCCTCGTCGGTCCATGCATGCTTTGGCATGGGACGGAAGATCTGGAAGAGCATCGCAACCAGCAGCACGATGGCCACCACCGTCCAGATACCAAACTGTCCAAGAACAAGCAGGTTGTAGAACTGGTTGATGAACAGGCCGATCACCCAAGCAAAGGCGCACTCGTAGCCGAGGGCAATCGCGGTCCACTTGCCGGAGTCCATCTGGTTGCGGATGGTACCCATAGCGGCAAAGCACGGAGCGCACAGCAGGTTGAAAGCGCCAAAGGCAACGCAAGCGCCCATGGTCGGGAACATGCCGGCGAACGCGGTCCACAGGCTCGGGTCGGTCTCGCCCGCGTCGGCGACGGACAGCAGCGAGCCGGCGGTGGCGACGACGTTCTCCTTGGCGACGAGGCCCGAGACGGTCAGCGCGGTTGCCTGCCAGGTGCTAAAGCCGAGCGGGGCGAAGATCCAAGCGACCAGGTTGCCCAGCATGGCAAGCACGGAGTAGTCCATGAACTCCTCGGGGATGCCGTCCATCGCAGGCAGGAAGCCAAAGGAGCCGTTGTAGCTACCAAAGTTGGACAGGAACCAAACGACGACGGTGGACGCGAAGATGACCGTGCCGGCCTTCTTGATAAAGGCCCAGCAGCGCTCCCAAACGTGCAGTGCCCAAGAGCGAATCGCCGGGAAGTGGTAGGCAGGAAGCTCCATAACGAACGGCGTCGGGCGACCGGCGAAGAGCTTGGTCTTCTTGAGCATGAGGCCCGAAGCAATGACAGCAAAGACGCCCAGGAAGTAGAAGAGCGGGCTGATCCACGCGGCGGTGGTGGAAGAATCGCCGATGATGGAACCCATGAGCAGGGCAATGATCGGCAGCTTAGCGCCACAGGGAATGAACGTGGTGGTCATGACCGTCATGCGGCGGTCCTTCTCGTTCTCGATGGTCTTGGTAGCCATGACGCCGGGAACGCCGCAGCCCGAGGACACGAGCATGGGGATAAAGGACTTACCGGACAGGCCAAAGCGGCGGAACACGCGGTCCATGATGAAGGCGACGCGGGCCATATAGCCGCAGTCCTCCAGGAAGGACAGCATCACAAAGAGCAGGAACATCTGCGGCACAAAACCGAAGATGGCGCCCAGGCCGCCGACGATACCGTCGCAGACCAGCGAATCGACCAGGCCACCGTCCTCGGTACCGCCCGCCACAAGGGCGTCGTGCACCACGGTGGTGATACCCGGGACATAGGGGCCGTACTGCGCCGGGTCGACCGAGTCGGCATTGTCGCCCGCAGCCTCGACGGCTGCGTCGTAGGCGTCGCGACCCTGGCCGAGCACATACCAGCCGTCGGTGCCGAAGAGCTGGTCGTTGGTGAAGTCGGTCACCGTGCCGCCCAGGGTGGAAACGGCGATGTAGTACACGCAGAACATGATGACCACAAAGATCGGCAGGCCCAGGATACGGTTGGTAACCACGCGGTCGATCTTCTCGGAAGTGCTCATCTTGGCCGGAGCCTTGGTGAGGCACTCGTCAATGATGTGGGCAATTACGCTGTAACGCTCACCGGTGATGATGGACTCGGCGTCGTCGTCGCAATCCTGCTCGCACTGGGCGACCAGCTGCTCCACGCGAGCGGCCTTCTCCTTGGTGAGGTTGATGAGCTTGCAGGCGTCCGCATCGCGCTCAAACAGCTTGACAGCGTAGTAGCGACGCTTGTTGGCGGGAACGCTCGCAGGCAGGTTATTCTCGATGTGGTCCAGAACGTCCTCGATGGAGGAGTCGAACTTGTGCTCCGGCACCTGGCCCTTGGAAGCAGCGGACTTCTTGACCTGCTCGAACAGCTCCTTGATGCCCTTGTTCTTAAGAGCCGAGATCATCATGACCGGGCAGCCGAGCTTCTTGGAGAGCTTGTCCGTGTCGATCTTGTCGCCGTTCTTCTCGACCAGGTCGGCCATGTTGAGGGCAACGACCACGGGCAGGCCGGTCTCGATAACCTGAAGCGCCAGATACAGGTTGCGCTCGAGGTTGGTGGCGTCGACAACCTGGACGACCACATCGGGCTCGCCGCTCATGAGGTAATCGCGCGAGCACTGCTCCTCGGGGCTGTAGGGGGAAAGCGAGTAGATGCCGGGGAGGTCCGTGATGGTAACGTTCTTGTCGCTTAGGAGCTTGGCCTCCTTTTTCTCAACCGTGACGCCGGGCCAGTTGCCAACGTAGCCGTTGGCGCCGGTGATCAGGTTGAAAAGCGTGGTCTTGCCGCAGTTGGGGTTACCCGCCAGCGCGACATGGATCTGAGAATCCGCCATTCAATCCTTCTTCCTTGTGCGCCCGCGCTGCTTTCTCCGCACGGGCTGGATAATGTGCTTCAAAGTTGCAGCATTAAGTTAGAAAAACCTAACTTTATCTGCAGAAATATGCGCCGCGAGTCCTTACTGAACCTCGACGACGGCGGCCTCCTCCTTGCGGATGGAAAGCTCGTAGCCGCGCACGTTGATCTCGACCGGATCACCGAGCGGTGCAACCTTCACGACCTTGAACGAAGTGCCCTTGATGAGCCCCAGGTCCATAAGGTGGCGGCGAAGCGCACCCTCACCGTGAAGCTTGACGATGGTGGAGCTCTCGCCCACCTTAACGTCACCCAACGTCTTCATTTACTTGTCCCCCTTTCAGTGCGTACAGAAATACCGTCGACTAACCGACGGTCATGATGTGCATGGCAACCTTGGAATCGATACCAAAGCGTGCGCCCAGCACAGTAACGATGATATTGGCGCCACTCGAGCTCACCACGTGGATTTCGCTGCCCTCGACAAAGCCGAGGTCCTTGAGGTGGTGCTTCATATCCTCATTGCCCTTTACACGAGACACGCGCACGGTTTCGCCCGCTTTTACCATCGAAAGCGGCATTGCCGGCATCTGCGGTCCGCAAGACATGAGTGGCTCCTAACGTCAGTTCGTCCTCAACATCGACGCGGCAAAAGTTAACCACGTCTATGTTCGCTTTAGTAAACTAACACGTGGTTAACTTTTTGGAAAGGGTCCCCATTCAGATTTCGAAAAAGTTTCCTATACGAAACAAAAGGGCGCGGCAAAGGACCATCCTTTACCACGCCCTGTCATGCTTAAAGCGAGAGATTTCTGATCGACGTGACGCAGGAAGCCTCGTCTACGCCCGAAACGCGGAAGATGATGTCCTCGCCGCACTCGCCGTAGAGAGCCATGAGTCCCATGACATCGCGGCCATCCGTGTGGCGATCGCCGATGCTGACTGACACGTTGCTACGATGCTTGGCAATGATGTCATAGAGCAATGCAACCGGGCGGGCATGTAGTCCCAACGGATCTTTAATCGTCTTTGTAAACTCGACCATGTCCCCTCCCGCGACATCGCACATCGGCCGGCAAAACCCAGCCACGTGGTAGTTATTGTAGCGTTAGATGCTTCTCGAGAGCTCCTCTGAACACCTCGTGGTCAAAAAGTGGCAAATATGAGTACTGTCACCAATTTAGTAGCAGCAAAATCGAAAGCAAATTGCCAACTTTGAGCGATTTGAAGAGGTTGAAAGGGTGGCGCGCGCAGACGTGGTGTAAGAGTGTCCTGAGGTTCGTCGCTGCAAGCC
>CATXXF010000002.1 GCA_958403395.1 uncultured Collinsella sp.
AACGTGCGCTCGCCAGTCATTTCTCAAAGGTCGGCAAGCCCGATGCCGCCATTGGTTTTGGTGCCTATGTCGAGGTTCCGCTGCTGGGGTGGTGCAAGGGCGCGGGCGTTCCGTATCTGCTGCATGAGCAGAACTCTGTTCCGGGCCTGGCCAACAAGATGATGAACTCCCACGCCGCCCGCGTGTGCATCTCGGTGCCGGCAGCGCGTTCGGTCTTTGAGCGCGAAGGCGACCCTGGCCACGTGCTCATGACAGGCAACCCCGTACGTCGCTCGGTAATCGAGGGCGATCGCGCTCGCGGCCGCAAAGCACTTGGCGTTCCCGAGGACGCTACGCTGCTGCTCGTCTTTGGCGGTTCACTTGGCGCCCAGCACCTCAACGAGCGCGTGGTTTCGCTCAAAAACGAGCTGCTTTCGCGCAAGAATCTCTATGTGTTGCATTCGACGGGTGCCGACGGCTTTGAGGAGACCGAGCGCGCTTTGGCGCTGACGCCCGAGGAGGCGAAGCGTTACCGCGTCCTGCCCTACATCGACAACATGGGCGATATGCTGGCTGCTGCCGATTTGGTGCTCTCGCGTTCGGGTGCATCGAGCGTGGCCGAGATTGCTGCGCTCGCCGTGCCCTCGGTGCTCGTGCCGTATCCGCATGCGACGGCCGACCACCAAACCACCAATGCCCGTTATCTAGTCGACGCCGGGGCCGGTGTGCTCTGTGCCGATGCCGATATCGACAGTTCTGCCTTTGCCGATGAGCTGCTGCACCTGGTCGATGACGCGGCGGCGCGCGACGCCATGCGTCAGGCGGCGCGTGGTCTGGCTCAAGATAGGGCCGCCGCTCTTCTGGCGGATGCGGTAGAGGGTTTGCGTTAGTTAGACGGGATATCGTCGGTCGCCCTCGCGCTGATGCGGTAGGTGCGGTACAGTTAACGGGTTACAGGCAGTGTTTACGCAAGGAGTACACGAGCACATGGCTGATTCCCAGACTGCAACCTCCGCGCCCGAGTTTAAGAGCGCCCACTTTATCGGTATCGGCGGCGCCGGCATGAGCGGCATCGCCCTCGTTCTGCACGAGCGCGGTTATGCCGTTACCGGCTCCGACCTTAAGACGTCACGTTATATCCGCCAGCTTACCCGCGCTGGTGTGAAGGTGCATGTGGGCCATGAGGCCGCCACGATCGACGAGGTCAAGCCCGACGTGGTTGTTGTCTCCACCGCTATTCCGGAGTCTAACCCTGAACTCGTGCGCGCTCGCGAGCTTGGTATTCCCGTGTGGCCCCGTGCCAAGATGCTCTCTGCTTTGGGCCACGGCTACACCACCGTCGCTGTTGCCGGCACGCATGGCAAGACCACCACGTCTTCGATGTGCGCCACCATGCTCGACCGCATGGGTCTGGATCCGAGCTTCCTGATCGGTGGCATCGTCGAGGGCTATGACACGAACGGCAAGAACGGCTCGGGCGACTACTTTGTCGCCGAGGCCGACGAGTCCGACAGCTCCTTCCTGTTCCTGAACCCCAACGTAGTCATTGTGACCAACGTCGAGGCCGACCACCTCGATCACTACTCGGGTATCGAGGAGATCGAGGCAACTTTCGCCAAATTCATGAGCCTGGTGGGCGAGGACGGCACCGTTATCGTCTGCGGTGAGGACCCGCATCTGGTCGAGCTCGCCAAGTCGACGGGTCGTCACGTGCTTTCCTACGGCTTTGCCGAGAGCAACGACATCGTCTGCATGCACCCGGATGTTAAGGGCATCCAGAGTGACTTTATCGTTCGCTTTGAGGATGGCACTGAGCATGCCGTGGAGATCAAGAGCAATCCCGGTCGCCACAACATGCTCAACGCCACGGCGGTACTCACCGTCGCCCATGTCCTGGGCCTTGACATCGACGCCGCCGCCAAGGCGCTCTCGAGCTTTGAGGGCGTCCGTCGTCGCTTTACCCACGTGGGCGATATCGATGGCATCACCGTGGTCGATGATTACGGCCATCACCCCACCGAGATCAAGGCGACGCTTGCTGCCGCTTCGTCGCTGGGCTACAAGCACGTCGACGTCGTGTTCCAGCCGCACCGCTATTCGCGCCTGCAGGCCCTGTGCGACGACTTTGCCGATGCATTTGCCAATGCCGATAAACTGCTGCTGATTGATGTGTTCTCGGCTGGCGAGATGCCCATTCCGGGTGTCACCTCTAAGATGCTCGCCGATACCGTGCGCGCCAAGCATCCTGGTAAGGAGGTCGTGTATTGCTCCAGCCGTCTTGAGCTTAATCAGGAGCTCGAGCAGATGGTGGGCGAGGGCGATCTGCTGCTCACTATGGGTGCTGGTGACGTTACGACCGTCGGTCCCGAGTTCATTGAGTATCTGACTGCCAAGAAAGACGCTTAAGTCTAATGGGTCTGTTTAACGCCGTTATGGCGCTCTCGGGCATGATCGACACGGATGTTATCGAGGACGAGCGCCTTGCGCGTCATACGAGCTATCGTATCGGCGGCAAGGCCGACCTCTTTGTGACGTGCCATAGCTATCATGCCCTTCGCCGCGCCGTGGCGGTGCTCGATCGCGAGCAGGTGCCGTGGGTCATCATCGGCAAGGGCTCCAATCTGCTGGTTGCCGATGGCGGTTATCGCGGTGCCGTCATTTCGCTCGGACGTGAGTTTCAGCGCACGGTTGTTGCCGATGACGGTTGTACGCTGACGGTCGGTGCGGGCGTGATGTTTGCGCGCCTGGTCAACGATGCCCTGTCGCGTAGCCTCTCGGGCCTTGAGTTTGCCGTTGGCATCCCTGGTTCGGTCGGCGGTGCGATATCTATGAATGCCGGCACACGGACCGAGTGGATTGGCTCGCTGGTCGAGGATGTCGTAACGTTTGACCCGGCATCCGGCATCAAACATTATGCGGGGTCCGAGATCACTTGGGGCTACCGAGAATGTAGCCTTCCCCGCAATGAGATCATCCTCGAGTGCGTGCTCAAGCTTAAACCGGCGCCCAAGGCCGACATTCGCGAGCGCATGGAGCGGTACCTGACGAGGCGCAAGCGTACGCAGCCCATGGGTCGCGCATCCTGCGGGTCGGTCTTTCGCAACCCGCCCGATGCGAGTGTGGGCAAGCTTATCGAGGATTGTGGATTAAAGGGTTTTTCGATTGGCGGCGCGGAAGTTTCGCCCGTTCACGCTAATTTTATCGTTAATAACGGAACTGCCTCGGCCGATGACGTTGCCGCGGTTATCAGACATGTGCACGGAAAGGTGAGGGAGGCGTATGGCATCGAGCTCAGACCGGAAGTTAAATTCCTCGGCTTCTAGAGCATCGAAACCCACCTTCCGCCGCGCCGGAGGGCGTTCCGGCGCGCCTGCCAAACCTCAACGCAATACCGTCGCGCACTCTAAGTCTGTCGGGCATGCTCGACAGACCAGTCGTCCGGTTGTCGGCTCGCAGCTCGGTAATCGTTCGGCCGCAAAAAAGTCCTCGCGTCCCTCGGTGACGTCAAAGCCTGTTATGGGCGCCAAGCCTGCCCGTCCTATGGCAACTCCTAAGCCCTCGACGGGAACTAAAACGCTGCGTCCGGGTCGCACACTGGGCGCATCGAAACCGCGCTCGCTGACATCGGTGCCGGCTACCGCCAAGAAGCCTTCGAGTAAAAAAGGCGTTAACCCGTTGTCTTCGCTTGGGGCGATGGCAAATAAAACGTCAGACGCCGCTTCTCTCGTTACGGGCAAAGGCAAAATCGTGGGCGGCGTTCTGGCTGTCTTTGCCGTGCTCGTCGTCGTTGCCATCGTGGTGATCAACTCTGGATTGTTTACCGCCACTGATATTCAGATTCAAGGCAGCGAGCACGTGACGAAGCACGATGCTATCCAGCTGATCGATTTGCCCGAGGGAACGTCGCTTTTTAACGTCGATCCCGACCAGATTACCGAGGACCTCAAGCAGAACCCGTGGGTCTCGGGCGTGGATGTCCAGCGTCAGTTCCCGCATACGCTCATTATTACGCCGATGGAGCGTAAGGTCATCGCAATTGCCTATATCAGCTCCGATGACCTTGCCTGGGCCATCGGGGATGATGACACCTGGATCGCCCCGCTGTCGACGTCGGTCGAAGTGGATGACCAGGGCAACGTCATCACGACGGGGCAGGGCTCAAATACCCTGACCGGCATTGATGCCGCGCTGGCGCTCGCTAAGCACTATGGCGCGGTGTTGTTGACTGATGTCTCGGCGGATGTCGCTCCGGTTTCCGGCCAGGCGGTGAGCTCCAAGGCCGTTAAGGCTGGCTTGGATTATGTGCGTGGTTTTTCGAGCGAGTTCTTGGGACAAGTCAAGGATATTTCCACGCCTTCGGTCGAAGCCATCTCGGCAAATTTCAATAACGGCATTGAGGTGTCGCTGGGCGATTCGAACGATATCGTCAAGAAGGAGCGCGTAGTCACCAAGCTGCTTTCGCAGGTAGAGGGCGTAACGTATATCAATGTGCGCTCTCCGGGTAACTATACATTTAGGAACGCTCCGACCTCATAGCGCTGGTTGATGCTTTGTTGAGGGGCCATACCACGCCGTTTATCTGGTTTGTTTGGTTTTCACGGTCAATTATTTGACTGATACGTTCATAATGTGCAAACATAATACGGTTTACCTTTGCATTTACTTTCAACCTGAAGGTTAATGTGCGCAGGGGTCGACCCATGCTATGGCTATAACCTTTGTTCGGAGGACCGACATGCACGAGACAGAGATCAACAACTACCTTGCCGTCATTAAGGTGGTCGGCGTCGGCGGCGGCGGTACCAACGCGGTCAATCGAATGATCGAAGAGGGCATCCGCGGCGTCGAGTTTGTTGCCATCAACACCGATGCTCAGGCACTCGCGATCTCTGATGCCGATATCAAGGTGCACATCGGCACCGACCTTACCCGCGGCCTGGGCGCCGGCGCCAACCCCGAGGTTGGCCGCAAGGCTGCCGATGAGTCCCGCGACGACATTGCTGAGGCGCTCGCTGGCGCCGACATGGTGTTCATCACCTGCGGCGAGGGCGGTGGCACCGGTACCGGCGCTGCTCCCATCGTTGCCGATATCGCGATGAACGAGGTCGGTGCGCTGACCGTCGCCGTCGTGACCAAGCCCTTCACCTTCGAGGGCCGCAAGCGCAAGAAGAGCGCCGAGGAGGGCATTAAGACCCTCTCCGATTGCGTCGACACCATGATTGTCATCCCTAACGACAAGCTGCTCGACATCGCCGAGAAGAAGACCACCATGCTCGAGGCCTTTGCGATTGCCGATGGCGTCCTTTCCCAGGGCACCCAGGGCATCACCGACCTCATCACCGTCCCCGGTATCATCAACCTGGACTTCGCCGATGTTAAGACCATCATGAAGCAGGCCGGTACCGCCATGATGGGTATCGGTACCTCTTCTGGGGATACCCGTGCCGTCGACGCAGCCCAGCAGGCCATCTCCAGCCCGCTGCTCGAGAGCTCCATCGATGGTGCCACACGCGTGCTGCTCTCCATCGCCGGTTCCAAGGACCTGGGCATCCAGGAGATCAGCGACGCCGCCGACGTTGTCGCCAACGCCGTCGACCCCGAGGCCAACATCATCTTCGGTACCGTTGTCGACGAGTCCCTGGGCGATCAGGTGCGTATCACCGTCATCGCTACGGGCTTCTCCGACTCCAACGTCAACCGTCAGGACGAGCTCTTTGCTGCTCAGCAGTCTCAGAGCAAGGCCGCTGCCTCCGCTGAGCCGCAGCGCACCGCTCCTGCCACGAGCCCGGCTCAGGCCGCTCCGACCCGCAACGTCGGTGGCACCGAGCTTCCTAACTTCGGCAACGATCAGTTCGAGCTTCCCGACTTCCTGAAGCGCGGTAGCTTCTAAGTCGTTCTTTGCATTGTTGTGCACAGGGGCGTGTCCGTATGGACGCGCCCTTTTTATTTCGACTTTGTAAACTAGAACCTCCAATCTCTTTACGTTCCCTTTACGATTGCCTCCAGCGCAGCAGGTATCCTTTTAGAGAAGTATGACAGCCGTATAAACGCGGGCTGTAGCGGCGATGCCGCGGTACTTGTGTTATTAGGAGGCTTTAGTATGGCAGCACGTGCGGACAAAGTTTCGCGTGTCGACCATGATGGAGTTACGTTGGTGGAAGGCGCGACATCCGATGTTCGCTTTGCCTTCACCGAGCGCGCCGGTGGTGTTTCCGAAGATGCGTACTCCTCACTCAACTTGGGCTCGCATGTTGGCGATGATCCCTTTGCTGTTCAAGAAAATCGTCGTCGCGCGCTCGAGGCTATGGGTGCCGCCGAGTGCGAGCACAACCTGCTCGTTCCCAATCAGGTCCATGGTGACCATATCGTTGCGGTGACCTCGAACGGCGCCGATGACCTTGAGGACGTCCGCGAGCAGATTGCCGAGGGCTGCGATGCCATCGTCTGTACGGCGCATAACGTACCCGTGCTGCTCTGCTTGGCCGACTGCGTTCCCGTGGTGCTGGTGGCCCCTGGCGGATTTGCCGTGGTGCACTCCGGTTGGAAGGGCACGATTGCACGCATTTCCGCCAAGGCGTGCCAGGCGCTTTGCGATGCTGCCGGTTGCGATGCGAGCGGCGTTTCCGCCTATATCGGCCCCCATATCTTGGGTGACGAATATGAGGTATCCCAGGAACTCATGGATCGCTTTGCCGCCGAGTTCTCTTGCATCGATGCGAGTACCTCTCGCATGCTCGATCTTTCCGCTGCCATTCGCGAGGCGCTGGTAGATGTCGGTGTCGACGCGGATAATATCGTGGATACCCAGCTTTCGACCGTGCGTCAGAACGACCGCTTTTATTCCTACCGTAACGAGGGCGGCACCTGTGGGCGCCATGCTGCGATCGGCGTGATGCTATGAGAAAGATCGTATCGGTCCTGAGCGCCGCTGTGCTTACGCTTACGCTGTGCGCCTGTTCTTCGGGATCTTCTACCTCTTCCATTACCGTCGCTGGCTCCACGACCTGCCTTCCTATCGCCGAGATTGCGGCCGAGGGCTTTAAGGAGGAGACCGGCATCGACGTGCTCGTTTCCGGTTTGGGTTCTTCCGCTGGCATCGAGGCCGTCAGCGCCGGCACGGCCGATATCGCCAGCTCCTCCCGTGGACTCAATGCCGACGAACAGGATCTGGGCCTGACTCCCATCGTCATTGCCCACGACGGTATTGCGGTCATCGTGAACGACGATAACCCGGTCGATAACCTCTCGACCGAGCAGCTCCGCGATATTTACGCCGGCAAGATCACCAACTGGAAAGAAGTCGGTGGCGAGGACCTGAGGATTCAGGTCATCAACCGAGATGAGGCGTCCGGCACGCGTGAGGCCTTTCGCACCATCGTGATGGACGGCACCCCGTTCGATCGCCGCTCGGCCGTTCTTTCGGGCACGGGCCAGGTGCGCGACGTGGTATCTCGTTCGCGCGGTGCCATTGGCTACATTTCGCTGGGCTTCGTCGATAGCCTCAACGCCAAGACCTCGGTCAAGGCCGTCTCGGTCAATCATGTTGAGGCGTCCGAGAAGACGGTCGCGAGTGGCGGCTATCCCATCTCGCGCGACCTTTACTTCTTTGTGAAGGGTGTGCCTTCGCAGCAGGCGCAGGATTACATCGACTATGTGACGTCCGAAAAGATGGACAAGCAGATTCGCGAGGCGGGCTTTATTCCCGTCACCAACGACGAGAAGGGGAGTGAGTAGCATGGAAGCACAGGAAAACTCCCAGACTGAGCAGAATGTTCAGACGCCCAAG
Organism: uncultured Collinsella sp.; assembly: GCA_958403395.1. Lineage (GTDB taxonomy): Bacteria > Actinomycetota > Coriobacteriia > Coriobacteriales > Coriobacteriaceae > Collinsella. Next base: position 7,766 of record CATXXF010000002.1, read on the forward strand.
AAGCGCGAGCTGGCGCTCGTATCGCGCAGTACCTATATCAAGGAGAAGGCGCTGCAGTGGATCTTCTTTGCCTGCGCGTTCTTGGCGGTCGTTACCGTCATCCTGATTTTTGTCTTTACCACGTACTCGGCGCTGCCCGTCTTTACTGACATCGGTCTGGCTGACTTCTTTAGCTTTACGTGGGCGCCTTCCGAGGGCCACTACGGCATCTTGTCGCTGCTTGCTGGCTCGGGTCTGGTGACCGTCGGTGCGCTCGCCATGGGCGTGCCGCTGGGCGTGGGTACGGCCGTTTACCTGGTCGAGATTGCCAGCAAGCGCGTGCGCAAGCTCATCAGCCCCGCCGTTGACCTGCTGGCGGGCATACCCTCCATCATCTACGGCTTCTTTGGCATGATCATCATCCGCCCGTTTATCGCACAACTGACCGGCGGCCTTGGTTTTGGTGCGCTGACGGCGTGGTTTGTGCTCGCCATCATGATCGTCCCTACCATCACCACGCTCACCATCGATGCTCTCAATTCCATTCCCATGGGCATTCGCGAGGCATCGTATGCCATGGGCGCCACAAAGTGGCAGACCATCTATAAGGTCGTGCTACCTGCCGCGAAGCTGGGTATCGTTGATGCCATCGTGCTGGGTATGGGCCGTGCCATCGGCGAGACCATGGCCGTGCTCATGGTCGTAGGTAACGCCCCGGTTATTCCCGACAGCATTGCGAGGCCCATCTCGACGCTCACGAGCCAGATTGCGCTCGACATGAGCTATTCCTCGGGTCTGCACCGCTCGGCGCTGTTCGGCATGGGTGTGGTCCTGTTTATCATCTCCGCCACGCTGGTGGGTATCGTTCGTCTGATTTCCAAGAAGAAGAGGGGGTAGGCTATGTCCGATTCCGTTGACACGACGGTCGATACGACCTCGTCGCGCGAGCGCATCAAGCGTGCCCTTTCCCACGGCAAGAAGGGCCGCATCAACAAGGACCTGTCCAACAAGATCATGCTTGGCGTGTTTCGTGCCGCTGCCTACATCACCACGCTGGTGCTGGTCGCTATCATCGCCTACGTGGTCATCAACGGCCTGCCACACATCTCGCTCGACTTTATCTTCGGTTGGCCCCAGGGCGTCAACGCCGAGGGCGGAATTTGGCCCACGATCGTCTCGACCGTCTACGTGACGGCGCTCGCCATGCTTATCTGCACGCCGATCGCTGTGCTGGCAGCCGTCTATCTGGCCGAGTACGCCAAGCAGGGCAAGGTCGTCGAGCTCATTCGCTACGCTGCTGACGCTTTGGCCTCGGTGCCCTCCATCGTTATGGGCCTGTTTGGCTACGCCTTGTTTGTCGAGGCTATGGGCCTGGGCCTTTCGATGGTCTCGGCCGCTCTGGCGCTCGCGCTCTTGATGCTTCCCATCGTCATGCGCACCACCGAAGAAGCCATTCGCGCCGTTCCGCGCTATATCCGTTGGGGCGCGTACGGCCTGGGCGCTACCAAGTGGCAGGTCGTCTCCAAGATCGTGCTTCCTTCGGCCTTTGGCCGCATTGCCACGGGCATCGTCCTTGCCATCGGCCGTGCCATCGGCGAGACCGCCGTGGTGCTCTACACCATGGGCCAGGCCATCAATCTACCTATTTCGCCGCTCGATTCCGGTCGTCCCATGACCGTTCACCTGTACCTGCTTGCCAACGACGGCATCAACATGAACGCAGCCTACGGCACCGCGCTCTTGCTGATGGTGATCATTTTGGCCTTCAACCTGTTTGCGCGCTTCCTGTCGCGCAAGCGTCGCTAGTTAAGGAGTCCCATGTCCGTTTATCAGTCCGCTCCCGCGTTGGAGCAAGCGGCCATTACGGCCAAGGATTTCAACTTTTGGTACGGTGACTTTCATGCGCTGACGGGGCTTGACCTCAACATCGCCAAAAACGCCATCACCTCCTTCATTGGCCCTTCGGGCTGCGGCAAGTCGACGTTTTTGCGCTGCATCAACCGCATGAATGACCTGATTGAGGGCACGCGCGTCGAGGGCACCATGACGCTCGACGGCAACGATATCTATGCCGAGGGTGTCGATCCGGTCGATCTCCGTCGTCGCGTGGGCATGATCTTTCAGCAGCCCAACCCGTTTCCCAAATCCATCTACGAGAATGTCGCCTTTGGCCCTCGTCTGCAGGGCGTGACTAGCAAAAGTGACCTCGATGACATCGTGGAAGAATCGCTCAAGCGCGCCAACCTCTGGAAAGAGGTATCCAATCAGCTCAACAAGGATGGTTTGGCGCTCTCGGGCGGTCAGCAGCAGCGTCTGTGCATCGCGCGCGTGCTTGCGGTGCAACCCGATGTCCTTCTGATGGACGAGCCCTGCTCCGCCATCGACCCCACGTCCGTCTCTAAGGTCGAGGATCTGATGGCCGAGCTGGCGCCCGAGATGACGATCATCATCGTCACGCATTCAATGCAGCAGGCAGCTCGCATTAGCGACTACACTGCATTCTTCTTGCAGGAAGTTGCCGGCGAGCCCGCTACGCTCATCGAGTATGGTCAAACCGACGCGATCTTCACCAGCCCGGTGGACTCGCGGACGGAAGACTATATCACCGGCCGCTTTGGCTGATCGGTGCGACTAGTCCCAAGCCGATCGGATCTGGTCCGGTGCGTATTCACTGTGCGGGCGGCATGACCGCACCCAACTGATTGGAGTGAACCATGCGCAAACTGTTTTCCCGTCAGCTCATCGAGGCCCGTCACGAGATGCTGAGCATCTACGAGGCCGTCGATCTGGCCCTCCACGATGCCGTGAAGGCCTATGTGACCGACGACCGCAAGCTCGCCACCAAGACCAAGAAGCGCACGCTTTCGATTGACGCACGCTGCGCCAACCTGGAGGCCGTCTGCTACAACCTGATTGCCACGCAGTCACCGGTCGCCTCCGACTTCCGCTTGCTGCAGACGATCATCTACGTCGACTTTAACCTGCAGCGCATGACCGATAAGGTTCGCCAGATTTGCCGCGCCACGCGTCATATGATCAAGGCCGACATCTCGCTGCCCAAGGAGCTTGTCGGCACGGTCGAGGCCGAGGCTGAGGCCGTCTACCAGGTGCTGGGCTCTTCGCTTTCTGCGCTCGTCACCAACGACATGTCCATCATCTGCAACTTGGCCGTCGAGGACGAGCCAGTGCACGCCGCCTACGAGAAGTTCTTCCGCACCTTTAACCGCATGGACACGGGCGATTTTATGGACGACGACAGCAACTATGACGACCTGCGCCGCGCCATCATGGTATCGCGCTATCTCGATCGCATCGCCTCGATTTCCATCGATGCCGCCTGCCGTCTGACCTTCCTGTTGACCGGACAGCGTATGACTGCCGGTGATATCGCCTGCACTGATGAGGATGAGCTCGAGAGCATGCGCGTGCCTTCGGGCGAGGGTGTTATCATGAGGCCCGCCGTCGACGCTCGCTACGTTGCCAAGGTGCCCACTAACGAGGTCAGCGAGGGTCTTCGCTACCTGCTCGATCATCTTGAGGACGAGGACGATGGCGAGGACGACGAGGAGTAAGTAATTCCGTTCGTCGAAAGATTGTAAATACCTAAGTGAGCGCGGCCTTGCACATGCGGGGCCGCGCTCTTGCGATAGCATGGGACTACTTGTTTGGCTGTCAGCGGAGGCGATTGGCAATGGATAACTATTTGGACTTGATGCGCGCTCGCCGCGAGCAGATTCTGGAACGTTTTTATGCGGCGCTCGATCGCGCAGGCCGTCCCCACGACGCCGCGCGCCTCATTGCCGTGTCCAAGACCGTTGGTGTCGATGAGACCGTTGCCGCCATCCAGGCGGGGTATCGCCATTTTGCCGAGAATCGCCCGCAGGAGCTGGTTCGCAAGCTCACGGGTCTGGCGGAGCATCCGGAGCTGCCCGAGGTGCGCTTCGATATGATCGGCAACCTGCAGACCAATAAGATCAATGCGGTGCTGGGCTCAGCCGAGCTGATTCACTCGGTGGGTTCGCTGCGTCTGGCGCAGGCGATCTCGAGCCGTGCTGTCCGCAAGATTGGGGCAGGCGAGCTCGCCGGCCCCCAGCGTGTGCTCATTGAGGTCAATGTGAGTGGTGAGGAGTCGAAGGGAGGCTTTTCGCCCGATGAGATTCGTGCCGACGCGGGCGAGCTTGCGGAACTTGAGGGAATTTGCGTACAGGGGCTTATGACTATGGCGCCCCGGGGGAATAAGGATGTGGCACGCCGCACCTTTGCGGGGCTTCGTGAGCTGAGGGATGAGCTGGAGGCGGCGCATCCCGATTTGAACCTGCCTGAGCTTTCCTGCGGCATGAGCGAGGACTTTGAGCCTGCCCTTGAGGAGGGCTCTACGCTCGTTCGCCTGGGCAGGGTAGTATTTAGCCCGGAGTTTGCAGTAAGATAAGGCTCTGAAGTGCGCACTGATTATCGGGGCGCCTGCACTAAACCGCGAGAGGACACAACCATGGGCTTCCTTGACGAGATTAAAAATAAGATGCACCTGGGCGGCCAGCAGGGTTACGACCAGGGTTATGGCCAGGACGACGACTACGGCTACGATGACGGCTATGACGATAGTTATCAGGGCAACGGCTACAGCGGTGCTTCGGGCGAGGGCTTCTACACCCAAGACGAGCCGAGCAACGGCCTGCTTGGTCAGACGCGCCGCGGTGAAGCTGAGTCGGTTGCCGTGTATACGCGCTCCGGTCAGCTGGTCGGCGATGACTCCCGCCATGCCACGACGTATAACCCGCCTTCGCGCTCGCAGGACAGTGTTGCGAGCGGTTATCGTCCTGGTGCCTATGACACGCCGTCGAGCTACGCCGAGAACACCCGCGCCCGTGCCGCCGCTGCGCCTGCGCCGAGCGATGCCTCGGCCTATGCGAGCAATATCATCAACGCCACGCCGCAGCTGCCGGCCTATGTCCTGCGCCCCGAGAGCTATGACGACGTGGAGACTGTGGTGCGCCGCGTTCGCACCAAGCAGCCTGTCGCACTGATTTTTGTGGGCGTACGCACCGAAGTTGCCAAGCGCGTCTTGGACTTCTCTTACGGCTTTGCCTGCGGTCTGGGTGCCACGGTCAAGGAGGTGGGCGACCGCGTGTTCATGGTGCTGCCCGCCGGTTGCGAGGTCAAAGATTCCGATCTCAAGAAGCTTCGTGCCGACGGCTACCTTAAGTAAAGACAAGACGAGGAGATTCCCATCAACATCTACACTATCGTCCAGCTGGTCAACACGCTGTTCAACTTCTATTCCACGCTCATTGTCGTCTACTGCTTTATGACGTGGATTCCCATGAAGCAGGGTGGTTTGCTTCAGGATATTGCTGCGGTGCTTGATAGCGTGTGCGGTCCGTGGCTCAACCTGTTCCGTCGTTTCATCCCGCCGATGGGCGGTATCGATTTTTCGCCGGTCGTTGCGATTATTGCGTTGCAGTTGGTGCAGAGGCTGGTTCTGCAGCTTCTTATAGGTATACTCGTGTAGAACTGTCTTAGTAACTTACGTCGGGCGTGTAGCGCCGAGGCGATGAAAAAGGAGACTTGTTATGGCTATTACCCCTGCAGACATCCAGGCTCAGACTTTCTCTGAGGCCAAGCGTGGCTACGATCCTGCCGAGGTCGACGTCTTCTTGGAGACGCTGTCCTCCGAGGTTGACGCTATGCTCGCTAAGATCGTCGACCTTAAGGGTCGTCTGACTGCTACCGAGCAGCAGCTTGCCGATGCGCAGGCTCAGCTTGCCCAGGCTCAGGATGCCACCGCCCAGGCCGTTCCTGCCGCCCCCGTGGCTGCTCCCGCCCCTGACTTCTCCGCTCAGGAGCGCCAGATTTCCGCTGCCCTGATCGCTGCCCAGCAGACCGCTGAGACCATCGTCAACGATGCCAACGAGAACGCTGAGCGTATCCGCAACGAGGCTGACGCCAAGGCCCGCGAGGTTATCCGCCAGGCTCTGACCGAGAAGCAGGCCGAGCTCGAGGAGATCGATCGTCTCAAGGCTTCCCGTGAGGAGTTCAAGGCAGAGTATCTCAAGCTCATCCAGCACTTCATGGACGATGCCCAGAATTCCTTCCCGGCCGATCTGATGGCTTCCACGCCGGTCGGTTCTGCCGCTTCTCCTGCAGTGACTGTTCCCGCCGAGCCGCTGCCCGTCGCTGACCCGGTTGTCCCCGTGGCCGATCCCTTCGCCCCGATCGACAACTTTGCTGCCGACGACCTGGACTAACATTCGGCCTACAATTTAGTGCCTAGAAAGGACCCGCAGCTTGCGGGTCCTTTTTTATGACTGTGCCGGAGTGCGTAACATAAAAAACCGAGCCCTGCACATAATGGCGCAGAACTCGGCGAACGGGTGAGCGGTCAAGGGTAGGTTTTAAGGCATGTCCCAAAACCTACTTGAGGAGGAAGTCGGAGAGGGGAATGGTACGGGCCTCGCGATGCTCGGGATCGGCGATGTGGTCGGCAGGATATCCACAGACGAGCATGTGATAGGGATAGACGCCTTTGGGCAGATTGAACTGCTCCTGTGCCACCCCAGGCTTAAAATGGCATACCCAGCACGTTCCCAGGCCCTGCTCGGTGGCCTCCATCATCATCTGATCGCAGACGATCGAAGTATCGATGGCACTCGAGTTCATCTGATCATACGGGCGCACCCAGGCATCATCGGTAACGCTGCAAATAAGGAAGATAAGCGGAGCGCCAAAGATAGACCCATCACGAGCAAACCGAGACTGACAAGCAGCTGCCTTCTCCAGAAGCTCAGGCGTATCCAACACCATCACACGGGTTGGATGATTATTGCAAGCAGAAGGAGCAATACGCCCAGTCTCAACAATGGCATCCACCACAGCCTGCTCCACAGTCCGATCTTCAAACTCACGACAAGAATACCGACCCCGAGCCAGATCCAAATACCCCATAACCAAACCCTCCAAAGTCAGCGAATCAATCCAAAGTAAAACAAAGGGTACCCAAAGCACCACCCAGCCAAACGTTTAAGGCGGTCCCAAAGTTCCCAATCGGACTCAAAGGCCCTGCCAACAAAAGCCCCATCGCTTTCAAAGTATCAGCCAAAGTTCCCAATGGTGGTACGTAAGGCGAAGGGCCGGCCACGGTTTACTTTCGAACGACTCTGCAAAGCAGCCGGAGTGAGAAAGCAAACCGTGGCCGGCCCTTCGCCGCCGGGACACGTACCCCCAATTAACTGTTCTTCATGACAATCGAATCCACGACATCGGCCACATTCTCGCAGCAGTCGGCGCAGTACTCCAGAAAGGCGTAGACGTCACGCCAAGCGATGACCTCGAGCGGATCCTTGCCGTTAACGTGCAGGTTGCGCATGGCGTTGATGTAGAGCTCGTCGGCCTCGGACTCGATGGTGTTGATCTGGATGACCAGCTCGCGCAGCGTTTTGGACTTGCGGTAGTTGGGAAGCTCGACCATCAGGTCTTTCATGGCGCGGCAGGCGTCAGTCACCTTGTGGGCGATGACGATGGCGTCGGGATGGATGCTCTGAATGTTGGTGAAGTAGACGCGCTGCACGACGCCCTCAATACGGTCGAGCACGGTGTCGAGCGCGCAGCTCATCAGATCCAGATCCTCGCGCTCGAGCGGGGTGATAAAGGCGGTGAGCAGGGCGTCTTCGAGCTCGTGGTGCTTCTTGTCTGCCGCATGCTCAATCGCATGCATCTTATTGAGCATGTCGTGAATCTGCGCGGGATCGAAGTTCTCAAAAATCTTGGTGAGCAGCTCTGCGGCCTGGACGGCGAGGTCGGCGCAAGCGACGTAGTTGTCAAAGTAGAACGAATCGGGTTTCTTTGCCATGGGTGGGTCCTTTCGAGGCGAAGACGGGTGGGCGAAGTGTTGCGGTCCGGATGGACGTTCGGTTTGATTAGAGGAACATCATGAACAGCTTGGCCATGACAAAGCTGATGAGTCCGCAGGCGGGGAAGGTGAAGAACCAGGTGAACATCATGTCCTTGACGACTCCGAAGTTGATGGCCGAGAGGCGCTTGACGGCACCGACGCCCATGATGGCGCAGGTCTTGATGTGTGTGGAGGACACGGGGATGCCGGTAAGGGTGGCAAGCAGCAGGTTCGCGGCGCCCGCGAGGTCGGCGGAGAAGCCCTGATACTTCTCGAGCTTAACCATGCTCTGGCCGACGGACTTGATGATGCGCTCACCGCCCACGCTGGTACCGATACCCATAGTGGCCGAGCACAGCAGCATAATCCAGATGGGGATGCCGGCGTCGCCGACGCTCGTCTGCCCGCTGGCGAAGGCCACGCCTAAAAAGAGCACGCCGATGAACTTCTGTCCATCCTGCGCGCCGTGCATAAAGCTCATGGCCGCAGCGCTCGCGATCTGAGCGTATTTAAAGAAGACATTGGCACGTCGTCTGTTGGCGGCGGCGAAAAGAATCGAGACGAGCTTGCACAGGACCCAGCCCATGACAAAACCCAGGCCGATGGAGAGCGCCAGGCCGTAGATGACCTTCATCCACTCGTGGACGTTGACGCTGCTCGCGCCGCCGAGGGCGATGGCGGCACCGGTCAGGCCGGCGATAAGGCTGTGGCTTTGCGAGGTGGGGATGCCAAAACGCGATGCCGTGGCACCGTAGACGACGATGGAGAACAGCGCCGCGCATAGGCAGGCGAGCGCCATGGTGCTGTTTCCGCCAAAGTCGACGATATGTGAGATGGTGTTGGCGACGCTCGCGTTAAAGTGCGTCATGATGAGCACGCCGAGGAAGTTGAATGCGGCGCTCATGAGAATGGCGGCGCGGGCGGGCATGCAACGCGTAGTGACGCAGGTCGCGATGGCGTTGGGCGCGTCGGTCCATCCATTGACGAAGATGGCGCCCAACGCGAGGATCACGGTGACGGCAAGGACTGGGTTCGACACAATTTGGCCGAGGAAGGTTGAGAACGTTACGTCCATATATGGGCTTTCTCGAAGTTTGCAGGCACGTTACAAAAACATGATAAATCGTATCACCTCCTGCGGGTTTCTTTACCGAGTTCTGATGGGAGAAGTGAACTTTTTGGCACTAAAATTGAATATTAGCCCTGTTGACCGCGGGTGTTCTTTTTGCTAACACGCCATGCGGACACGTGCGATTACTACGACACTCCAAAACCACAGTCTGTTCGCTTTACAACATGCAAACATGCGTTCGATAATAGGAGGCATGGAATATCGACAGACAGACGGCAAAACTCGGCGCGTACACAAGCAGTATGTGGACGTCGTGGCTCGCATCCTCGCGGGCGGACAAGTCGTGCCAGTCGCCGTCTGCTGGGTCGACGGACGTTGTTTTACAATCGATGAAATTATCTCGACCACCGGGTTTGGCCTGACGGTCCACGGCATCCGTACGGCGACCTATAAGGTGCGTTTTGGCGGGCACGCGACCGAGTTGTATCTGGAGGACCAGACGCGCGAGCGGGCGGACGGCTCGCAGGCGCACGTGATGCGTTGGTGGGTCTGGGCCTTTGATCGTACGCTCGAGGGCGAGCGCCGTGGGTAAGGCCGTACGGCATTCGGGTACAATGACAGGAATCTTGTCACCTGCTGCGCCGTCTTTCACGGCACTTTTTGAAAGGACGAAATTATGAACGATATCCAGGGCTATCAGAACGGCCCCATCGAGGCCGGCGCAAGCCGTGCCAAGGAGATGTCGCCGCGTGCGTACAATCTTGCCATGTCTGCCCTCATCTTCTTGGGCTTTTGTGCCATGGGCGCTGGTGCTTACTTTACGAGCACCATGGCGTTTGCCCGCATGATGATGAGCGGCGCCGCTTTGCCGCTGGTCTTTGGCTCATTTATTTTGACCATCGTCGGCATGGTCATGATGTCGGCCGCCGCCAGCAAGCAGTCCGTGGGCCTATCCCTTGTGGGCTACGTAATCTTTGCGAGCACCTTTGGCCTGACCGCGTCGTTTGGCCTTGCCAACTACGACCTGCCTACCATCAACACTGCCTTTATCGCCACGGCCGCCATCACCTTTGTCTTTGGCGCCTTGGGCGTGACGTTCCCCAAGTTTTTCCAGCGCGTATATGGCATCGGTTTTGGCATTCTGCTCGCCACTATTCTGGTTGAGATCGTGCTGATGTTCATGGGCGTCTCGCAGACCATCACCGACCTGATCGTGATCGTGGTGTTCGCCGGCTTTATTGGCTACGACACCTATGTTGCCACGACGGTGCCGCCTACGCTGCCCAACGCCGTGCTCATGGCGTCCAATCTGTTCGTGGACATTATCAACGTGTTCTTGCGCATCCTGAACATCCTTGGCCGTCGCGACTAGTGGCGAATTGCGGCGGTGCTTGCCGTGCGTGTAAATCGATGCGAAAGGCGGTCCTTCGGGGCCGTCTTTTTTGTACGCGGCGGGGTATCATGGATGGGAAAAGCCGATAGCGGCAGAGACCGAGAAAGGTGACCACTTATGGCAGACGTCGACAACAGGAACCGTAACCGCAGGTCCAACCGAGCGGGTCAGCCCAATCCCAAGCGCGAGGGCCGTGCCAAGGCCGCCGAGCGTCACGTGGCAACTGTGTCCGAAGCGTGCGCCAAGGATATCGAGCGTTCGCTTGCCGGTGTTCGCGAGTTTGACGGTATGCCTGCCGGCTTTGTCTCGGCGATGAAGGCCAAGGTTCAGAGTGCTGTGACCACCGAAGAACAGATTGCCGAGGACGTCGAGGGCGCGGAGGCTGCCGAGGTCGAGGCAGCGCCCGAGAGCGAGGCAGCGCCCGAGACCGAGGCAGCTCCTGAGCCCGTCGAGGAGCCTGCCGAGGAAATCGCCGAAGCTGAGTCCGCGCCTGCTGAGGAGCCTGCTGCGTCTCTGCCTGAGGTCACCGTGCTCGATGCCTCCGCCACGCAGGCCATCTTGGACAACGGTCGTGGCTATGCGCAGTTCTGCGACATGGCCGTGCTCGCCTTTGCCTCGTTCACCAACCCGGGCGGTGGCTATATTCAGGGTTATCTGGGCCAGGAGGCCACACTGTGCGCCGATTCGTATCTGTACAACGTTCTCGATAAGCAGCGCAAATGGTACGGCGAGAACCGTCGCCGCAACATCAACTGCGAGCTCTATCGTAACCGCGCCCTAGTGGTGCCTGCGGTGCGCTTCGACCGCAACCACGTGCATGCATACGCCGACGTGATCGTGGCCGCCGCGCCCAACGTTAAGCGCGCCCGCCAGGAGTATCGCGTGAGCGACGATGCTCTGCTGGATGCCCTGCGCGACCGCATTCGCTTTGTGCTTGCCATCTGCGACGAGCTGGGTCGCGAGAAGCTCGTGCTGGGTGCTTGGGGCTGCGACAACAACGGCTTTGACGCAGAGGCCGTGGCCGAGCTCTTCCGCAAGGAGCTCGCGTCGGGCGACTTTAAGGTCAAGCAAGTCTTCTTTGCCGTGCCTTCTACGCGCTGGGATGAGGATTTTGCCAAGTTCGAGCACGTGCTGGCAAACTTCCCCGAGCGCAACGAGGAGTCCTATGCTCAGGTTGCCGCTCGCGCTGCGGCAGCTCGCGCCGCCGAGCAGGCCCAGGCTGCTACCGAGGATGATGAGGACGAGGACGATTGGCGCAAGTACCTGTAACCGGTACGTGTTGACAGATAGGTCGAGCCGGCGGGAGAGGCTGCTCCCGCCGGCTTTTTACTAAAAGGAAGGGCTTACGATGAAAAACGTTCTATGCTTTGGCGACAGCAATACCTACGGCTATGATCCGGCGGGCATGCGCGACGGCACCGCGGTACGCTATGCGCACGATGTGCGCTGGTGCGGCGTGGCCCAGCGCGACCTGGGCGAGGGCTGGCACGTGATTGAGGAAGGCCTCAACGGCCGCACGACGGTACGCGACGACATGTGCCATCTGGACACTAATCTCAACGGCATCCGCGCGTTGCCGATGCTGCTCGAGGCTCATAAGCCGCTGGATGCGATCGTGATTATGCTGGGCACCAACGACTGCAAGACGGTCTTTAGCGTGGGGGCTGCCGATATCGCTGACGGTGCCATGGCGCTGATTCGCACCGTCCGCGCGTTTCCCTGGACCGAAGCCGCGCCCTGCCCGCGTATTCTGCTGATGGCGCCTATCAAGATTAAACCGCAGATCGCCGATGTGTACATGACCGACTTTGACGAGCGCTCCGTCGAGGCCTCGGAGCATTTTGCCGAATACTATGCGTATGCTGCTAAACAGTTTGGCTGCGACTTTTTGAATGCCGCTGATTTTGCCGAGCCGGGCGATATCGATTATCTGCACATGATGCCCGAAAGCCACGAGAGCCTGGGCCATGCCGTGGCAGCCAAGCTCCAAGAGATGCTTGGTGAGTAGCGCGACCCAAAGCAGTACAGAAGTTCCCCTTGCGACGGCTTGTTTCGTTGGTTTGTTTTGATCTGTAACAGTTGTAAGGCCGAAAACGGGCTAGATGTTACAGATTGAGATTATTTAGGTCGATATCGGTCGTTTGTCTCGATCTGTAACATCTAGGGTCGATTTCGCCGAGTTGCTGTTACAGATTGAGATTTTCGTTTCAGCGGAATTTGAATGTCTCGATTTGTAACAGGTGGGCCGAAAAATGGACTCTAACTGTTACAGATCGAGATGTTTGTGGGAACCACCGCAAGGGTGCCTGTCCCCTTTGCGGTGGTTTTGGACTGCGAATCTTAATTGCCACATGTGGTTGACAGGGCCGGAGCCTTTGCCCATGTTCAGGCCGGCGGCCAGAGCGCCTGTCAGGAATGCCTTGCCCGCATTGACGGCGTCGGCAAGATCCATGCCTTGGGCCAGTGCACAGGCGATGGCAGATGAGAGCGTGCAGCCGGTGCCGTGCGTGTTGTCGGTCTCGATGCGCTTGTGGCGGAACCACGTGGTGAGTGGATCTCCCAGATGGTTGCCCTCGTCATCGAGTGGCGCGGGTTCGGCCAGTACATCGTTGGCCTCGTTGACAAGATGCCCACCCTTAACGAGGGATGCGCAACCAAAGCGGCGGGTGAGGAGCATGGCAGCATTTTGCTGCGTGCGCTCGGAGTCGACCTCGTAGTCGAGCAGGGCCATGGCCTCGGGAATATTGGGCGTGATAACCGTCGCTAGCGGGAACAGGCGGCGGGTGAGTGCCTCGGCGGCATCTTCGGCAATCAGCCGTGCGCCCGAGGTGGCTACCATGACGGGGTCGACTACCACGTTTGTCGCGTTCCAGGCGCTCAGGCGGTCGGCGATAACATCGATAATCTCGGCAGAGGAAACCATGCCAATCTTGACGGCGTTGGGGCGGATATCGTCAAAAACGGCATCGATCTGCGCCGCGACAATATCCGGGGAGATGTTCTGCACGGCGGTGACGCCCAGGGTGTTCTGTGCGGTGATGGCGGTGATGGCCGTCTCGGCATACAGGCGGTGCGCCGTGATGGTCTTGATGTCGGCCTGAATGCCGGCGCCACCGCTGGAGTCGGATCCCGCGATGGACAGGACGGCAGGTACCTTACTGCGATCCATGTTCGCTCCCTTGTTCGGTCGGAATCAAATGGGTCTATAAGCCAGCATTATAAAGATGCCCGGGCCGACTCTATGCCGAACCCGGGCGGGCGATGCAATCTTTACGCAAATGCAAGCAAATGTTCACACGTTAACAATTGACAGGCACCAGCTCGCCGCCAGAAGCGGCCGCGGCGACAGGGCTAGTCCTCCATGCCGAGGTCGATCGTGGTGCCCTCGAAAATCTTGTTGACGGTGCGGACGGCACACATCTTGCCACACATGGTGCAAGTGCCCTCGGTGGCGGCGGGGGACTCCTCGTAGCGTTTCTTGCCCGTAACCGGGTCGAGCGCGCACTTCCACATGGCGTCCCAGTCGAGCTTGCGGCGTGCCTGGCCCATCTTGTCGTCCATGTCGCGGGCGTGGGGCACCTTTTTGGCGATGTCGGCGGCGTGTGCGGCGATCTTGGTGGCCATGAGGCCGTCGAGCACATCCTGGGCGTTGGGCAGGCACAGGTGCTCGGCCGGCGTCACGTAGCACAGGAAGTCGGCACCGGAGCTGGCGGAGATGGCGCCGCCGATGGCAGCGGTGATGTGGTCGTAACCCACGCCGATATCGGTCACCAGCGGCCCCAGCACATAGAACGGGGCGTTGTGGCACAGACGCTTCTGCAGCTTCATATTGGCGGCGATTTCGTCGAGCGCCATGTGACCCGGGCCCTCGACCATGACCTGGACGCCGGCGGCCCAAGCACGCTTGCACAGCTTGCCCAGTTCGATCATCTCGGCAGTCTCGGTGGCGTCGTTGGAGTCGTAGAGACAGCCCGGGCGGCAGGAGTCGCCGAGCGAAATCGTTACGTCGTACTCGTGGCAAATCTCGAGCACCTCGTCGTAGAACTCGTAGAACGGGTTTTCGTTGCCGGTGACTTCCATCCAGCCAAACAGCAGCGAGCCGCCGCGGCTGACGATGTTCATCAGGCGTCCGGTCTCCTTAAAGGTCTTGATGACCGACTTGTTGATACCGCAGTGGATGGTCATAAAGTCCACGCCGTCCTCGGCGTGTGCACGCACGACCTCGAGCAGATCGTCCTTGGTCAGCTTGACCAGCGGCTTTTCCATGTAGCCGATGGCATCGTACATGGGGACGGTGCCCACCATGAGCGGCGTCTCATCGATGAGCTGCTGGCGGAACTGGCGTGTCTTGCCCGAGTTGGAGAGGTCCATGATGGCGTCGGCGCCAAAGTCCTCGGCGATCTTGACCTTCTTCCATTCCTCAGCGGCGTCGGCCTTGTCGCCCGAGATGCCCAAGTTCACGTTGACCTTGGTGGACAGGCCCTCGCCGACGCCAAAGGCGCGCATGCCCTTTTTGATATGCACGATGTTGGCGGGGATGGCGATGCGGCCGTCGGCCACGCGTTCGCGAATGTACTCGGGGTCGCGATGCTCGCGCTCGGCGACTTCCTTCATCTGCGGTGTGATCTGCCCGGCGCGGGCGAAGTCGATTTGCGTGACGAGCTTGGGCTCGGTCTGTGTGCTCATTGGCACGGCTCCCTTCGTTGGCATTACCCATATCAGGTTTGCGGGTCAGGGCGGGCGCGCCCAGTCTCAGCCTGTCGTCTTGTCCTGCAAGCTCCCCGTTTATGTGGTGGGCTCAAGTATAGCCTGAATGGGTACGATTGGGCCAACGAGCGTGCCTGTGGGGAGGCGAACATGGAAGACAAGCATCTATATCGAGAGACGCAATGGGATGTATCGGCCGAGGAAAGCCGTGCGCACCATGGCCTTGTTGCGATTGGTTTTGCGGTGCTTGCCGTGCTGGTGATTGCCTTTTGCATTTGGACGTTTGGCGGTCGCGGCGGCGCCGCCTGGGAGTTTGAGGCCGACGAGGGCCTGCCGATTATGACCATGAAAGTTTCCGGTGGCAACACGGTTGCCGCACCGGGCGACTATTGGTATCCGCGCGACGAGTTTATGCAACTGCAGCTGAGTGGCGGGTCTATTCCTGGTGAGGAAATCGAACGCGTGACGTTTGATGAGGCACTCAAAACACTCATGGTGAAGCTCAAAGATCAGGGCGATGTGCCCACGACCATGGATATCGCTCTGACGGAGTGGCGTTTGGAACCTCCGTCGGGCGTTACGGTATCCGACGTAGAGCACGTTAAGATTACCTACCAAGATGGCTCGACGAGCGAGATTACAAAGGCCGATGGCTTGGCGGAGTAACGGGGTGTTTGGAAACGGCGGGCCTATTGTGCCTGCGCGTTCATGAAAACCAGGGTGTTTTTGTCTGAAAGCTCGGGGATGTGACGATAGCCGATGTTGAATGCGGTAAGTTCGCTTGCATCCTCGAGCTTGTTTTCTGCCATCCACCGCACCATGGAGCCGCGCGCCTTTTTGCTGGCGGTCGACCGTTGGATGGGCTTCCCGTTGCGGATACCCTCGCCAAAGAGGCATGTGACGGCCGTGGCGTCGCCCGCGAGGTGGGGCAGAACGGCTTTGGCATACTCTACGCTGGCGAGGTTGACGATTGTGGTGTTTGAGCCTGCCGGGGCGATAGCCCGCGCGAGCTTGTCGCTCCAAAACGCGTAGAGGTCTCGGACATCGTCAACGGCGAGCTTCGCGCCCATCTCCAGCCGATACGGTTCGACGGCATGAAAGGGACGAACGCACCCGTAGAGGCCGGAGAGGATCCACAGATGGTCTTGCAGCCATGCGAGCTGCGTGGAATCCATCACCTCGGGTGCCATGCTCTGGTATTGAATGCCGTGATAGGACATGACGGCAGGGGAGAGGTGACGGGCGAGTGCGGGATTGTCGAGATCGCCGCTTTTCAGGATGGGCCCGAACTCATGCAGTGTGTTGAGGCAAGGTCCCAGCAGTTTGTCACTCACGTTCCACAGCGCCTGCAGGCCGCCGCTGCCTTCATTCCGCTCGATATCTAGCAGTGCGCGGTGGAGGCGAGCCGTCTCGCGCACAAAGGGTGGGATGCCCAGGACTTCAAAAGCATCTTGGGCCGCGCGCATCTGCTTGGCGGGCGAAATGATGACCTGCAGCATGGACTCTCCTCTGCCAAAAAAGTTGCGGTGGAATACGGTCTGTTTTGGCCGTTTATGGGCCAGTTTAGTCCGTATTTCACCGCAACTGATGAAGGGTGGATTAGGCGCGCTCGAGGAAGGCTTTGTAGCCGCGGTAGGCCTCGTAGATATCGGCCTTGTTGGCGACCTCCCACAGGGCGTGCATGGACAGGACGGCAACGCCGGAGTCGATGACGTTCATGCCATACTTGGCCATGATGTAGGCAATGGTGCCGCCACCGCCCGCGTTGACGCGACCGAGCTCACAGGTCTGGAAGTCCACACCGGCCTCGTCCATGATGTCGCGGACGAGGGCCACGTACTCGGCATCGGCGTCGTTGGAACCGCCCTTGCCGCGGCTGCCCGTGTACTTGTTAAAGCACAGGCCACGACCCATAAAGGCGGCGTTCTTCGTCTCGAACTTGCCGGCATAGCCCGGGTCGAAACCGGCGGACACGTCGGAGGAGAGCATGCGGCTGCGGGCGAGCGCGCGGCGCAGGGCCAGCGGGCTATCCTCGCCGGCGAGCGTCATGATCTCGGCGACGGTGTTCTCGAAGAAGCGACTCGTCATGCCGGTGGCACCCACGGAACCGATCTCCTCCTTGTCGACGATGAGCGTGATGCTCGTGCGCTCCACGTTGGTGACGTTGATCTGGGCGAGCATGGAGGGGTATGCACAGACGCGGTCGTCATGGCCATAGCCCAGAATCATGGAGCGGTCGAGGCCCATGTCGCGGGCGGGGCCGGCGGGCACGACCTCGATCTCGGCGGAGAGGAAGTCCTCCTCCTCGACGTCGTACTGCTCCTTGAGGATATCCAGGAACATCTGCTTGACGGGCTCCTTGGGGGCGTCCTTGTCGTCCTCGTCAAACTTGACGGGGCGGCCGCCCACGATCACGTCGAGAATCTCGGCATCGACGGCGTCCTTGGCAGGCTTGGACATCTGCTCGCTCGAGAGGTGGATCAGCAGGTCGGAGATAGTAAAGACCGGGTCGTCCGCCTTGTCGCCGATATTGATGTCGACGGTGGTACCGTCCTTTTTGCAGATGACGCCCACGAGTGCGAGCGGGGAGGCCACCCAGTGGTAGCTCTTGACGCCACCGTAGTAGTGCGTGTCGAGGTAGGCCATGTCGCCGGCCTCGAAGGCGGGGTTCTGCTTAAGGTCTAGGCGCGGCGAGTCCACGTGGGCGCCCAGGATGTTAAAGCCCTGCTCGAGCGGGGCGTTGCCCAGGTTGACGAGCATGAGGTCCTTGCCGTGATTGGCGGCGTACACCTTGTCGCCTGCCTTGAGCTCGCGGCCTTCGGCGATCACGGTCTCCAGGTCGACGTATCCCGCCTCCTCGGCCATCTTGATGCCGGTCTTGACGCACAGGCGCTCGGTCTTGTTCTCGCTCAAAAACTGCTTATAGCCGCGGCAAAGCTCCTCGAGCTCCTCGACTTGCTGTGGCGTGTACTTTTTCCATGCGCAGGGACGCTCCATGACGCAGGCTCCTTTCGGATCGATCGTGCTGGTTGATGTACCGTGAGCCATCGTATCACGCGCGGGCTCACGGTGGCGGGGGAGCTTGATGTGAGGTGGCCGCGGGGCGGGGAGCGTGTAAACTGGAGTGAGCAAACCGTGCCCAGCCCAAAGCGAGGTATTTAATATGTCTGACAAGCGCCGCACTTTTGCCGTTATCGACGGCAACTCGCTCATGCACCGCGCCTTTCACGCCGTGCCGCCGACCATGAACGCGCCGGACGGTCGCCCCACCAACGCGATTTTCGGCTTTCTGAACATGTTTCTTAAGATGATCGATGCCTTTAACCCCGACGGTGTGGTCGTGGCGTTTGACAAGGGTAAGCCGCGCGTGCGCATGGAGATGCTGCCGCAGTATAAGGCGCAACGCCCGCCCATGGACCCCGATCTGCATGCGCAGTTCCCTATGATTAAGGAGCTGCTCACCGCGCTCAACGTGCCGATTCTGCAGTCCGAGGGCTGGGAAGGCGACGATATCCTGGGAACCATGGCGCGCCTGGGCGAGCAGGCCGGCTGCGACATGCTACTGGTGACCGGCGACCGCGACATGTATCAACTCGTGACCGAGCACGTCAACGTGGTCTCGACCCGCAAGGGCCTGTCTGACGTGGCGATTATGACGCCCGAGAGCGTGGACGACCTGTATCACGGCATTACGCCGGCGCTCGTGCCCGATTTTTACGGTCTAAAGGGCGATACGTCCGACAACATCCCCGGTGTACCGGGCATCGGTCCCAAAAAGGCGAGTGCGCTCATTGCGAAGTACGGTAGCCTGGACGAAGTCATCGCGCATGCCGACGAGGTCAAGGGCAAGATGGGCGAGAACCTGCGTGCACACATCGATGACGCACTACTGAGCCGCAAGGTTGCGACAATTCGCACCGATGCGCCCGTCGAGCTCGACTTTGAGGCGACGTCCTTCCCGGCGTTTTCTGCCGATGAGGTTTCCGCGGCGCTGGGTACGCTTGGTATCACCGCCATGCAGAACCGTTTCTTGGCGCTGATCGGCGGCGAGGGCGGGGCTGCTGCCTCCAGTGTGTTTGAGATACCTGCTATGGTTCGCGCAGCCGCCGGCGATGCTGACGCGCTTGGTGCCGTTGCGGCTGAGGTCTCCCGCGCGATTGATGCCGGCGAGTGGGTCGCCGCCGTGGTGGACGACGACAAGGAAGAGGGCGCGCTCTTTGGACTGACGCGCACGCTGTGGCTGGCGACGTCCAAGGGCCTGTTCGCGCTCGAGGAGGGCGACAGCTGTGTGGCGGCTGAGGTTGAGGGCTTCAACTTCGTCCACGGCGTGATTGCTGGCGTGCTCGCGCGTCTGTTTATGGAGGGTCGCGTGGCGAGCCCGGATATGAAGGTGCTGTTGCACGAGCTTTCGCCCATCGATTCTTCTGAGCCCGAGCTCATGGATCCGCTGGCAGTCGATTCTACGCGCATCTTCGATAACGTGGTTGCCGCCTACCTGCTGGATTCCGATCGCTCCGAGTTCGATGAGGCATATCTTGCCGATACGTATCTGCAGATGGCGCTGCCTGCGGCGCGCGGTGCAGAGGGTGCCGGTGAGGACGCTCCGGCGCCCGCCGCTCGCACGGCTGCCTTGACGCTGGCGCTGGTCGCACCGCTGCGCGAGTGCATGGCCCGTGAGAATGCCGCCAACGTGTTCGATGGCATCGAGATGCCGCTCGTGCCGGTGCTTGCCAAGATGGAGCGCGCGGGCATGCTCGTGGATCCCGACCGTCTGCGTAATCTGTCCGAGGGCCTGGCGACCCAGATTACCGAGGTTGAGCGCAGTATTCGCGACCTGGCGGGTGACGAGACCTTTAATATTGGCAGTCCCATGCAGCTGTCGCATGTGCTCTTTGATGTGATGGGGCTTCCGACCAAGGGCCTCAAGAAGACTAAGCGCGGCTATTATTCGACTAACGCCAAGGTGCTGAGTGACCTTGCCCGCGACCACGAGATCGTGCGCCTGATTTTGGACTGGCGTGAGAAGTCCAAAATCAAGTCCACCTATCTGGACACGCTGGGCCCGCTACGCCGTGGTGACGGTCGTGTGCACACTACGTACAACCAGACCATCACAGCAACGGGGCGTCTGTCCTCGAGCGACCCGAACCTGCAGAACATCCCGACGCGCTCGGAGCTGGGTCGTACCGTCAAGACGGCGTTTTCGGCAGGCGAGGGAAGCGTCTTTTTGGCGGTGGACTACTCGCAGATCGAGCTGCGTCTGCTGGCGCATCTCTCGGGTGACGAGCACTTGGTGCGCGCCTTTAACGAGGGCGAGGACTTCCATGCCGAGACGGCGGCGCGCGTGTTTGGCGTTCCCGTGTTCGAGGTAACGCCCGACCTGCGCAGTCGCGCCAAGGCCGTGAACTTTGGCATCGTGTATGGTCAGCAGGCTTACGGCCTGTCGCAGTCGCTGCATATCTCGATGGCCGAGGCACGCGACATGATCGACCGCTACTACGAGGCCTACCCGGGCGTGCGTACGTTCCTCGACAACGTAGTGGCGCGCGCCAAGCAGACGGGCTACGCCGAGACCATGTATGGCCGCAGACGCCATATTCCCGAGCTCAAGGCCAAAAACCCGCAACTCCGCGGCTTTGGCGAGCGTACGGCTATGAACCACCCCATGCAGGGAACCGCCGCCGACATCATCAAGATCGCCATGGCCCGCGTAAGCCGCCGCCTGGAAGAAGAGAGCTTTGCCGCCCACATGATCTTGCAGGTACACGACGAACTGGACTTTGAGTGCCCCACCGATGAAGTCGAGCGCCTGACCACCATGGTCCGCGACGTCATGGAACACGTAGTAGACCTCCGCGTCCCCCTAATCGCCGAAGCCAGCACCGGCATAACCTGGGCCGACGCCAAATAGGGAAGTGCCCACAACCCTAAAGTAACCAAACCAGAAGGGGGCTCCTTGCCAACAAGGAGCCCCCTTCATTCCAAAAAATCAGCCAAGTATCTAGGCGCCAAGACGCCACCCAGACGGCGAGCAAGTCACCCAAGGACCTGGCCGGGCGAGGCGGGTAAGTTTTTCGTAGATTCCGCACGAGCCGGAAAGCACTTAATGTGCTTTCCGAGCGAGCCCAGGACCTGACCGAGCGAAAAACTTACCCGCCTCGCCCGGCCAGGTCCGACGAGCCACGTTAACGAGCCGCCAAGATGGCGTCGATGAGCGTCAGTACGCCCCCGTCGTTGTTGCTCGGAATGCGCCATTTGGCATGCGCGTTCATGTGCTCCTCGGCATTGTCCACGATAAAGCTGTGACCGACGCGCTCCAGCATGGGGATGTCGTTGTACGTATCGCCCACGGCGGCGGCGTCGGCGATATCGATGTCCAGGTGTTCGCACAGGTGCGCGACGCCGGCGCCCTTGTCGACGCCCAGGTTCATAAAGTCGATCCACTCGCGCCCGGCGTTGGTGACGTAGAGCTTGTCCGAGAACTCGGGGCTATAGGTCTCGCGGAATGCGGGCTCGGCATCGTAGGCGGGGAAGAAGATCGAAATCTTGTTGGATTCGACGTCAAGGCCCTCAAAGCTATCGACGTAGTTGATTGTGTTGTAGTAGACGCTGATCTCGTCGTGGTATTGATGGTCGCGGGCAAGCACGTAGAACTCGTCGAAGCAGCACAGGACGGGGACAGCGCGCGGATCCTCCGAGGCACGGCTCAAGACCTGCTGATACAGCTCCACGTCAATATTGCTCTTATAGATATAGCTGCCGCGATAGATCACGCACGCTCCGTTGTCAGGACAAAAGGCGAGGCGGTTCTTGATGTCCTCGAACATCTCCTCGAGCTTGGGGGCGGGACGTCCGCTGGCGGGGCAGAATACGATGCCGGCGTCGGCGAGCTTGTCCAGGCGCTCATCAAGACCCTGGGGCAGCACACGCTCGTCGGTCAGCAGCGTCTTGTCCATATCGACGGCGAGAATCTTAATGTTGCCGATGTTGGCGTCCGATTCGTAAGTTTGCATAAAAATGCGCCTTTCGTTTCGAGATTGTTTCAGACGTTATAACCATCAATTCGTAGTCGGGCGTATTTTCGCAGGAACGGAGCGTATTTGCACCACGCTTCACAAAGTAATGAAAAAACTTTTCAGAAATTTGAATTTGTCGCTTGCGCAGCGTGCACTTTATCGTAATATAGCGAACATCGAAAACGGAGACGGCAAAAGAGCCGTTTACCGAGGAAAAGGTACCGTTTGCGATATTTGAATTGCGCCCGGCGATACGTGAAAGGAGAGGCAGATGCAGTTCGTAAAGATCATCACCACTGCAGACAATGCCATCCGACGCCAGCGCGCAATTTCCCGACGACGATAACAATCGTCTCTGTCCGCATGGGGCGCAATGCCTCAACAGAGTCATTTTGAGGTCGTTGGGTTTTAGCACGACATTGCTGCATGTTTCTAGGGCATGTATGTGCTGATTTTTGCTATTTAACCTGATATTGCACGGTATATGACCTTGAAATGACTTGCAACTGACCGATGTTCTAACTAGCTACCAAGGGCGAAAGGAAACAGCCATGAGCAAGGAAAAAGTCGTTCTCGCATATTCCGGTGGTCTTGATACATCCGTATGTGTCAAGTGGCTCCAGGACGAGAAGAATCTCGATGTCGTTTGTGTCTGCGGCAACGTGGGCCAGGAAGAGACCGGACTGGATGCCAAGAAGCAGAAGGCACTCGACCTGGGCGTTCTCGATTGCCAGGTGCTCGACCTGCGCGACGAGTTCTCCGATGAGTTCCTGACTAAGGCCATCGCTGCAAACTCCATGTACGAGAACAAGTACCCGCTGCTCTCCGCCCTGTCTCGCCCGCTGCTTGCCAAGAAGCTTGTTGAGGTCGCCCACGAGTTTGGCGCGACCTACGTCGCCCACGGCTGCACCGGCAAGGGTAACGACCAGGTCCGTTTTGAGGCCGCCGTCAAGGCCCTCGACCCTGAGCTCAAGGTTATCGCCCCGGTTCGCGAGTGGGACCTGAAGTGTCGCCCCGACGAGGTCGCCTATGCCCACGCCCACAACGTGCCGGTTCCCGAGGGTGCCAACGACAACCCCTACTCCATCGACGACAACCTGTGGGGTCGTGCCATTGAGTGCGGTCACCTGGAGGATCCCTGGAATGAGCCGCTCGACGACGCTTGGGTTATGACCAAGAATCCCGAGGACACCCCGGACACCCTGACCTACACCGAGATTGAGTTTGAGGCCGGCAAGCCCGTCGCCGTCGACGGCAAGAAGATGAAGCTCTCTGAGATCGTCATCGCCCTCAACAAGATCTCCGGCGACAATGGCTTTGGCCGTCTCGATCTGGTCGAGGATCGCCTGGTGGGCCTTAAGAGCCGCGAGTGCTACGAGGTTCCCGGCGCCCTGACGCTCATCACCGCCCACAAGGCGCTCGAGGACATCTGCGTCGAGGGCGACCTGCTCAAGACCAAGATCAAGCTCGAGCAGGATTGGGCCACCGCCGTGTACAACGGCCAGTGGTACAGCCCGCTCAAAAACGCGCTCGATGCCTTTATGGCCGACACGCAAAAGTTCGTGACCGGCACTGTCCGTCTGAAGTTCTTTAAGGGCAACTGCCATGTCGTCGGCCGCAAGAGCCCCTTCAGCCTCTACGACTACGGTCTGGCTACCTACGACCGCGACACCACGTTTGACGAGAAGGCCAGCGCCGGCTTTATCGAGATCGATACGCTGTCGCTCAAGACGTGGGCAAAGGTCCAGGGTCCCAGCTCTGCTGCCGCCCAGGCCTAGCGCCTCCTTCCCTTGGTATCCGCGCGGCCCATCCGCGTGATACATAACGGGCGCACGGGGTCCCTACCTTTCGTTATGCTTGCTGACACTTCTTAACATCGGTGGCCCCTACGTTCCGCCCGCATATATGATGCCGCGTCTGCGGCTGAGTCCGAGCCCCGCCGGGGTTGTCCGGCGGGGCTCCTTCTATCAATTTGGCGGCTCTGTGCCTATATATATATATGAGGAGTATCCATTATGTTCAATGCTATCGCGCATGCTTTGCTTGCCCTCGCGCCCGAGTTCGATGCTGTAAAGGTCGAGGACGTTCCTATGAGCCTGAAGGCCTGGATCGATGGTTCGCAGGGCAACATCCGGAGGGAGACGTTGGGCGCCAAGTGCATGGTGCGTCACTTCTTTGCAAATTAGCCACATGGCCCCGCGCGCGGCAGGGAGTGTGTAAAACTAGCGGTTGATAAATCGCTTTAGCGACAGGGCACATTGCTTTGGACGCTTGTTTTGGTATTTGGAGAAAGGAGACGGTTCCATGGCTCTTTGGGGCGGTCGTTTTGAGGCGGGCGTGGCCGAGGTCACGCAGGAGTTTGGCGCGTCGCTGCCGGTCGACAAACATCTCTATAAGCAGGATATCGCCGGCTCTAAGGCGCATGCCAAGATGTTGGCCGCCCAGGGCATCATCAGTGCCGAGGACGAGCGGGCGATTGCCAAGGGCCTGACCGGAATCGAACAGGATATCGATGCCGGCAACTTCACCTTCGATATCAACGATGAGGACATTCATATGTCCATCGAGAGCGAGCTGACGCGCCGCATCGGCGAGGCCGGTAAGCGCTTGCATACCGGGCGTTCGCGTAACGATCAGGTGGCGACCGATACGCGTCTGGGCGTCAAGGCGCTGGCCAAGGAGCTCATGGAGGCCAATCTTGAGCTGCGCCATGTGCTGGTGGATGCGGCCAAGAAGTACGACAAGGTGATTCTGCCGGGCTACACGCACATGCAGCACGCTCAGCCCGTGCTGCTCTCGCATCATCTGCTGGCGTATTTCTGGATGTTCGCGCGCGACTTTACGCGCCTGAAGGCCGCCTTTGATGCCGCCGACAACTGCCCGCTGGGTGCTGCCGCGCTTGCCGGTACGAGCTATCCGCTCGATCGCCAGATGACGGCTGCTGAACTTGGCTTTGCGGGCGTGATTCCCAACTCGCTCGATGCGGTTTCCGACCGTGATTTCCTGCTCGATCTGCATTACGCCGGATCCGTCATGGCGATGCACCTGTCGCGTCTTTCCGAGGAGATCGTGCTGTGGTCGAGCTCCGAATTTGGCTTTATCACGCTTTCAGACTCCTACTCCACCGGCTCGTCCATCATGCCGCAGAAGAAGAACCCCGACTTTGCGGAGCTTATCCGCGGCAAGAGCGGTCGCGTGTACGGCAACCTGGTGCAGCTGCTGGTAACCATGAAGGGCTTGCCGCTTGCTTATAACAAGGACTTGCAGGAGGACAAGGAGGGCGCGCTCGATACCGCCCATACGCTCATGCAGTGCCTGTCCGTTATGGCCGGAATGATTTCGACTTGGACCGTCAACGAGGATGCCATGGCGCGCGAGTGCGGCGTGGGTCACCTTGCCGCCACCGATGTTGCCGATTACCTGGCTAAGCGTGGCCTGCCGTTCCGCGAGGCTCATGCCGTGGTGGGGCATCTGGTTCTGATGTGTGAGAAGCGCGGCTGCAATCTTGAGGACCTGCCGTTTGAGGTGTTCCAGGAGGCAAGCCCGCTCTTTGAGCGCGACATTACCGAGGCGCTCGACATCCCGTCGATTGTCGCCGCGCGCACGACCGAGGGCGGCACCGCCCCTGCCGCCGTTGCCGTGCAGCTTGATCGCGCCGAGGCACAGCTCGTGGCTGACGAGGGTGTGTTTGGATCGCTGACCAAGGTCGTCGAGATGGGCCACGGGGTAAAGTAGGGATTTGGCTGAAGCCGTTTTGGCCATTTATTGATAAATCGTTTTCACTTTACGGGCGCCTGCTGATGTGGGCGCCCGTATTTTGTTGCTATGGGGGAGGGGCTTGTCGAGAACTTCTGTAGGACCTTTGGGCAGGTTGTGAAGGGGTTACGTTCGCGGGCGGCAACCGACCGCCTGCTCTGTTCGATGCGGTTGATGGGCGGTCGGATGGTACTCTAATCGGGCTTCGAAACAGAAGTGACACATATGGAGCGCTTTAATAAATTGCAACGTTTCAATAAACAGCTTTTTGTTTAACTGCAGCTAAAACTCTGTTACGATGCAGTCCAGGCGGGTGCCGGAATGGGACTTGGGCACGCGCGAACCTACTTGAAAGGCTACTTTTATGGCTATCGAGAAGACCTTCATCATGATTAAGCCCGACGCCGTGCGCGACCGCAAGATCGGCGAGATCGTTGCTCGCATTGAGCGCAGCGGCCTTGTCATCGAGCGCATGGAGATGACCACGCTCGAGCGCGCTACCGTCGAGGAGCACTACGCCCATCTGGCCGACAAGCCCTTCTTTGGCGGTCTCTGCGACTTTATGACGAGCGGTCCGGTCGTCAAGATGGTCGTTTCCGGTCTCTCCGCTGTTGCTAAGATGCGCACCCTCATGGGCGCTACCAACCCGCTCGAGGCTGCTCCTGGTACCATCCGCGGCGACTTTGCCGTCGATGTCAACGCCAACGTGATCCACGGCTCCGACTGCCTGGAGAACGCCGAGATTGAGATCAAGCGCTTCTTTGGCTAAACCAGCTTTGACTCCTTAAAGCTGTTAGCGTGTGGCTTGGGCGCCGCGGAACTCCATCCGCGGCGCCCTTTTATTCCAAAATCTATGCAGGGGCCCGCTCGGACATGCGTTCCGAGCGGGCCCCTGCTGTTAGCTTGTGGCGCTGAATAGTTTAGGCTTCGTCGACGATCTTAAGGCTGCGCGTGTGATCGATCTCGTTGAGGAGGTTAACGCGACGCTCGTGACGACCACCCTCAAACTCGGCGTCGAGCCACTCGTCGACAATCATCTTGGCGAGTTCGGAGCCCACGACGCGGGCGCCAAAGGCGAGCACGTTGGTATTGTTGTGCATGCGGGAGAGCTTGGCGCTGAAGGGCTCGGAGCACACAACGGCGCGTACGCCCTCGACCTTGTTGGCAGCCAGGCTAATCCCGACACCGGTGCCACAGATGAGGATGCCCAGGTCGACGTCGCCGTTGGCAACGGCCTTACCCACCTTGTAGCCGGCGATGGGGTAGTCAAAGCTCTCGGAGGTGTCGGTGCCAAAGTTCACGACCTCGCAGCCGCGCTCCTTCAGGTGCTCGGAAATGATATTCTTGAGCTCGACGGCGGCGTGGTCGTTACCGATACCGATCTTCATGGATGGTTCCTCTCTGGTCTGTGCGGCGCAAATGCTAAAGGTGTTTACCGCGTTCGACTGCATGATAGCGCGACTTTTGCGTAAACGCTCGGGCGTTTTTTGGTCAAACGCTTTAGCAGGCAACAAGACTGGCTTCTCGTGAATGAATGTTGTCAGTTTGCGCTTGAGCGCCGTCTGCCGGAACCATAGTTGCGGTTTTTGATGCATTGTTATCAAATAAAGGAGCTAACTTTTTTGAGAGCCCAGCCCGTTATGCAAGCAGGAGATACCTATGCCCACCGATTCCATCCGTGATGCCGCGTTTTGTGATGTTTTGAACCGCGAACTTGTCTGCGCGCTCGGCTGCACCGAGCCCATTGCCGTTGCCTATGCAGCGGCGCTGGCGAGTCAGACGCTCGGTTGCGAACCCGATCATATGGATGTTGCCTGCTCGGGCAACATCATCAAGAACGTTAAGAGCGTGACCGTGCCCAACTCGGGCGGTATGCACGGTATTGAGGCCGCGGCCGTGCTGGGTGCCGTGGGCGGCGACGCTAAGAGCGCGCTCGAGGTGCTCGAGAGCGTTAACGATGAAGACCGCGCTCGCGTGGCCGAGCTCCTCGCCGACGCCGGCTACTGCGATGTGTCGCTTGTCGAGGGTGTGCCCAACCTCTACATCAAGGTGACTGCCACGGCCGGGGGCCATACCGCGGTCGTCGAGATTACCGATCATCACACCAATGTCACGTGCCATACGCTCGACGGTATTCCGGTATGCGGCAAGTCGGCGGGGGAGTGTGCCGCCTGCGCCGAGCGTGTGGTGGCCGAGCGGGCGGCGGATAAGGCCGACACGCCCATGTCGATTGAGTCCATCATCGACTTTATTGAGGACGGCGACATTGAGGACGCCCGCGCTGCCGTTGAGCGTCAGATTGAGCTGAATGGCGCGATCAGTGCCGAGGGCCTTGCGCACGCTTGGGGCGCCGAGGTGGGCCGCACGCTGCTGGGTGCTCGTGCCGATGACGTCGCCTGCCGTGCCCGTGCCCGTGCGGCCGCCGGGTCCGACGCCCGCATGAACGGCTGCGCGCTGCCGGTCGCCATTGTGTGCGGCTCGGGCAATCAGGGCATTACCTGCGCATTGCCCGTCATGGAGTATGCCGAGTACCTGCGTTGCGACCACGAGCGCCTGGTGCGCGCCGTGATGCTGTCCGATCTTATCGCCGTGCATATCAAGAGCTATATTGGTGCGCTCTCGGCGTTTTGCGGTGCTATTTGCGCCGCGTGCGGCGCCGGCGCTGCGATTACCTGGCTGTGCGGTGGCACGCGCGAGCAGATTGGCGCGACGGTCGCGAATACGCTCGGTAACGTGGGCGGCATCGTGTGCGACGGCGCCAAGGCGAGCTGTGCCGCCAAGATCTCGGCTGCCGTCGATGCGGCGATTCTGGGCCATGATATGGCCATGCAGGGTCGCGGCTTCCGCGCCGGCGAGGGCCTGATCCAAGATACCGTTGAGCAGACAATCGCCAGCATGGGCTACGTGGGCCGTGTGGGTATGAAAGATACCGACGTCGAGATCCTCAACATCATGATCGGCAAAACCCAAGTCTGTTAGTTACGCGGTTTTACCAAACCGCGTAACCAGTCGACGCTGCAAACGCCCCTAAGCGGCAATCTGCCTTTCAATCGTCGGGCATGGCCAGAAGGCCTATGCCCTCCTCTTTCAAGGCACATTGCTCGCTTAGGGGCGTTTTCGCTGACTTATGCTCAACCTGTGGCGCTTTTTTGGAGCGAGGGAGGGGTCCTACGACAGTTCGTCGGCTATTTGGTGCTCGTAGAAGGCTTCGATTACGGCGTTAAAGTCGCGGGCGAAGTCTTCCATGGTTCCGCGCCAGGTGGCTCGGCTGGGCTTGCCTTGGCCCACAAAGGCGGTTTGGATGCCGCAATCGGGGGACGGGAAGTCGCGTTTGGGATCGTTGCCAACCATAAGGACCTCGTGCGGCTCGAGCCCCATCACCTGAAGCTGCTCTAGATAGTAGGTGGCATCGGGCTTGCAGCGGGTGGTGTTTCCCATGTGCGTGACGAGCTCAAAGGGAGCGTCGGCCAGGTCGCCCCAACCCATGCGGCACTCGATGGCGCCCTGGGGAAAGCTGGGGTTGGTAAAGAGCGCGCAGCGCAGCCCTGCGTCCTGTACGGCCTGGAGCGCGGCGTGTGCGCCCGGCATGGCGTGGGCGTTAATGACATCGTCGTTCTTGTACGGAAGAACTTCGCGGTCATAGTAGGTAAACGCCTCGTAGATGAGGGGATCGGAGAGGCAGATCCCACATCGGCGCTCGACCTCTTCTTGGTAAAACTCAAGATTGGTGCGGTTGTCCGTGCCGCTGCGGCGATTGGCGTTGAGGTCGACCAGGATGGTGCCGAGGCGCGCCATCGTGCCACCGCGGCTGCGGTGCCCGATATCCGCGAGCATCGATGAGACATCCTTAAAATAGCGAAGGATGAACGCGTTGAGGTTGATGCTAAGAAGCGTTTCGTCCATATCGAAAACGACTGCTTTGAGCACGCGGGCACCTTTCTCGAAAAATCGATCTAGAATCGTTGGCTCCGGATACTTTACCCCAAAGCCGAATGCCTGGCTGGTTATCGTCAAGTTGCGGAGACGTGTGTTCATAAGATTACGAAAAAGTCTCCACACGAGTAAAAAATCGCAGTTCACGCTTGAAATCGAACTCATTTCCCCGTAACCTATACGAACGTGATTGCATAAGCGTCACATTAGTATCTGTCGGCTCCCGAGTGTTCCTAAACGTTGTGTGCTTGTCGCACCCTTCTGTAGGTCCTAGCAATCGGGGCCCCGTAGTTCGAAAGGGGTCCACCTTTGAGTGAGATTCAGAACTCGTCCATTTTCTCTCTTGACGATGTCAACGAGGAGGAGATGAACAACCTCATCGACGGTACGATTACCGACTTTGATGAGGGCGATCTCGTTAACGGCACTGTCGTTAAGATCGAGCATGACGAGGTGCTCGTTGACATCGGATTCAAGTCCGAGGGCGTTATCCCGGTCCGCGAGCTGTCCATCCGCAAGGACGCTAACCCTGCAGACATCGTTGCACTCGGTGATCCCATCGAGGCTCTGGTTCTCCAGAAGGAGGACAAGGACGGTCGTCTGGTCCTGTCCAAGAAGCGTGCCGAGTACGAGCGTGCTTGGAACCGCATCGAGGAGAAGTTCAACTCCGGCGAGAACGTCGAGGGCGAGGTTATCGAGGTTGTCAAGGGCGGCCTGATCCTCGACATCGGCCTGCGTGGCTTCCTGCCCGCTTCCCTCGTCGACCTCCGTCGCGTCAAGGACCTCACCTCCTACATGGGCACCCGCATCGAGGCCCGCGTCATCGAGATGGACCGCAACCGCAACAACGTCGTCCTCTCCCGTCGCGTCGTGCTCGAGGAGTCCCGTAAGGCCGAGCGCTCCGAGATCCTGTCCAAGCTCAAGTCTGGCATGCGTCTCCAGGGCACCGTTTCCTCCATCGTCGACTTCGGCGCCTTCGTCGACCTCGGTGGTATCGACGGCCTCATCCACATTTCCGAGCTCTCCTGGAACCACGTCAACCATCCTTCCGAGGTTGTCAAGGTCGGCCAGGAGGTCGAGGTCGAGGTTCTCGACGTCGATCTCAACCGCGAGCGCATCTCCCTGGGTCTCAAGCAGACCACCGAGGATCCGTGGCGCGCACTGGTCAAGAAGTACCCCGTCGGCGCTATCGTCGAGGGCACTGTGACCAAGCTTGTCCCGTTCGGCGCTTTCGTCGATCTGGGTGAGGGCATCGAGGGCCTGGTGCACATCTCCGAGATGGCCAACAAGCACGTCGATCAGCCTTCTCAGGTCACCCACGTGGGCGACAAGGTTCAGGTCAAGGTCATGGAGATCGACCTCGACCGTCGTCGTATCTCCCTGTCCATGAAGTCCGCTGCTGAGACTCTGGGCGTCGAGATCGAGGTTACCCCGCTGCCTTCCGAGAAGAAGGACGAGGAGACCGACGCCGAGTAAATCGGTTTGACGATCACTTGTTTTAAGGGATCCGTCCGCAATGGACGGGTCCCTTTTTTGCATTTGCTGCTGAGGTGTGCGATGCTGCCCGGGCTGTCCACAGGCTATTGGGTTGTCAGTGCATGAAAAATGCCGACATCCCGCCTCGGGGAGGAGGCGGGAACACACCGAGTAGACGGAGGGGTGTGGAGCGCGGTCGCGTCTCGACTGACGACGTTGCCCATCGACAGGACCATTGTAGCGCATGGCGGTTCTTGGTTTATCGTGTCGAGCGTTTGCGTTGTGCCATTGCCTGCGGCAACGGTGTGTTACACTCTTGCACTGCTGAGTGGGCCAGACGGTCGCGCGATGTGCTGCTTGCAGTACGCGTGAGGAAAGTCCGGGCTCCAGAGGGCGGGATGCCGGCTAACGGCCGGGCGGAGTGATCCGACGGAAAGCGCCGCAGAAAAGAAGACTCCCACCTGCGCCGCAAGGCGTAAAGGGAAAAGCTGAAACGGTGGTGTAAGAGACCACCAGCGTCGTGGCAACACGGCGGCTTGGCAAGCCCCATCCGGAGCAAGCGCGAATAGGAACGCTATGGGCCGGCCCGGTCCGCGTTCGGGTAGCGTGCGTGGAGCTGCATGGTAACGTGCAGACAAGATAAATGACCGTTCACGACAGAACCCGGCTTACAAGCCCACTCGGCACTTTGTTGACGCTGCGAACCCGTCAGCGCGGCAATCTGCCTTTCAAGCCTTCGGGCATGACCATAAGGTCAATGCCCTCGTCTTTCAAGGCACCTTGCTCGCGCTGACGGGTTCTCGCTGTTGGTGACGGTATCATTGGCGTTTCCGTTCTTGTTAGAGGGCAACGGTGCTGTCTTTGCCGTATTATTGAGGCTGTTTGTTGCTTTGCTTGTTGTTGAGGGGCTTTGTTGGACAGCTATTTTACTCTGCAATCGAATATTGAGGTTTCGGGCGAATTTGTGGACCGCAAGAGCCGGTTTATTGCCCAGCTGGTCCATATTGAGTCCGAGGATGAGGCGAATGCCTTTATCGAGATGGTTCGCAAGCGTCATTACGACGCTCGACACAATGTTCCCGCGTGGATTTTGGTCGATGGACGCGAGCGCCAGAGCGATGACGGTGAGCCGAGCCGCACGAGTGGTATGCCGACGCTCGAGGTGTTGCGCGGCGCTGAGCTCAAAAATGTTTGCTGCGTGGTGACGCGCTATTTTGGCGGCACGCTGTTGGGGCCTGGTGGCTTGGTACGCGCCTATACCGCGGCGACGCAGGCGGCGGTGGCCGCGGCTCGGGAGGCCGGGCAGATCGTTGAGATGACGAGTGTCGTGCCGGTTGACGTGCATGTGGCCTATCCGCAGTATGAGCAGGTGCTTCGTTTGGCGCAGAATTCGGGTGCCAAGGTTTCGGATACCGATTACGCGGATGCCGTGACACTTCACTTGGTGTTTAAGGCGGGGGAGCAGGAGGCGTTTTGCGCTAAGATGCGTGAGCTTATGGCGGGGCGCGAGGAGATCGAGGTCGGCGCTCCCGAATTTGCCGAGTTCTAACGGCGACGGTCGGCGTGCTTTTGGATTGATTCCAAGCGCGCCGGCCGTCGATTTATGTTGCTGCCGTTTACTCGGCGAGCTGCTTTAGCACATCGCAGGCGATCTCGACGGCATCGTCGATGCAGCCGGGGCAGCTGCGGAGCGGACCCTTGTCCGATCCGATGCCCTTGAGCGTGCCGCAGACGGTCGACGTGTTCTTCTCGCCAAAACGCTTGGCGATTTCGCGCGACAGCTTGTAGGTCTGGCCCTTGGTCTTGGGGTTTTCCATGCCGTCGCTCATCACAAAGCCCATGATGGCCACGGCGCCCGAGATGGCGCCGCAGGTTTCGGTCATGCCGCCCATGCCGGCGCCAAAGCCCTCGGTGAGGGTAAAGGCGGTCTGGGAGTCGAGCCCGACGGCAGGTGCGAGCGTGCAGGCAACGGCCTGTGCGCAGTTAAAGCCACGGGCGTGGTATTCGGCAGCCTGAGCCTGACAGGCGTTGATGTCGAGCTGGGCCGTATCGATTTGCTTCATCGTTGTCTC
This sequence comes from uncultured Collinsella sp., assembly GCA_958403395.1. Classification (GTDB taxonomy): domain Bacteria; phylum Actinomycetota; class Coriobacteriia; order Coriobacteriales; family Coriobacteriaceae; genus Collinsella. The sequence continues at coordinate 41,058 of CATXXF010000002.1, forward strand.
CTTGTTCACGGTGTACCCGCCTATGGTACCCGTGACAGTGCATGTAATCATCGAGAGCTTCATGTATGCCTCATTTTTATCTATCGAGCAAATGTCCAAGGCTTGAAATAAATGCCCCTGATCAATTTGTCTCATAACCTACCTTGGGGATGGGTTGTGAGGGGTGCGGGGTAGCGGTATCGTGAACCGGATAAAACGTAACCCAGGCAAGGGAGCTAGATATGAGCGAGCAGACCATCGGTACTACATGTGTTCAGGGCGGCTATCACCCGGGAGATGCCGAGCCGCGCCAGGTGCCCATTTACCAGTCCACCACGTGGAAATACGACACGTCGGAGCACATGGGCAAGCTGTTTGACCTGGAGGAGTCTGGTTACTTCTACAGCCGTCTGCAGAACCCCACGTGCGATCTGGTTGCCGCCAAGATCTGCGAGATGGAGGGCGGCACCGCTGCGATGCTCACGAGCTCGGGCATGGCTGCGAACTTCCTCGCGATCTTTAACGTGGCCGGTGCCGGCGATCACGTGGTCGCGAGCTCTGCCATCTATGGCGGTACCTACAACCTGCTCGCCCATACTATGGAGCGCATGGGTCTGACCTGCACGTTCGTTGCCCCCGACTGCACCGACGAGGAGCTCGAGGCAGCCTTTGAGCCCAATACCAAGCTCGTCTTTGGCGAGACGATCGCCAATCCCGCACTTGCCGTGCTCGATATTGAGCGCTTTGCCAAGGCCGCGCATGACCACGGCGTGCCGCTGATGGTCGATAACACCTTCCCGACGCCCGTGATGTGCCGCCCCTTTGAGTGGGGCGCCGACATCGTTACGCACTCCACCACCAAGTACATGGATGGACATGCTGCCTACCTGGGCGGCGTGATCGTCGACCACGGCCAGTTTGACTGGATGGCCCATGCGGACAAGTTCCCGGGTCTCACCACGCCCGACGAGAGCTACCACGGCGTGACCTATGCCGAGAAGTTCGGTCGTGAGGGCGCCTTCATTACCAAGGCAACCGCTCAGCTCATGCGCGACCTCGGCCCCATGCAGAACCCTCAGGCGGCCTTCTTCTTGAACAGTTCGCTCGAGAGCCTGCATGTGCGCATGCCGCGTCATTGCGAGAACGGCCTGGCCGTTGCCAAGTTCCTGCAGAGTCATCCCAAGGTACGCTTCGTGAGCTATCCGGGCCTGGAGGGCGATAAGCACTACGACATCGCTCAGAAATACATGCCCAACGGTACCTGCGGCGTTGTGAGCTTTGGCTTTAACGGTGGTCGCGCGGCGGCCGAGACCTTTATGAAGAGCCTCAAGCTCGCCCAGATCGCCACGCACGTGGCCGACGCCCGCACTTGCTGCCTGCATCCCGCTAATGCCACACATCGCCAGATGAACGATGAGGAGCTCATCGCCTGTGGCATCTCCGCCGACATGGTGCGCCTGTCGTGCGGCCTCGAGGACACGGCCGACTTGATTGCCGACCTTGAGCAGGCATTCGAGCAGTGCTAGGCTAGCGTGCGTGCGAGGCGTGGGACGGCTTTTCGGCTGACGACGTCCTCATAGTTCCGATTCCGTAGGCGGGACCCCGATCGTGTCCGTTTGTAGGCGATTGGGGTCCCGTTTTTGCGTTGCACGATAGAAAGGATATACATGGAGAAAACTGCCGAGCAGCTGCGCCGCGAACACATTGCCCTAGAGGGCGACACCCACGGTAAGAATAAATGGGCGATTCTGTTCACCGTGCTCGTCATGACCTTTATGGCGTGTCTGGATGCGAGCATCGTGACGGTGGCGCTCCCAGTGATGCAAAAGGAGCTGGGGGTGGGTCTCGACCGCATTCAGCTCGTGAGCTCGGTGTATCTGCTCGCGACGTGCGTCGCCATGCTGCCGTTTGGCCGCTTGGGCGATGTGCGCGGCAAGGTGAATGTGTTCCAGCTTGGTGTAATCGTCTTTACGGGTGGCTCGTTGCTTTGCGGGCTTTCGGCTTCGCTCCAGGTGCTTATCTTGGCGCGTTTCGTGCAGGGCATTGGCTGTGCCGCCGCGATGGCCAACAATATGGGCATCATCACCGAGTCGTTTCCGGCGCGTGAGCGCGGCCGTGCCATGGGCATTCTGGCGACCTTTGTGGCTCTTGGCATGATGTGCGGCCCCGTGCTCGGCGGCGTGCTGGTGGCGAGCTTTCCCTGGGAGAGCTCTTCCTTATCAATCTGCCCATTGGCGTAATCTCGTTTATCGTGGGACTCTATACGCTGCCGCATGTGAAGCCGGAGGCTGGCGAACGCCCTATGCCGTTGACAGAGGCGGCGCGTCGCTGCTTTGCGAGCTCGGCTTTCACGATTAACCTGGCTTGCATGCTTATCGTGTTCGTGGGTATCGGTGCCTCCGAGTTTGTGCTGCCGTTCTACTTTCAGGATGCCCACGGCTTTAGCTCCGATATCTCCGGCCTGTTGTTTTTGGCGATGCCGGTCGTGAATGCCTTTGTGGGCCCGCTTTCGGGCTCGGTGTCCGACCGTGTTGGTTGTGAAGCGCCCACGGCCGTTGGCCTGGGCGTGTACGTGTGCGGTCTCTTTGCGGTGAGCACGCTTGACGAGCACTCTTCCATCTTGATGATTGTGTGCTGCGTCGCGTTTATGTCGTGCGGCACGTCGATCTTCCAGAGTCCCAATAATTCGCTGTATATGGGTTCGGCTCCGCGTGAGGCGCTTGGCTTTGCGGGCAGCTTGAGCAGCTTGGCGCGCTATGCGGGCATAGCGCTGGGTATTACGGCGGCGTCGCGCATCCTGTATGGACAGACGAGCGCGGCGATGGGCAAGACGGTCACGAGCTATGTGGCGGGTCGTCCGGACGTGTTCCTCTTTGGCTTCCGTTTGGTATTCTACGTGCTGATGGCCGTTGCCACCGTGGGCTTTGCGCTCACATTGGTACGTTTGGTGAGGACGCGCACCCGGCATTAGCGTGTTGGGAGGCTGCCTGCCACGACTCGCGCCGTCCCAAAAAGACTGGTTTGTGGTGCGATGCGGCTTGTGGGGCGGGCGGGGGTCGGTCCGTGGTAGACTATCGAACAACGTTTATTAATCGCGCGGTATCGTTGCCGCGAGAAGGGGTTGCGCCATGCAGGAGCTTGAGGATCGTATTCGCCATGACGGCATCGTAAAGGCCGGTAACGTCCTTAAGGTTGATGCCTTCCTCAACCACCAGTGCGACGTTGAGCTGTTCGACCATATGGGCGCCGAGTGGGCCCGTCTGTTCGAGGGTGTCGAGATCAACAAGATCCTGACGATCGAGGCTTCGGGCATTGGCATGGCTTGCATTGCGGCCCAGCATTTTGGCGGCGTGCCGGTGGTCTTTGCCAAGAAGGCACAGTCCATCAACCTCGACGGCGAGCAGTATGCCACGACCATCTACTCCTTTACCAAGCAGAAGGAGTACCCGGTTATCGTTGGCAAGCGTTTTCTGTCCGAGGGCGACAAGGTCCTGATCATCGACGACTTCTTGGCCAACGGGTGCGCGCTCGAGGGTCTTATCAAGATCTGCGAGGCTGCGGGTGCCGAGGTGTCCGGAATTGGTATTGCGGTGGAGAAGGGCTTCCAGGGCGGCGGCGATAAGCTCCGTAAACGCGGCTTCCGCGTTGAGAGCCTGGCCCGTATCGCCGATATGGACTGCGAGAACGGCGAGATCACCTTCGCCTAAGCGCGCAACACAAGCGATTGGTATGCGATGTGACAAAGGGACTGTCCCTTTGTCACATTTTTTGTATGAGGGGAGGTGCTGATATGGATGAGAACAAGATGGGATGGCGTGGGTATGCGCGCTATGCCGAGATGTCGGTCGAGGAGCTGGCGCGCGATTGCGAGGTACAGGTGTTTCGCGCGACGGGTCCGGGCGGGCAGGGCGTGAACACGACGGACTCTGCGGTGCGCATGAAACATGGGCCCACGGGGATTGTCGTGACGGCGCGTGAGAGCCGCAGCCAGTTTCAGAATCGCGCGAGCTGCCTGCGTAAGCTGCGCGCTGAGCTTGAGCGTCGCGGGCGTCCACCGCGTCGACGCGTAAAGACCAAGGTGCCTCAGCGCTCTCGCCAGCGCAGGCTTAATGACAAGCACTTCAACGCCATTAAAAAGGCCAACCGTCGCAAACCGGGCAGCGACGAATAGCCTCCTCATAAGTTGCGGTGAAATAGGGACTGTTTTGCGGCTTTAGATGCATAAACAGTCCCTATTTCACCGCAACTTAGGTGGGGTTAGTGGGTGGGGTGCCAGACGTGGAGGGCGCCGGCGAGGATGTCGACCTCGATGCGCGAGGCGACGATGGGCTCGCCGTCGGCCTGGATGGGATAGTCGGGCTCCTCAAAGGTGAGCTCGACATGGCGGCAGCGGCGCATGCGAACCGGTGGCAGCTTGGTATGGTGGCCATCTTTGGCCGAAAGGAACACGGGAAGCGCGACCGCGCGCGGAACGGGGCCGCAGGCGTAGCAGACGTCGAATATACCGTCACAGGGGTCGGCGTCGGGGCAGATGCGATAGCCCGAGCCGTAGGTAGGACCCAGCTGAATCGCCATGATGATCGCCCTCACGCGCTCGGCGGGCGCTCCGTCAAAGCTGACTGTCATGGGGTAGTTGCGATAGCGTAGGCCAAACTGCTCAAGTCCCGAGAGGGTGTAGAGCGGAGCGCCCGTCAAGCCGGTCTTTTTGCGCAGCTCGGTGGTGCCAAGGCCGATGGCGGCATCGATGCCGACCGAAAGCGTCTGGTCGTAGTACTCAACGGTAGCCTCGCCGCTGCCGTTCGCAGGGCTCCACGAGCGAATGCGCCCGATGTCCTGACTCTGCAGCTCGCAGGTGAGCAGCGCGCCAAAATCCTTGCCGGAGAAATCTTCGATATCGAGCGTTTGGGCAAAATCGTTGCCGGAGCCTACGGGCAGGACGGCAAGCGCCGGTCGAACTGCCTTTTCTTGCGCCATCAAGCCATTGACGACCTCGTGGATCACGCCATCGCCGCCGAGTGCGATAACGGTGCGATAGCCCGTTGCCTGGGCGGCCAGTTCCTTGGCGTGTCCCATGCGCTCGGTTAGCACAAGGTCAAACTGGGATGCGCGCGCGGTCATATCCAAAAAGCGTTGCAGGCGCTCGGCAACTTCGTGCGCGGCGCCCGACTGGGCGGCTGGGTTGGCGATGATGAGCGTGCGACCAAAATCAGTTGCGTGCATGGGGCGACTCCCGGCGTGTGACATGACAGTGCGGTCGCGCTCAGGTCGAATTGCCCCCGGTTGTGGCTGCACGGCGATTTTTACATCTACTCTATCAGGTCGTTGTGGCGCTCGATAGCATCCGCTACCGTACCGCCCTCATCCACAATAAGCGAACGGCGCTTGGGTGAGATGATGCGCTGGGCGGGGTACACGCCGCGGTGCCCGCCGGTTAGGTAGCTGATAAAGGCCACGATGACAAAGAACCCGGCGGCCGTGCCGTGGAACAGGTCGATGGCCATCATGCAGGTGGTGATGGGTACGTTGAGGCCGGCGCAGAACACGCCGAGCATGCCGAGAGCCGCCAGAAAACTGGGGTCGAGCCCGGTAAGGCAACCGATCCAGCCACCGAGTGCCGCACCGATGCCAAACAGGGGCGTGACCTCGCCGCCTTGGAAGCCCGCACCCAGGGTAAGCGCTGTGACGACCAACTTGATGGCTGCGTCTGCCAGGGTGGTGTTGCCGGCAAATCCGGCGCCGGAAAGCCACGTGGAAAGGCCGGCGTAGTCCCAGGCGTCGAGAAGGGCATAGGCGGCCAAAACCACGAGTGCGCCTATGAGTGCGCGAACGAGGTAATTGGTGATAAAGCGACCGTACAGGCTCTTGACGGTTCGAACTGACCAGGCAAAGAGGCGTGCCGTCAGACCGAAGATAATGGCGCTGATAACAACGATGACAACCGTCCGTGGTGTCATGTTGGGAACGCTGGCGATAACATTCGCCTCGTACTCGGTACCCAGGGCGAGTGATGTAAAGTAGCCGGTAAACGAGGCGACCAGGCAGTAGATGCCCGCGGTGTAGTCGATCTTGCCGATAAAGCACATCTCCATGCCAAAGAAAGCCCCGGCAAGGGGCGAGCCGAATACGGCGCCAAAGGCCGACGAGATGCCGGCGAGCATGAGGTCGTGGTGGTCATGCTTTTTGAGGTGGGCGAGGCTCGAGATGTTGCTGGCGATGGTGCCGCCAATCTGAACCGCGGCTCCCTCGCGACCGGCCGATCCACCCGTTAGGTGCGTGAGCGTGGAGCAGACGAAGGTGAGGACGGCCATGCGCATATGGATGAGGCGTGTGCCCAGAGCGGAGTCAATGACCAGGTTGTTACCGCGTTTGGCGGCAAGACCGTGGTTTTTGTACACCCATGCGGTGGCAACGCCCACAACGGGAAGCAGTGCGTAAATCCACGCATGGTGCTCGCGATAGTCGGTGGCGATATTCAGCGAGGCCAAAAACGCCCAAGCGGCAACGCCCATGGCGAGCGAGACAATGACGACGAGCGCGAGCAACTTGGCGCTCGCGAGTAGGTTGCGGGCGTTGCGGCGCGTGTCGGCAGCCAAGAGATGCTCGGAGCGGGTAAGTTGATGCCTGCCTGCCGTGATGACGTCGTTCAGGGAGAAAAAGCCGCCATCGTCGAGCGGCTGGGAATGATCCTGCGTTTCGTTTGCGCTTTCGGTTTTGTCGTTATGAGCCATACGTTCCTCTTTTAGGTTGCAACGCAAGCATTATAAAACGCGGTAAACGCGACGAGCCGGTGGGTTGGTTTCCATTCTGTTTCGCGGCCTACAACCGACAGGTGTATTTGCGGGTACAGGCCGAGTCGCGGTCGTGCGTCGGGGGATTATACTGAGACAAGCATAAAGAATCGGCGCCCCTGTTGTGCGCCGTGACATTAAGAGGTGCATATGGCAGAGAAACTCATTCCGCTGGATGACGCACAGTCGATTGTCCTGTCGCACGTTGCTCCGACCGATTTCGTTGAGATTCCCGTGTGGCAGGCCGCCGGTCTTCCCTTGGCCGAGGACGCGGTGGCCGATATCGACATCTCGCCGTTTGCCAACAGCGCTATGGACGGATATGCCGTGCGCTCGGCGGACTTGGCGCAGGCATCTGGCGAGGCGCCGGTGACGCTCGACGTTATCGGACACGAGGCCGCGGGCCATGTGTTTGAGGGCGCTATCGGCGCGGGCGAGGCGGTCCGCATTATGACAGGCGCGCCGGTGCCCGAAGGTGCCGACGCCGTGGTGAAATACGAGATCGTCGATGTGCTCGACGGCGATGGCAACGAGGGCTCGCACGTTCGCTTCTCGGCGCCGGCCAAGGGAGGGGAGAACGTTCGCTCGGCTGCTGAGGAAGCCCATGCCGGCGACGTCGTGATGCGCGCTGGCGAGGTTGTGGCTCCGGCCGGCGCGGGTCTGCTGGCGAGCGCCGGATACGCGAGCGTGAAGATGCACGCTGCCCCGCGTGTGGGCATCATCTCGCTGGGCACGGAACTGGTCGCACCGAGTAAGGTGCCGGCGCGTGGTCAGATTCGCGATTCCAACTCCTCGGCGCTGATGGCCGAGGCACTCGATGCCGGCGCCGAGCCCGTGTTCTACGGCATCGCGCCCGATGATGAGCAGGCGATTGCCGAGCTGGTACATCGCGCCACGCGAGAGTGCGATTTTGTCATTACGAGCGGTGGCGCCTCGGCGGGCGATTACGATTTCGTGACGGCGCTCGTCCGGCGCGAGGGCGAGGTACTGTTTGACCGCATCTCGATGCGCCCCGGCAAGGCCATCACGTTTGGCTTGCTCGGGGGTAAGCCCTACCTGGGGCTTTCGGGCAACCCGGCCGCGGCGTATGTGGGCTTTGAGATGCTCGCCCGCCCGGCGATCCGCAAGATGCGCGGCTTTGCCGAGGGTGCGCGTCCCGTGCAACGGGCGACGCTCACACACGGCGTGAAAAAGCGACAGCATCGCCGCTTCTTCGATCGCGCCACGGTTTTGCGCGACCCCGAGACCGGTGAGTTGTTGGTGACCGAGGCCAAGACGCAGAATTCGGCGCTGCTCGGCACGATGCAGCGGTCCAACTGCCTACTGCGTATTGACGAAGGACCGTGCGAGCTCAAGGCGGGCGACGTCGTGGATGTCGTGCGTGTCGACCTGTCCGAGGGCACGGTACTATAGGAGGAATGCTATGGAGTTGAAGATATCGATCGTGACGTGCTCGGATACGCGCGACCTTGCCCAGGACGAGGCCGGAGCCGCACTCGAGGAGCTTATCGAGGCGCAGGGGTGGACGGTCGCCTCGCATATGGTCGTACGCGACGACGTCAGCGAGATCGGTGATGCCATTGCGGAAGCCGCCGATGAGTGCCACGCCAATGTCGTGCTCACCTGCGGCGGCACGGGTCTTTCGATGCGCGATGTGACGCCCGAGGCGACGCGTGCCGTCTGCGACCGCGATGTGCCGGGTATTGCAGAGACAATCCGCGCGTACTCCATGACCAGGACGCGCCGCGCTATGCTCTCGCGCGCCGTGTGCATGCAGCGTGGGCATACGCTTGTCATCAACTTTCCGGGATCCACGAAAGCGGCCCGCGAAAGCTGGGAGGCCGTGAGCGATCAGCTGGAGCATGCGGCCCAAATGACGGCGGGCGGCGGACATACCAAATAAGCGGTTTACCTGCGGCGGGGCGACCTGAACGGCTGCTCCGCCTTTGTTTTCCGCCGAAGCGACGCCGAGGTGCACGGCAACTCGAAACTATATTCTCTAGCGAGAATAATTTCTCATTATCATTATTCGCTCGGAAGTATAATCTAGTAACAGAATAAAGCCTGCGGCGGGGTGCCCGGGCATAGCGTTCGAAAGGGTTGAATATGTTCGATATGGTTTCACGCCGCGGTTTTGTCTCGCTTTCTGCTGCCGCTGCCGCCGGCCTTGGCCTTGCCGGCTGCTCGGGCAACAAGACGTCCGAGCCCGCTGGTTCCGATGCCGGCTCCGTCAAGTCTTCCTCTAAGAAGAAGGCTGTCGAGCTGCAGGTCTTTGCCGCTAACTCGCTCGAGAAAGCTCTGCCCGAGGTTCAGGAGCTTTACACCGAGCAGACCGGCACCACGTTTGCCGACACGCAGTTTAAGGCGTCTGGCGACCTTGTCGAGCAGATGCGCGCCGGTGCCGCCGTCGACGTGCTCATCACCGCTTCCAAGGGCACCATGGATGACGCTGAGACCGCCGAGCTCGTCGACGCCGACACGCGTGAGGACATGTTCGTCAACGACCTCGTGATCATTCGCGCCGAGGGCTCCGACACCAAGGTCGAGGCCATTGCCGACGTTGCGAACCTAGAAGGCAAGATTGCCATTGGCGACGCCAAGACCGTTCCCGCCGGCAAGTACGCTAACCAGGCCCTGGCCTCCGTGGGCCTCTACACCGGCATCGAGGGCGACGACGGCGAGTATGCCCCCGAGATCGCCGACAAGGTCGCACTGGCCGATAAGGTCGGCACCGCTGCCGCCTACGTCTCTACAGGCGACTGCGTGGCCGGTTTTGTCTACAGCTCCGATATCTTCCGCTACGACGGCATCGAGGAGGCCTTCGTGTGCCCCGAGGATTCGCACAAGCCCATCGTGTACCCGGGTGCCGTTGCCGAGAGCTCCGAGCATGCCGACGAAGCCAAGGCGTTCATCGACTTTTGCCTGTCCAACAAGAAGGCTCAGAAGATTTGGGCTAAGTACGGCTTTGAGCTTTCCGCGTAGTGCGGCTTGGCGCGATAATTCCATCGTTTTGTGTTTCACTCCGTCCTTGTATTCGCTTGGAGCTTTTCGTGCTTAATAGATTCCGCATGCTTGTCGCCTGTGCTTTGACCTTCGCGCTTTGCTGGGTGCCGGGATTTGCGTTTGCTGGGGACGCTGAGGACGGGGCCCAGGTTGCTGCGACCGCCCATGGGCTTTCCTATGGGATCGAGGGTTTTGAGCGGTTGGCCAAGGGGACCGCTCGTGCCATGGAGGGCCAGCCTGAGGGCTACCGGTTCCCCGTTGACGAGGACGTGGATCTTGTAGTGGCGCCTGCTGCCGATCGCGTTGTGGTGTGGATATCGCCCAAGGCGGTCGAGAAGTATGGATTGGATCTGCAGGATAACGAGTGCGTATCGGGTCTCAAGGCCCTCGTCTGTGAGCTCGACAGCGCAAACTGCATGGGAGGTGCGCAGCTAGGGAACGTTGATCTTCCTTGGTATGTCACGGCGGAAACAACGTTTGATGCCGGCGGGTATACCTATGGCTTTGACGAGCGCGGTGCGGATGGGGACCGCTATGTGGTGATTACATCAGCCTCGGGTGATGCCAAGGGCGGCGCGCGTTGGCTTGATAGCGCTCAAATGGTAGAGGCATCGTCTGTCGTGTTGCGGGATGAGCAGGGGCCCTTGACCTCTCTGGCCTCCTTATTGGGCGACATCGACTACCGCCCGTTTTGGGTGTCCATTAAAACGAGCGGCCTTGCCCTGCTGATCTCCCTTGCGCTGGGCCTGTTCGCCGCGTGGAAGACTATGGGTACCCCGAGTCGCATCAAGGGCTTGCTCGACTCGGTCTTTACCATCCCCATGGTGTTGCCGCCTACGGTGTGCGGCTTTTTGCTGCTTATGCTATTTGGTCGATCGACCAATGTTGGCCAGTGGCTTATCGCGCACGGCGTCTCGATCGTCTTTACCTGGCCGGCGGCGGTGATCTCTGCTGTGGTGGTGTCGTTCCCGCTCGTCTACCGTACGGCACTCGGAGCCTTCGAGAGCCTCGACACGCAGATGCTCGATGCGGCGCGAACCCTGGGATGGTCCGAGAGTCGCATCTTTACCAAGCTTATGATGCCCCTTGGGTGGCCCTCAATCGCAGCGGGCACGGTGCTCGCCTTTGCCCGCGCGATGGGCGAGTTTGGCTGCACCCTGTTCTTTGCGGGCAACTACGCCGGTATTACGCAGACCATTCCCATCGCCATCTACTTTGAGTGGATGGGCGGCAATACGTCGGTGGCCCTCTTTTGGGTCGTGGTCGTAATTGCGTTCAGCTTCCTGGTCATCCTATTCATCAACATGTACACGGCGCATTCGCAAAAGTATCGCGAGCGGGGCCTTTCCCGTGCGGAGCGCAAGCAGGCCAAAGATCTCGCCGGACAGGGCGATTCGCTCGACCCGGCGGGCGGCGATGCCTTGCGTATCGATCGCGAGGCGTTGGTCGAGCTCATGCGCGATGATGCGGCGCCGCAGGGAGGTCGATAAGCTATGTCGCTCGTTCTGGATATTAAGAAACGTTATCCCGGATTTGTGCTCGACATGCAGCTTGAGGCCGGCGAGGAGCGCGTGGCGCTGCTGGGCGCCTCGGGTTGCGGCAAGAGCTGCACGCTGCGTTGCATTGCCGGCGTGGAGGCGCCCGACGAGGGCAAGATCGTCGTCAACGGCGTGACCTTTTTTGACTCGGCGGCGGGTATCAACCTGTCGCCCCAGGAGCGCAAGTGTGCCCTGCTGTTCCAAAACTATCAGCTGTTTCCCAACATGACGGTGGCCGATAACGTGTGCGCCGGCGTAAAGGATGCGGGCGACGCTGCCGCGCGCAAAAAGCTCGCCGAGTGCTATCTGGGCATTTTCGGTCTGGCCGATTTTGCCGACCGCTACCCCGCGCGCCTCTCGGGCGGGCAGCAGCAGCGTGTGGCGCTTGCCCGCATGGTAGCGGCGCATCCGGGCATCTTTATGTTCGACGAGCCCATGAGCGCACTCGATTCCTATCTTAAGAGCGCGCTCGAACAGAACATGCTCGACCTGTTCGATGTATGCAACCGCACCGTGCTCTACGTGAGCCACGACATCGACGAAGCGTGCCGCCTGTGCCAGCGTATCTGCGTGATGCACGACGGGCATGTTGAGGAGGTCGGCTCCATCGAGGACGTGGTCCGCCGCCCACAGATGCTGGCGGCGCTGCGCCTGACGGGGTGCAAGAACACAAGCCGCGCACAAAAGATCGGGCCCGAAGAAGTTGAGGCCCTCGACTGGGGCATGACCTTTAACGTGGGTCGCGAGGTTCCCGATAATGTGGCGTACCTGGGCATTCGCGCGAGTTACTTCCATGTTGATAATCGCGCGGAGCGGGGTCGCAACAGCTATGATTTGCACGTGGCCCGAGTGAGCGATTCACGCTTTGAGCGGCTGGTATTGCTGGACGTGCCGCGCGCCGATGCGCCCACACGTCTGCAGTGGAAGGTCAACAAGGTGGGCGTGCCTGTCGACGAGCTGCCGCAAGCAGGCGAGACGCTACGCATGCACTTCGATGCGAGTAAGATCCATTTGGTTTGTCGATAGCGCCGGGTAATGCCGTCGGGGATATAAGCCTCGGCGGCTTTGTCTTGCCGTTCGCCGAATGATGGATGACAAACTCTTATCAACACAGATAATTATTTATTAAACGACGGCACACGACGCTGTCGTACGCATGTCGGCGGTGTTCGTCTGGACGACAACCGTTGATATAGTTACCTTCGACGAGAAAAGGAGGGCGCGCTGATGCCGCAGAAGACATATTCGCGTCGCGTTGCGGCGCGCGCCCTGTATATGGCTCGGAGCCGCATATGAGCAGGTATGTTCACGGCTCCGGGAGAGACGACGCACAACTAAATAATCAGCTGCAAAGCAGGTTCCCCAAAATTCCGGGTTTAGGCACGGCTGGGTTTTCGCCGCCCACCGTGCAGCAATACCGTAGTTATCCGTATTTGGTTCGAGAGGGGAACCGTCATGGCTGAAGAATTCGATTTCCATCCGATGTGGGAGAGTCTCGGCATGAATCTTGCCGACCACGATATGCTGCTGGGCGCTGTGGGCCAGATGTACGGCGATATGTTCCTGACGCAGAACAATCGCCCCAAGTCCACGTCCTACCTGGATTTTGTCGCCACCAACATCCACAGCGGCCGTATTAAGGAGATGCTCGACAAGAAGGAGGCCGGCGAGGCCACCAAGATCGTCGGTTCGTTCTGTGTGTACGTGCCCGAGGAGATCGTGCTTGCCTGCGATGGCATCCCCGTTGGCCTGTGCTCGGGTGCCGACTGGGCGACCGACAAGGTCGAGGAGCATCTGCCGCGCAACACCCGCCCGCTCATCAAGAGCTTTGCCGGCTTTAAGCTGGGCGAGGTCTGCCCCTACATTGAGTCGAGTGATCTGGTGGTGGGCGAGAACACCTGCGATGGCAAGAAGAAGGCCTACGAGTTCTTTGCCACGCAAAAGAACATGTACGTCATGGATATTCCCAACGTGCATGACGAGTCGACGCTCGTGACCTGGAAGGCCGAGGTTAAAAAGCTTTCCGCCAAGATTGAGGAAGAGTGCGGCGTCAAGATTACGCCCGAGCGCCTGAAGGCTGCCATCCACGCCGTCAACGAGAAGCGTCGCGCCCTGCAGTGCCTCGCTGCCACGCGCGCTGCCGACCCGGCGCCCATCAGCGGTCTCGATAGCCTGCTGACCGTGCAGGCCGCCTTTATGGATGACACGCCGCGCCTGACCGGCGCCATCAACGAGATGGCGGCTGAGTGCGAGCAGCGCGTTGAGGTTGGCGAGGGCGTGGCGCCCAAGGGGACCAAGCGCATCCTGTACACCGGCACGCCCATGGCCGTGCCCAACTGGAAGCTGTTCAACCTCATCGAGAAGGCCGGCGGCGTCGTGGTGGGTGAGGAATCCTGCACGGGTTCGCGCTACTACAAGGACCTGGTCGACGAGTCCGGCGAGACGGTCGACGAGATGCTCGACGCCATCGCCGAGCGCTACTTCAAGATCAACTGCGCCGTCTTCACGCCCAACGACCAGCGCATGAAGGACATTGTCCAGATGGCGCGCGACCTGCATGCAGACGGCATCGTCGACGTGGCCCTGCAGTTCTGCACGCTCTACGAGATGGAGTCGTTTGCCGTGGAGAAGGCCGCCGAGGAGGCGGGCATTCCGTTTATGCATATCACCACGGATTATGCCGGCGAGGATGCCGGCCAGCTCCAGACCCGCATCGAGGCCTTCCTCGAGACGATTTAGCCGCACCTGCGCCAAGCTGCGCCGCCGGGTGTTCCTATCCACGCAATAGGGATTTCTCTGTTGTCATGCCGGTTGGTGTCCGGATGCACCGCAGGGCGCCGATCGGCTTCGCATAGCTGCCGGGGCGGGGATTTCCGCCGTCCCGGCAGATTCTGTCCGTTTGTTCAGACACGAAAGGAACTCAATGAACAACGACCTTTTCAAGGCGGGCGTTTCCCGTCGCGGTTTTCTGACCGGCTCCGCTGCCCTGTGCGTCATGGCGGGCCTCGGCCTCACCGGCTGCGGCGGTTCGGGCGCCGAGAGCGGTAGCGCCGCTGCCTCCGGCCAGGATGTGGAGTATCGCGACGAGCTGCAGATCGCGTTACCGGCGAGCCCGGACGGTCTCGATCCGCACACCACGTCGTCGCTTGTGACCATGGACATCATCTGCAACGTCGTCGAGCCGCTCTTTGGCCTCGATAGCGACTACGAGCCCCAGCCCGTGCTGGCCAAGGGCTATGAGGTCTCCGACGACGGCCTGACCTACACCATCAAGCTACGCGAGGGCGTCACCTTCCATAACGGCAAGGAGTTTGGCTCCGAGGACGTCGTGGCCTCGATGAACCGCTGGCTCACCGTCAACGACCGCGCCGCGAGCCTGTTGCCCGGCGCCACCTTCGCCGCCTCGGGCGACCACGAGGTCACCTGCACGCTGACCGAGCCCGCCATCGACTTTCTGATCATCCTGGGCAATCACTCCCAGTATCCGGGCATCTTCCCCTCCGAGGTCATCGAGGCCGCGGGCGATACCGGCGTGACCGAGTACGTGGGTACCGGTGCCTACAAGTTTGCGGAGTGGAAGCAGGACCAGTACGTCCATCTCACCCGCTACGAGGACTATGTCGCCGCCCGCGGCAAGGCTTCGGGCTACACCGGCAAGGTCTCCGCGCCCACCAAGGACATCTACTATCAGTTCGTGACCGAGGCCTCCACGCGCGTGAGCGGGTTTGAGACCGGCGAGTACGATATCGCTGGCGAGATTCCCACCGAGAACTACCATGACTTCGATGGCAACGACGACGTCAAGCTCTACACCCATAACGCCGGCGTTCTGACCGCCTTCCTCAACATGAACGAGGGTATCTTCGCCAACGAGGAGATCCGCAAGTGCGCTCTCATGGCTATCGACTGCGAGGCGGCCGCTCTTGCCGCCTATGGTGAGAAGGAGCTCTTCAATATCGATCCCAACCTTGGCAACCCCGAGAACACTCAGTGGGCGACCGATGCGGGCAAGAAGTACTTTAACCAGGCCGACGCCAAGGCCGCCAAGAAGGCCCTGGCCAAGACCTCTTATGCCGGTGAGACGGTCAAGCTGCTGACCACCCCCGACTACAAGGATATGTACAACGCCACCGTCGCGCTGCAGGAGCAGCTCGAGAAGGCCGGCTTCACCGCCGAGGTCGACAGCTACGAGTTCGCGACCTTCATGGACATCCGCTCCGGCAAGCCCGAGCAGTGGGACCTCTTTGTGGCCTCCACCAACTACAAGCCCATCCCGGCCCAGTCCCTCTCGGTCTCCAAGGCCTTCTATGGCCTGTCCGACGAGAAGGCGCTCAAGCGCGTGGCCGAGACCCGCACCGCCAAGGACACCGACGCCGCGGCCAAGAAGTGGGCCGAGGCTCAGGAGCGCCTCTATGAGATCGCCGTCATCGAGCCGCTTTGCCATTACGCTTCCATCACGGGCACCCAGGCAGACGTCGAGGACGTCGAGGTGCTCGACGGCGCCATCGTTTGGAACGCCAAGCGTCCGGAGTAATGCAATAGATGGCGTGACGGCTGGAGGGGTCTGGTCCCCTGTGGCTGCCACGCCCTGTCCACGTTCAGAGGGGAAATAGACGCCTCGCATGTTGAAGTACACGCTCAAACGTATAGGCGCGATGGTTCCGGTGATGCTCATCATCTCGGTCGTCGTGTTTTTGATTATCTATCTCACGCCGGGCGACCCGGCCTCTTCGATGCTCGGCATGGAGGCTTCGGCCGACCAGATCGAGCGCGTCAACGATAGCCTGGGACTCAACGAGCCGCTGCCGCAGCGCTACGTTGAGTGGATGGGCGGCGTACTTACCGGCGACCTGGGCGATTCGTATTTTATGCGCCAGCCCGTCACGCAGGCGATCGCCGAGCACTTTGGCCCCACGCTATCGCTCGCGCTTCTGGCACAGCTCATCGCGCTGCTGATTGCACTGCCCTGCGGCGTCGTCGCTGCCCTCAAACATGGGTCGCGCACCGACGCGGTCTTGCGTGTCGTTGCTCTTTTGGGCGTGGCGATACCCGGCTTTTTGATGGCGCTCATGCTTATGTGGCTGTTTGCCGTCACGTTGCGCGTGTTCCCGGTGGCCGGCTATGCGCCACTATCGAAGGGCTGGTTCAGCCATTTACGCTATCTTGCGTTGCCGGCCATATCGCTTGGATGCGTGCAGGCGGCCCTGCTCATGCGCATGACCCGTTCGAGCGTTATCGAGGCCATGCAGCTTGACTGCGTCAAGACGGCGCGTGCCAAGGGCGTCTCCGAGGTTCGCGTGGTGCTGGCCCATGCCCTGCGCAACGCAGCGCTGCCGATTCTCACCTCGGTCGGCTATTCTTTTGGCGCCCTGATTACGGGCACCGTGGTGACTGAGGCCATTTTTAACATCCCCGGTTTGGGCCAGCTGGTCACGAGCTCTATCGAGCGTCGCGACTATCCGGTGATTCAGGGCGTGCTGTTGGTCATCGCCTTGTTGAATTCGGTGATCAATTTGGCCGTCGACCTTGCCTACGGCGCTTTTGACCCGCGCGCTCGCAAATGGGGCGATGCATGATGGCAAACGTTAAGAAGGCTCTTGCCAACAAGGGGTTTGTGGTCGGCGGCTGCATATTCCTGGCGATTGCGCTGATCGCGCTCGTCGGTCCGCTGGTGTGGACGGTTAATCCCAATGCGCAGGAGATGGCGTTGCGACTTTCGGCACCTTCGCCCGCGCATCCCTTTGGCTGCGATGACTTTGGCCGCGACCTGCTTGCCCGTGTCATCGCGGGCGCGCGCGTGTCGCTTGGCGTTGGCATTGCCGTCACGCTCGCGACGAGTGCGCTCGGCTTGGTGATCGGCGCCTATGCGTGCTACAACGAGAGACTCGATCATATTCTCATGCGCATTTGCGACGGCCTTATGTCCATTCCGGGCGTGCTGCTGGCCATCGCGCTCATGGCGATGATGGGGGCGAGCGTGTGGAACGTTATCATCGCGCTCTCCATCGTCTATACGCCCAGCATGGCGCGCATCGTGCGCTCGCGTGCGATGGTGGTCAAGGAGGAGCCCTTTGTAGAAGCCCTGCGCGTGCAGGGTGCCTCGACCGCGCGCATCGTGTGGCTGCATATCGTGCCCAACGTTATGGCACCCTTCCTGGTGCAGGCGACCTTCGTCTTTGCCGAGGCCGTGCTCTCGGAGGCCGCCCTCTCGTTTCTGGGCCTGGGTATCAAGGCGCCCGACGCCAGCTGGGGAAACATCCTGCAGGCGGGCAAGAACGTGATGCGCAAAGCCTGGTGGATGATCTTCTTCCCGGCTATCGCCATCATCGCGAGCGTGCTTTCGCTGAACCTTGCCGGCGACGGTCTGCGCGACGCCCTCGACCCCAAGACCAAGGAGGACTAGCCCATGAGCGAACATCTTTTGGACGTGCGCGACCTCTGCATCTCGTTTGTGGGCCGCGATGGCAACGCGCTGGAAGCCGTCAACAAACTCAACCTACATATCGATGCCGGCGAGATCGTTGGTGTTGTCGGCGAGTCCGGCTGCGGTAAGTCGGTGTTTGCCCAGAGTGTCATGCGCCTATTGGAGCATGAACAGAAGATGGCCTATACCGGTCAGATTCTCTTTGACGGGGAGGACCTGCTCGCGCGCCCGCTCAAGCGCATGCGCGAGGTGCGCGGCTGCGATATCGCCATGATCTTCCAGGACCCTTTGAGCTCGCTTAACCCCGTCATGACGGTGGGCGCGCAGGTTATCGAGGCCGTGCGGGCCCACCGTAAGGTGAGCCGACGCGAAGCCCGCAACGAGGCTCTATCGCTGTTGGAGCGTGTGGGAATTCGAGATGCCGCGGCTCGCTTCGACATGTATCCGGGCGATTTTAGCGGCGGTATGCGCCAGCGCGTGATGATCGCCATGGCGCTTGCCGGTCATCCGCGACTGCTTATCGCCGACGAGCCCACCACGGCACTCGACACGACGACTCAAAAACAGATTTTGGATCTCCTACGCGACCTCAACAGCTCCGAGGGCATGGCGGTGCTTTTTATCAGCCATGATTTGGGTGTCGTCACGAGCATCTGCTCGCGCGTGCACGTCATGTATCTGGGCCAAATCGTAGAAGAGATCGACGCCTGCGGCCTTATGGAGCGCCCGAGCCACCCGTATGCCCAGGGGCTCATCGCGAGCATTCCGCCGCTCGAAGGCGAGCGAGTTGACACGCTGGCGGATATTCCGGGCACAGTGCCGCCGCTTACGGCAATACCCTGTGGATGTCGCTTTGCGCCTCGTTGCGCCCGGGCGGACGATCGTTGCCGCGCGCAGGAGCCTCCGCTGTTTGCCGTGAATGCGTGCGACCGGTCTAAATGCTGGCTTGTCGAGAAAGGGGAGTGCCATGGCTGTAGATAGCGAAGCCCTGCTTAGGGTCTCACATCTGACTAAAACGTATCCCATGCCAGGCTCAGGTTTTAAGCGTCAGGCCTTTACCGCCGTGGACGATCTGTCGTTTGAGATCGCGCCGGGCGAGGTCTATGGCCTGGTTGGCGAATCCGGATCGGGCAAGTCGACGACTGGACGCTTGATCTGTGGTCTCAAGCGCGCGGATTCCGGCTCGATTGTCTATCGCGGGCACGACCTCGCCACGATGTCGGAGCGCGAACGCAAGCCGTTTCGCCGCGAGATCCAGCTGGTATTCCAGGATAGCTCTACGGCTTTTGACCCGCGCAACCGTGTCGGCCGCATTTTGGAGGAGCCGCTGATTATCGCCGGCGTGCGCGATGCGGATGAGCGCCATGAGCGCGCGCTCTCGGCCCTGGCCTCGGTCGGCCTTCTGGCAGAGCATTACGACCGCTATCCGCATGACCTTTCGGGGGGACAGCGTCAGCGACTCAATCTGGCACGGGCGCTTATTTGCGAGCCGCGCCTTGTGGTATGCGACGAGCCAGTCTCGGCGCTTGACGTGTCCGTTCAGGCCCAAGTGCTCAACTTGCTTCGCGACCTGCAGCGCACGACGGGTGTGGCGCTGCTGTTTATCACGCATGATATGCGTGTGGTTCGGCATATGTCCGACCGGATTGGTGTGCTCTACCACGGTCGTCTTGTCGAGGAAGGCGCGGCCGAGGACGTGATCGCGCACCCGAGCGATCCGTATACGCAGGAGCTTATCGACGCCATTCCCTAGAGGATGCTTCCTTTTGGGTATGGCGTGGGTTCGTTGTTTAATTGTCGGTATATCGGTGCAAGAGAGGGGAACTACTATGGCCGATATTGAGGAACAGCCGTTGCCGTCCACGTTTGAGGAGTTCAACGAGCAGCGCAAGGCGGCGTTTATTCGCGTCAAGGATTATAAGCAGGCGGGCAATCGCCTGATCGGTTTTCTGTGCAGCTACACGCCGCTCGAGATTATCGATGCCGCTGGGGCTGCGAGCGTGGCGCTGTGCGGCACGTCCGACGAGGTGATTCCCGAGGCCGAGAAGGTGCTGCCGGCAAACCTCTGCCCGCTCATCAAGTCGACGTACGGCTTTGCCTACTCGCAAAAGTGCCCGTTTACGTACTTTAGCGACATGATCATCGGTGAGACCACCTGCGACGGCAAGAAGAAGATGTACGAGCTACTCAACGAGCTCAAGCGAACGCACATTCTGCATCTTCCGCAGGGCCGCGACCGCGCCTACGAGCGCGAGGGCTGGTACGAGGAGTGCCGCCTGCTCAAGGAGGAGCTCGAGGGCTTCTACGGCATCACGATTACCGACGATGACCTGCGCGCTGCCGTCCGTCGTCGCAACCGCTTGCGTGCAGCCCAGCTCGACATGTTTGCGCTGCAGGCCAACCAGCCGGCGGCCATGAGCGGCGTCGACCTGATGAGCACTATGTTTGCCGGCACGTTCAGCTTTGATATCGAGGCCTATACGCAGCAGCTGGAGCAAAAGGTCGCCAAGCTGCGCGAGGCCTACGACGCGGGCGAGCGCCCGATTGCGTCGGATGCCAAGCGCATTCTGATCACCGGTTGCCCGGTGGGCGGTGTGATCAACAAGATCGGCCGCACCATCGAGTCCAACGGCGGCGTGGTCGCGTGCATGGACGACTGCTCGGGCGAGCGCACGGCGGCCATGATGATCGACCCGGAGGCTCCCGACACCCTGCGTGCCATCGCCGACCGCTACCTGGATATCAACTGCTCGGTCATGACGCCCAACTACGGTCGTATGGAAAACACGCTGGCCATGTGCGAGAAGTATCACGTCGATGGCGTAGTGGAGAGCGTGCTCCAGGCGTGCCACACCTTTAACGTGGAGAGTGCCCGCATGCAGGAGGCCGTCGAGGGTGCGGGTATTCCGTACATGAAGATCGAGACCGACTACAGCAACGGCGACATGGGCCAGATCGAGACCCGTATCGCCGCCTTCATCGAAACCCTCTAGCTTCCTCAGGTGCCGGATCTTGCTCCTCAAACCGTCGCTTGCGTACCCAAAGTACGCTGCGCTCCTCTTTCGGGGCAATCTCCGGCACCTGAGAAACCTAGAGCTAAGGCGCCTGAACGCGCCGCTACCTTTGATGTTTAGATTGGGAGAGAGCCATGATAGGGATCGGGATCGATATCGGGTCTACGGCGGCCAAGGCTGCTGTGGTCGACGGGGAGGGTTCGGTGGCGTGGACGTGCGTGCAGCCAACTGGGTTCTCCTCGGTCGATGCTTCCGAGCGGCTGCGCGAGGCACTGGCAGCGGCTGGCTACGACGTGGCTGCCGACGACGCGCGCGTGATCGCGACCGGCTACGGTCGTGTCGCCGTGCCCTATGCGCACAAGGTCGTGACCGAGATCACCTGCCACGGTACCGGTGCCGTGCGCCTGTTTGGCGATCACGGCACGGTGATCGACGTGGGCGGACAGGATACCAAGGTCATCCAACTCGAGGGCGGTCGCGTGGCCAAATTTGCCATGAACGACAAGTGTGCTGCCGGCACAGGCCGCTTTTTGGAGATCATGGCCGACCGCCTGGGCATTTCCCAGCAGCAGATGGCCGACCTGGCACGTTCCGGCGAGCCCACCAAGATCAGCAGCATGTGCACGGTGTTTGCCGAAAGCGAGGTCATCAGCCTGATCGGTCGCGGTGAGCCGCGCGAGAACATTGCGCGTGGCGTGATTGACAGCGTGGTCTCGCGCGTGGCGACCATGGCCGGGCAGGCCGCGGGCGCCCCGTACTACCTGACCGGTGGCCTGTGCGAGAACGCCTTCGTGGTGGAGCGGTTGGGCGAGCTGCTGGGGTCGCCGGTGACCACCTCGCCCCAGGCTCGCTTTGCCGGTGCCATCGGCGCGGCGATTCTCGCCGCCGCCTTGGCCTAGGGGTGTACCGCGACATGCGCATCCTCAATATCTCGGCACAAAAACCAGATAGCACCGGCAGCGGCACCTACCTTGCCGCGCTCGTGCGCGAACAGATCGAGACGGGGCATTGCGCCGCCGTGCTTTGCGGCGCGGCACCGGGTGATACCCAAGGCGAGCTGGATCGGCGTGCTGCCGTGTTTGCCGTACCGTTCGAGTCGCCCGAGCTGCCGTTTCCCATCTGCGGTATGTCCGATGTCATGCCCTATTCCTCTACACGCTATCGTGACCTGACGCCTTCGATGCTCAGGGCATTTGAGCGGGCATTTGCTGCTGCTATCGATCGGGCGGTGGCTGAGTTTCGGCCCGATCTGGTGCTCTGTCACCACCTGTATCTGGTGACCGCATTGGCGCGCGAGTGCGTCCGGGGCGTGCCGGTTGTTGCCGTGTGCCATTCGACCGACCTGCGCCAGCTGCGTTCGCATGCGCTCGAGCGCGATCGCATCGTAAGTGCGGTTCGTCGGCTCGATGCCGTCTTTGCGCTCCATGCTGAGCAGGCTGAGCAGATTGGCCTGGTGTGCGGCGTCGATGTCGATCGCATCCACGTGATTGGGACGGGCTACGACCATCGCGTCTTCTGCCGCGACGCGAGCGTGGCGAGGCAGCCGGGATCGCTTGCGTACGTGGGCAAGATTTGCTTTAAAAAGGGCGTCGAGTCGCTGGTTCGAGCCGTGTCATTGCCGATTGACGATGACGTCCGCCCATCTGGCTTGGTACTTGTGGGCGGCCGCGGGGACGATGCCGAGTACGCGCGTATCGAGCGCTTGACCGCGGCTTCGGATGTGCCGGTGACGCTGGCGGGGCGCTTGGATAGCGATGAGCTCGTGCGTGCCTACCGCAGTTCCGACGTCTTTGTGCTGCCTTCGTTTTACGAGGGTCTGCCGCTCGTGACGATCGAGGCCCTCGCGTGCGGTTGCAAAGTTGTGGCGACCGATTTGCCCGGCGTTCGTCCCTGGATGGAGGCGATGCTTCCCGGTGCTCCCGTGACGTGGGTGGCATCGCCGCGTATGACGGATGTCGACACGCCCGTGGCGGCCGACCTTCCGTTGTTTGAGCGCGCGCTGGCAGACGCTATCGCGCAGGCGCTTGCGGCGCCGCGTTCGACGTTCGAGCCGTCGGCGGTCTCTTGGGAAGCGTGCATGGCGCGTATACTTAAAGTCGTTGATTTGTTGGAAGGGGGTTCGTATGGCTAAGGACACCATGAAGCTCACGTCTATGACGGCCGCGAGCGGTTGAGCCGCTAAGTTGGCTCCCGGAGCCCTCGCCCAGGTCCTGGGCGACTTACCCAATGTGCATAACGACAACCTGCTCGTGGGGTTCGATACCTCCGACG
The DNA here is from genome assembly GCA_958403395.1 of uncultured Collinsella sp. GTDB lineage: Bacteria > Actinomycetota > Coriobacteriia > Coriobacteriales > Coriobacteriaceae > Collinsella. The sequence goes on from CATXXF010000002.1 coordinate 64,075, forward strand.
ATGCGAGCGTCTTTCGCGTAGGGGAGAACCTGGGGCTCGTGCAGTCCATTGACTTCTTCCCACCGATGGTTGACGACCCGTTCCTCTTTGGCCAGATCGCCGCGGCCAACTCGCTGTCGGACATCTACGCCATGGGCGGGCGGCCGAGCCATGCCATGAACCTGCTGTGCATTCCGAGCTGCCTGGGCGTTGAGGTTGCCGGCCAGATTCTGGCGGGCGGCGCCGACAAGTGCGTCGAGGCGGGTTGCTCCATCGCGGGCGGCCACACCATCAACGACGACGAGCCCAAGTACGGTCTGTCCGTGAGCGGCTTTGTGCCACTCGACCGTATGCTCGCCAACAGCGGCGCGCACGTGGGCGATGTTCTGCTGCTGACCAAGGCGATCGGCTCGGGCATCATCACCACGGCCATTAAGGGCGAGCTCATCGAGCAGGACGAGGCCGCAGCCATGTTTGACTCGATGCGCACCCTCAACGAGGCTCCGATTCGTCTGGCCGAGGGACTCGAGCTTCACGGCTGCACCGACATTACGGGCTTTGGCCTGATCGGGCATGCGTGCGAGATGGCCGAGGGCTCGGGCGTGCAGGTTGAGCTTGCGTCGGGGGCGGTGTCGCTCTTTGACCAGGTGCTCGACATGGCGCGTCTGGGCATTATCCCTGCTGGCTCCTACCGCAACCAGGACTTCTTTGGCCCGCGCGTGGCTGCCGACGAGGACCTTGAGCCGGGCATGCTCGACGCGCTGTACGATCCGCAGACTTCGGGCGGTTTGCTTATTGCGGCGCCCGCGGCGGATGTGGATGAGCTTGCGCGTCGTTTACATGCCGAGGGGCGCATCGCCGCCACAATCGGCCGCGTGTGCGAGCCGGTGCCGGGCGGTCCTGCCGTTCGCGTTGTGCATTAAGGAAAACCGTTTATGCGACCGCCTACTGTTCTGGGCGGTCCCTTTTGAAAGGAATTTGCTATGTCTACCAAAATTGAAGTCAATGCCATGGGCGATGCCTGCCCGCTGCCCGTCGTCAAGACGCTTAAGGCACTCAAACAGCTCGATGGCGAGGGTGCCGTGGTGACCTCGGTCGATAACGAGACCGCCGTCAAGAACATCTCCAAGATGGCGCAGGAGAAGGGCTGCACGGCCTCGGTCGAGAAGGTTTCTGACGCCGAGTGGCACGTGACCGTGGCGACCTCTGGCGCCGTTGCCGTGGCCGATCCTGAGCAGGATGGCGCTGCCTTCTGCGACGCCAGCGCCGGCAAGGGCAAGCTCGTCATTTCCGTCTACACCGACTGCATGGGCCGTGGCGATGACGAGCTGGGCCACAAGCTCATGAAGGCGTTTATCTTTGCCGTGACGCAGCAGGAGGAGCTGCCCGCGACCATGCTGTTCTACAACGGCGGTGCCAAGCTCACCGTCGAGGGCTCACCGGTGCTCGACGACCTGAAGGGGCTGGCTGAGCAGGGTGTCGAGATTCTCACCTGCGGTACCTGCCTCGACCACTATGGCATTAAAGACCAACTTGCGGTGGGCGAGGTCACCAACATGTACGTGATCGTGGAGAAGATGGAGCAGGCCGTGCGCGTCGTGCGCCCGTAGCGTATTGGTTGGAGTTGCCATGAGGGAGAAGCGCCCGGCGCTTGTCATCACGTTTCCCACCACGGCGGCCGCCATGGGTTGCGAGTCCCTGTGCGTCGAGCGCGGCCTTCCCGGGCGAACGATTCCCGTGCCCGGGGAGGTCGCTGCCGGCTGCGGTCTGGCGTGGAAGGCGTTGCCTGTCGATGAGGAGCTGCTGCGCGGCGAACTCGCCGCGGCGGGCATTCTCACCGAGGGCTTTACGGTTATTGATATGTGGGAGGTCGCGCGATGATCTATCTGGATAACGCGGCGACGACCATGCACAAGCCGCAGACGGTCATCGATGCCGTGACGCAGGCGATGTGCTCGCTCGGCAATGCCGGGCGCGGCGCCACGTCGGGTGCGCTCGACGCGGCGCGTACGATTCACGGTTGCCGTGCCAAGCTCGCGCGCCTTTTAGGTTGCCCGAGGGCGGACCATGTGTGCTTTACGCCCAACTCCACGGCGGCGCTCAACACCGTCATCAATGGCGTGGTGCGCCCCGGCGACCGTGTGGTCACAACGGTGCTCGAGCACAACTCCGTGCTGCGTCCGCTTAACCGCCTTGCGGCAGAGCAGGGTGTGACCGTTGAGCATGCGGGCTGCGATGCGAGCGGCGTGCTCGACTACGACGAGCTCGAGCGGTTGGTCACGCTGGGCACGCGTGCTGTGGTGGTGACGCACGCCTCCAATGTGACCGGCAACGCGGTCGACATTGCGCGCGTGGCGGCGATGGCTCATGCTGCCGGTGCGCTGGTGATCGTCGACGCCTCGCAGTCTGCCGGTACGGCGAAGATCGACATGCAGGCCATGGGGCTCGACGTCGTGTGCTTTACCGGCCACAAGGGATTGATGGGCCCGCAGGGCACCGGCGGTCTGGCCGTGGCGGAGGGTGTCGACGTGGCGCCCTGGGCCATGGGCGGCACGGGCGTGCACAGCTTCGATGCGCTGCAGCCGCTTGAGTGGCCCACGCGCCTTGAGGCGGGCACGCTCAACGGTCACGGCATCGCGGGCCTTTCTGCCGGTCTCGACTTTATTGAGGCCCAGGGCGGGGTCGAGGCGATTGCGGCGCATGAGCACTCGCTTGCCGAGCGCTTCCTCGCCGGTGTTCGCGAACTCCCCGGCATTGCGCTCTACGGTGCGTTTGACCAGTCCGTGCGCTCGGCGATCGTATCACTCAACGTGGGTGATATCGACTCTGCCGAGATTTCGGACGCGCTCATGCAAGGGTGGGGGATTGCGACGCGCCCCGGTGCTCATTGCGCTCCGCTCATGCACCGCGCGCTGAGGACCGAGCGCCAGGGCGTCGTCCGCTTCTCGTTTGGGTATTTCAACACGGACGAGGAAGTTGACACCGCGATTGATGCTTTGCGCGATTTAGCCTGCTAAAGCTGCTAGACCGTTTATACTTGCGGGATGGGTGTTTTTGCCCGTCCCGTTTTTGTTTCGACCCGAAAGGTGCTCTCATGGCCTCATCCGCCCCGCGTGGTCTACGCTCCGATCATGTCGTTACCGTTGGCATCGCCCTGTTCTCGATGCTCTTTGGCGCTGGCAACCTCATTATTCCGCCGCTGCTGGCGCTGCAGGCAGGTTCTGCCACGCCGGTCGCCATGCTCGGCTTTCTGATTGCCGCCATCGGCCTGCCCGTCATGGGTTTTATCGCCGTGGCGCTTGCCGGAACGGCGCGCGAGCTTGCCGGCCGCGTGCATCCCAAGTTTGGTGAGTTTTTTGTCGCGGCGGTGTATCTGGCCATCGGCCCGTGCCTGGCCATTCCGCGCACGAGCTCCACGGCCTTCGAGATGCTAGTGCCGCTGCTACCCGAGGGCGTTTCGCTCGGCACGGCACGTCTGGTGTTTGCCATCGGGTTCTTCGTCGTCGCGTTTGTGCTCACGCTGCGCCCGGGTGTCATCACGCGCGTGCTCGGCCGTATTACGGGCCCCGCGCTCATTGCGCTCATCGTGCTGGTTGTGGGTGCTGCCGTGATCTCGCCGCTGGGACCGGCTGCCGCGCCCCAGGCTCCCTACGATGCAGGCGCCGCCGTGCAGGGCTTTCTGACTGGCTATCAGACCATGGACCTGCTCGCGTCGCTCGCCTTTGGCATCATCATCGCCGAGACCATCCACGAGCTGGGTGTTACCGATGATAAGCGCGTGGCCTTTGAGATTTCGCGTTCCGGCGTGATCGCCGGCGTGCTCATGGCCATCATCTACTGTGGCTTGGGCCTTGCCGGAATGCAGCTCGGCACCGTGATGCCCGACGCCACCAACGGCGCCGCCATCCTTGCCCGTTCTGCCTCCATGCACTTTGGCCTTGCCGGCACGGTCGTGGTCTTCGCCATCTTCTTCCTCGCCTGCATGAACGTGTGCATCGGTCTCATCAGCTGCTGCTCGCGCTACTTCTGCGAGACGTATGTGGTCGAAGGGGGAGCAGAGGCCTCCGAGGAGGCCATGCGCCGTCCCTTTGCGATTCTCGCCTTTGTGTTCGCGGCGTTTTCGTGTGTGCTCTCCAACGTGGGCCTCGACGTGATTCTTATGTTCTCGGTGCCCATGCTCAACGCCTTGTATCCCGTTGCCATCGTGCTGGTACTGATGGGCCTGGTGCACGGCTTTTGCGACGCGCATCCGCAGGTGTGGGTGTGGGTCGGCGGCGTGGTTGCTGTGCAGAGTGTGATCACCTCGGTCCGCGATGCGTTCTTTGCGGGCGCGTGGCTGCCGTTCGATGCGCTGCCGCTTGCGGACATTGGAGCCGCGTGGGCGCCGGTTGCCGTGGTTGCCTTTGTGATCGGTCTGCTCCATAGTCGTTTTGTCGCACATTCGAGGAGCTAGGGTTTCTGCGCTTGCACAGGCGGGGAGTCTCCCCTATAATTTCTTTCGCTTTGGGACACGCAAGGTTTAGACCTTAGCTGCTCAACACCTTCGGGACGTGGCGCAGTTTGGTAGCGCGCCTGCTTTGGGAGCAGGATGTCGCAGGTTCAAATCCTGTCGTCCCGACCATATCTTGCGGGCGTAGTTCAATGGTAGAACCCCAGCCTTCCAAGCTGATGACGCGGGTTCGATTCCCGTCGCCCGCTCCATAAGATAGATGAATGGCTCTGATTCCTTTTGGGACCAGAGCCGTTTTCATATACATGCCGGGGACCCCACATCCCCTCCTAAGTTGCGGTGAAATACGGACTGTTTTTGGCTTTTATGGCCCATGTAGTCCGTATTTCACCGCAACTATTTGTAAGGTTGGATTTTGATGCCGTTGGGAGGGTCGTAGCGACCGTCTACCGAGAGTGGAAATATTTTTTGAAGCTCTGACCTGCGACGTCAAGCTTTTGGTCAGCTTTTGGCAAGGCCTGCGGACGGAAGCATGCGATAGCGTAATGGTATTCTCTCCGCCGTGATGGTTATGGGGTTGGCCATGCTCGATAAAGGCAAACATTTTCCGCAGGCATATGCAAGGATGCTATTCTCGGCCGTTGGAATTCATCAAGATGGACAGCTGCTTGCAACAATTGATCCTTGGGATGAACGCCGTGCGCGTGAGCTTATGCAGGAAGAGCTCATGCTTCGTCTTTACAACCACGTGTATGCGGATCCGGTCTATTGGAATAATCTTGGGGTTGAAGATCGTATCTTTCAGCTGGCATCCGCTATTGCGGTCGTTGAACCGGATGCTGTGTTTTGCGGAGCGACAGCAGCGCTGCTCTACGGCATCGGCTCGGCGTATACGCTTCTGGATAAAGTGCAAGTGTTGCTGCCACGGTCTACAAGGCGTGATACGTATGAGTTCGTTGAATACAAGCGCTGGCGCCCGGGCGAAGTGTGGCGGCTTGGTCTGTTTACACTGACGGATCCGTGTCGAACGGTTGTTGATATCGCGCGATCGAGCGCCTTTCGCTATGCGCTGGGTTATGTCGATGGCTTGGCCCGTGAGTACGATGTCGAACGCGAAGAGCTGCGAGCATATGCGCAGGCAAATTGTCGAGGGCTGCATGGCATCGCGCGTGCTTTTGACGTTTTTGATTATATGGATGGCAGGTCAGACAACGGCGGCGAGTCCGAGGCGAGAGCAGCGATGATTCTCGCTGGGGTTGCCGCGCCTGAGCTTCAAGTTGAGATAACGCGACCGGGAAACGCTGGCTATTATCTAGCAGATTATGGCTGGCAGATGCCAGACGGCTCATGGACGCTGGCAGAGCTGCATGGGCTAGGCAAGTTTGAAGACGAGGCTCAAAATGATCCAGAGCGGGCGGCGGCAAAAACGTATCGAGCGGCCCTCATGCGCGACGCGAACCTTCGCGCCATGGGCCACAACATCATTCATTTCAAACTCTCGGACACCTACGACGTAGAATCGTTCGGTGCCATGATGCGCGGTTACGGCATTCCGACAACAAAACCCTACGCCGAATCCCGATAGCAAAATCGTTCGCGGTCCACCTTCAATAAGTTGCGGTGAAATACGGACTGTTGAGGCCTTTATAGGCATGAAACAGTCCGTATTTCACCGCAACTTAGGGTGGGATGGGGCTAGTGGCGGGATTGGTGGCGGAGTTTGTCGATGGTGGAGTCGGTGCTTCGGCTGCGGGCTTCGGCGGCGCGGTCGCGGACTTCGGCGGCGGTTTGGCGCTGGCGGCGGTAGTCGATCATGCCTTGGATGATGGGCTTGCCAAAGCTCACGACATCATCGTTGTAGATGGCGGTTCGGGCTGCGAGGAGGCAGTCGGTAAAGTCCATATGGGTCTTGCCAAAGAGTTTGATAGCAAGGGCGACAACGGTGGGCTCGTCGACCATGACGTCATCGAGCAGCCTTTTCATGGCCGCAGCAATCTCAACGCGGGGAACCTTATAGACGTCGCGCAGCGTGACCACGACGCGCGTGATGATTTCGGGATAGACACGAGCGGTGCACGTGGCGATGACCTTGGCGGCGCGCGGTGATAGAACTTCGTCGTCATTAAGCAGGTAGCGCAGGATGACGGTCTCGTCGATGATGGTGCTACTCATGGATATCTACTTCCTCGGGACCCAAAATCGAATCGTCGCATTCTGTAGCAAGGTACTCAATCCAGGCATTGCGCTCCTCGGAGCGGCGATTGGGGTCCCCATATGCTTTGAGCGATCCATAGGCGGCGGTGCCGTCCTTTGAGCGCACGGCGACCGGCTGAAAGGGAAGCTTGCGCATCAAAATGCTCTGCGCGACAAAAAGGCGAACGGCCTCGGCAAGCGATGTGCCCATGGCGTCGTAGAGGCGCTCGGCATGCTGTTTGTCCTCTTCGCGAATGCGCACCTGCAGGATGGCTCGTTTTTGCGTCGATGACATCACTGGCCCCCTTAATGAGCGTGCAATATGAATGGTCATATACAACATTGGCTAATAATAACCAATCTTATAACCACTGCTTTATTGCACTCAAGTTAATGAGCGCGAAATATATATCAAACGTATTACATCCTTTATAAACGAGTGTGAAATCTCCCCAGGATGTACGCGTGTAATACACTCGCCTTTATAGCTTCCAGAGAATAATCCCAACCAGCCCAAATCCCTGCAATACACTCGTATTGCAGGGCCTATGCTCAAGTTTGCCCCCTGCAACTGCGTATATTTAACCTGTATATCGTTGGAGAAACTCTACCGAGTGCATGTTTCGCCGCATGCATTCGATACGTCGATGCCAGGCCACGGGCGGCTTGGGTCAATGTCGACAGGGTCTCTCCGACAAGGGATTCAGGAGGGAGTGAACAACATGGGTAATAAGCGAGTCGTAGCCGATTCTTCGCGCTGCATTGGGTGTCAAACCTGCATGGCGGCGTGTATCGAGGCGCACGACATCCCCGGTAACATCGCCGCGCCGCGCCTGCGCGTGACGCGTACGTACGAGATCTCCGCACCGGTGGCTTGCCATCACTGCGAGGATGCCCCGTGCGCGAAGGCCTGTCCTACGGGCGCCTTGTTCTTTGATCCAAAGAACCATCGCATCGGCGTCAACGAGGACAACTGCATCGGCTGCAAGAGCTGCGTCATGGCATGCCCCTTTGGCGCCGTGAGCGTGGCGACCACGCAGGTTCCGGTCTTGATGGGCGACGTTCGCGTGGGTTCGCAGACCAAGAGCTTCGTGCTCAAGTGCGACCTGTGCGTGGACCGTCCCGGCGGTCCGGCGTGTGCCGAGGCTTGTCCGACCAAGGGCCTCACCCTGGTGGACGAGGAGCGCCTGGCGGAGCTGACTGCCGAGCGTGCCCGCGCCACCATCGAAAACGAGGCGTAGGCGGGCGGCCATACAAGCCCAATGATTGTCAAATAAGTACCGAGTATTCGGTAGCAGAGAAAGGAAGGAGGGTGTCATGGAGAAGCATAAAGTGATTTGCCCGTACTGCGGCGCCGGTTGCCAGTTTAACCTCTTGGTCCAAAACGGCCAGGTCGTGGGTACCGAACCGCTCAACGGCATCACCAACCAGAGCGAGCTGTGCCTTAAGGGCATGAGCGGCTACGACTTCATCAACGACACCAAGATCTTGACTCCCCGCGTACTGCACCCGATGATCCGCCGCACCAAGGGCGCGGATCTTGAGCGCGTAAGCTGGGACGAGGCACTGGATTTCACCGCATCTAAGATGCAGGCCATAATTGACGAATATGGTCCTAACGCTGTCATGACCACCGGCTCTTCGCGAGGCGGCGGCAATGAGGCGAACTACGTCATGCAGAAGTTTACGCGTGCGTGCATCGGCACCCACAGCGTGGACAACTGCGCCCGTACTTGACACGGCCCTACTGTCCTCGGTCTGATGGACACGGTTGGTTCAGGTTGCATGTCATGCTCCATCCCCGGTATGGAGGATGCGGGCTGCATTTTCCTCTTCGGCTATAACCCTGCCGATTCGCACCCCATCGTCGCAAGGCGTATCGTGCGAGCCAAAGAAAAGGGTTGCAAGATCATCGTCGCCGACCCGCGCCATATCGAAACCGCGCGTATCGCCGATCTCTACCTTCCGATCAAGAACGGTTGCAACGTCGCGTTCCTCAACGCCTTTGCCAACTGCTTGGTCAACGATGGCCTCTACGACAAGGAATTCGTCGCCGAGCATACGAACGGCTTTGACGAGTGGTGGGAGACCATCAAGAACTACACTCCCGAATCCGTACAGGACATCACGGGTGTCGAGCCCGCGTTGATCCACCAAGCTGCCGAGATGTACGCCACGGCGAAGCCCTCTGCCATCATTGGCTGGGGTATGGGCGTATGCCAGCAGAAGCAGAACCTGAAGACGGTGCATACCATCGCCTCCATCGCCTGCGTTGCCGGCCAGATCGGCAAACCCAATTCCGGTCTCGCGCCCGTGCGTGGCCAGAATAACGTCCAGGGCTCCTGCGATATGGGCATGCTGCCCAACCTGTACCCTGGCTACCAGAAGGTCACCGACCCGGCAGTGCGTGCCAAGTTTGCCAAGGCTTGGGGCGTACCCGAGGAAAAGCTCCCGCTCGAGGAGGGCTACAAGCTCACCGACCTGGGCCACCTGGTCGACGAGGGCAAGGTGCACTGCTTCTATAACTACGGCGAGGACCCGGTGCAGACCGAGCCCGATTCGGCCGGCATGCGCAAGACGCTCTCCGAGCTGGATCTGTTCATTTGCCAGGACATCTTTATGACGCAGACGACCATGCTCGCTGACGTCATCCTGCCTGCCACCTCTTGGGGCGAGCACGAGGGTGTCTTTACCGCATCCGACCGTAGCTTCCAGCACTTTGACGCGGCCGTTCCGCCCAAGGGCGAGTGCCGCCACGACTGGGAGATCTTCGCGGACCTGTCTACGCGCATGGGCTATCCCATGCACTACGACAACACCGAGCAGATCTGGAACGAGTGCATTAGCCTGTGCCCCAACTTTGTGGGCGCGACCTACGAGAAGATGGCTCCCGAGGGCGGCTACGCCCAGTGGCCCGTCAAGAGCACCGATGTGAACGACCACGGTACGCCCGACATGTTCGCTGGTGGCAAGTTCACCACCAAGGACGGCCGCGCCAACCTGATGGCGCACGACTGGGAGGCGCCCTCCGAGCTTCCCGACGATGAGTACCCGCTCATCCTGTGCACCGTCCGCGAGGTCGGCCACTACAGCTGCCGTTCGATGACCGGCAACTGCAAGACGCTGGCGCTGCTCGCCGACGAGCCCGGCTTTGTCCGCATGAATCCCGCGGACGCCGATGCGCGCGGCATCAAGAACGGCGACATCGTCTCGATTCACAGCCGCCGCGGCCAGGTATACAGCCGCGCCGACGTGAGCGATCGCATCAACAAGGGCACGGTCTACATGACCTACCAGTGGTGGATCGGCAAGTGCAACGAGCTGACCATTCACAAGGTCGACCCGGTCTCGCATACGCCCGAGGACAAGTTCTCCGCCTGCCAGGTCGACGCTATCGCCGACCAGGTCTGGGCCGAGGGCGAGGTCGAGCGTCAGTACACCGAGCTCAAGCAGGCTCTGGTGGACGCCGCCGCTCCCCAGGACGTTGAGCCCGGCGCCGCCAAGTTCGACGACGAGACGCACGTGAATCAAATCGTGTAGTCCCGTTCTCGTTGGCTATTTGGGCCGGGCGTCCCGTACGTTCGGGAGCCCGGCCCGTTATTTTGAAAGGAAGTGGGGATGAACCGCTTCATCGACATCAACCCGGAGAGGTGCATCGGCTGCGGAACATGCCAGTCCGCCTGTGCCGACGCCCACCGGATGCAGGGTCTTCAGGATACGCCGCGCCTGGCGCTCGTGAAGACCGGCGGTATTTCGGCCGCCCTTGCCTGCCACCATTGCGAGGGTGCCCCCTGCGCCGAGGTTTGCCCGGTGAATGCCATCGAGCACGATGGCGACCGCATCCACGTCAAGGAGCAGGAGTGCATCGGGTGCAGGCTGTGCGCCATCGCGTGCCCCTTCGGAGCCATTCATCCCGATGGCACGTCTATCGCCGGTGTCGCAGGCATGTGCGACCCGACGCCTTCGTATCCTAAGTCCCTGAGCAGCCTGCTTACGTGGGCTCCCGGCCAGTACACCTGTGCTGTCAAGTGCGACCTTTGCGCTTTCGATCCGGACGGCCCGCATTGCGTGGCGGCGTGCCCCACCAAGGCGCTGACCGTCATGGGCGGCGCGGCCGATCGCGAGCTTGACGAGGCCAAGCGCCTGCGCTCGATCGAAAGCGGTCCGGTCGTCGACGTTACCGCTGTGGCCCAGGGCATGTCCGAGAAAGCAGAAGGGAGCGTAAACAATGGATAGCATGACGCTGTTTATCGCATCGCTTGCCGTCTCGTGCATCGGTGCGCTCGCCTCGGTTCTGCTGATTAAGGCCGACAACGCCGCCAAGACCGCCGGCTGCCTTATCGGCGCCGTCGCCGCGGTGCTTTCGTTTGTGGCCGGTATCCAGGCCGTGCTGGGCGATGTCACGTCGGTCGACACCATCGTGTTTTTCCCGTTTGCCCATTTCCAGCTGCTGCTCAACCAGCTGTCCGGCCTGTTCGTGGCGCTCATCTCGGTGCTCGCGTTTGCCGGCTCGATCTACGGTCTCAACTACTTTGATGAGTACCCGGGCAAAAAGGGCCGCGCCGGCTTCTTCTTTAACACCTTTGTGGCGTCCATGATGCTCGTCATCACCGCCGACAACGTGTTTTGGTTCCTGGTCGCCTTTGAGCTCATGTCGCTGACCTCGTACTTCCTGGTCGTGATCGAGGAGAACGAGAACTCCATCCATGGCGGTTGGCTCTACTTTGTGATCGCACACGTTGGCTTTGTGCTCATCATGGCGAGCTTCCTCACCATGACCAACTTCGCCGGTGGCTCGTTTGCCTTTGCGGATTTCCGCGCCACGCAGTTTAGCCCCGCGGTTGCATCCGTGTGCTTCGTGCTCGCCTTCTTTGGCTTTGGCGCCAAGGCCGGTATTATCCCGCTGCACGGCTGGCTGCCTAAGGCACATCCCGAGGCGCCGTCCAACGTGTCGGCCCTCATGTCCGGCGGCATGATCAAGATCGGTATCTTCGGCATCCTCAAGGTTGGTCTCGACCTGCTCTCCGCCTCGGGCGTTCAGGTCTGGTGGGGCCTTATGGTCATGGTCTTCGGTGCGATCTCGTCGGTCCTCGGCGTGGCCTTCGCCCTGCAGGAGCATGACATCAAGCGCCTGCTGGCCTATCACTCTGTCGAGAACATCGGCATCATTCTGCTCGGCGTCGGCGCCTCCATGGCCGCCATGGCGCTCAACTCGGTCGGCATTGCCGTCCTGGCTTTGATGGCCGCCCTCTACCACACGTTTAACCACGCGATGTTTAAGGGCGAGCTGTTCTTGGGCGCCGGCGCGCTGCTGTACTCCACGGGTACGCGCAATATGGAGAAGATGGGCGGCCTGTTCCGTCGTATGCCGGCAACGGCCATCTGCTTCCTCGTTGGCGCGCTTGCCATCTCGGCCATCCCGCCCTTCAACGGCTTTGTGTCCGAGTGGTTTACCTACCAGTCGCTGTTTAACGCCGCCATGCAGGGCGACAAGGCCGTCATGATCGTGGCCGTGTTCGCTGCCGTCGCGCTTGCCATTACCGGCGCGCTGGCTGTCACGTGCTTCGTCAAGGCCTATGGCGTCTCCTTTGCCTCCGCGCCCCGCTCCGAGGCCGCGGCCAATGCCAAGGAGGTTCCCGCCCCCATGGTGTTTGCGCAGGGCCTGCTCGCGGCCATCTGCGTCATGCTGGGCATTGGCGCTCCCGTGATCGCGCCCGTGCTGGTCGATGTCGCCGCGTCCGTGTTGCATCCGTACGGTGGCGTGTTTGCCGCCGAGGGCATGGAGCTCATGAACCAGTACTCCGGCGCCGCCACCTCCACGCCCGCGATCGCCATTGCGCTCGTGGTGCTTGTCGGCCTTGCCTGCGGTTATCGCAGGCTCAAGACCGTCGGCAAGGTGCAGAAGTCCCAGCCGTGGGCATGTGGCTATGCTCCCAACGAGCATATGCCCGTCGTGGCCACGACCTTTGCCTCCGAGGTGTCCTGGTTTATGCAGCCGCTCTACACGCTGCGCGACCGCTGCACGGCCGTCTGCTGGTCCATCGCGCACTTCTTCCAGAAGCTCACCGGTGTGGCCGAGGCTGTGGAGCCCGTACCCGACAAGGTTCTCGTCGATGCCCCGCATAAGGGTGTCGAGAAGCTCGCCGACCTCGCGACTAAGCTCGAGGGCGGCAACTACAGCATTTATATCTGCTACATCGTCGCGGCACTCGTGGTGTTCCTCGTGCTCGCCGTGCAAATGGGTTAAGGAGGGGAGAGCATGAACAACATCGTACTTGCCGTTCTGCAGGGCGTGGTCGTCATGGCCGTCGCGCCTTTCTTCTCCGGTCTCGGCCGCGTGATCCGCGCCAAGATGCACAACCGTCGCGGCCCCAGCATCATGCAGGACTACCGCGACCTGGCCAAGCTCTTTGCGCGCCCCGAGTCCCAGAGCGAGGACGCGAGCTTTGCGCTGCGCATTATGCCGCCGCTGTTCTTCGCCGTCGCCTTTATGCTCGCGATGGGCTTGCCGCTTTTTACGGCACAAAGCCCCATCCCGGTCTTTGGTGACGCTATCACCATCATGTACAGCCTGGCGCTCGCCCGCTTCTTCTTCGCCCTCTGCGGTGTGGATTCGTCCAACGCCTACGCCGGTATCGGCGGCGTTCGCGAGCTGCTCATGAGCGTGCTCATTGAGCCGTCCATGCTGCTGGCGCTGTTTGCCGCCGCCCTGGTGTGCGGCTCCACCGACATCGCCACCATGGGTCAGCACATCATGACGGGCGCCATCGACGCGCCGGTCGCCGTGATCCTCGCCGGCATCGCCTTTGCGATTGCCTGCTACATGGAACTCGGCAAGCTGCCGTTTGACCAGGCCGAGGCCGAGCAGGAGCTTCAGGAGGGTCCGCTCGCCGAGCTTTCCGGCCCGTCGCTTGCGATGGCCAAGCTCGCCATGTCCATGAAGCAGGTCCTGGTCGTCGCCTGGTTCTGCGCGATCTTCGTCCCCTGGGGCGAGCCCGCAACCGTAGGCGCAGCCGCCGTTCTGGGCGCAGTCATCTTCCTGGTGAAGTGCCTTATCGACTTTGTCGTATGCGGCGTGATCGAGAACTCCTGCTCGCGCTCGCGTTTTAAGGTGCTTGGTAATCAGACTTGGGCCGTCGTGGGCATCGCCGTTCTGGCGTTTGTCTTCGTGGTCGTCGGCGTGTAGGAGAAGGGAGAAACAATGTCATTTGCAGTCAGTCTGTCCCTTCTCGGCTTGGTCGCTATCGCGGCCCCGATGGTGGCCTCGGTGCTCGTCGCCCTGTTCCCCCGTCCGTACGCCAAGTGGTTCAGCGTTTTGGGTGCCGCCGTCTCGACGGTCTGCACCATCGCCCTCGCCGCGAATTTCGCTGGCGCCGGCATGCCCGACACGCAGGTTTCCCTGATCTCGTTTGGGCAGACCCTCGTCATGGGATTCACCTTCGATCGCATGAGCACGCTGCTCGCGCCCGCCTTTGTGGGTATCGGCCTGCTTGTCGTGATCTATTCGATTCCCTATATGAGCGAGAATAACCGTGAGCATCCTGACGCACCGCGTCGTCGCTTCTACGCGTACCTCGCGACCTTCATCGGCGCCATGGCCGGCCTTGTGTACAGCTCGACCCTTTTGGGCCAGCTCGTGTTCTTTGAGATCACGGGTGCCTGCTCTTGGGGCCTCATCAGCTACTACATGTCGCCTACGGCCAAGAAGGCTGGCATGAAGGCCCTGATCATTACGCATATCGGTGCGCTCGGCCTGTATCTGGGCGCCGCCATCGTGTTTGCCCACACCGGCACCTTCGCCATCACTGCGATTGCCGGCCTCGACGCCAAGCTCAAGGCTATCGTCCTTTTGCTTGTGCTGTTTGCGGCCTGGGCCAAGTCCGCACAGGTTCCCATGTACATGTGGCTGCCTTCGGCCATGGAGGCGCCGACGCCTGTTTCGGCCTACCTGCATGGCGCCTCGATGGTCAAGGTCGGCGTGTGCGTGTTCGCGCGTGCACTCGTCTCTGCCGGCGAGATTCCCGAGATCGTGGGCTGGGTTGCCATTATCGACGCCATGGTCACCATGCTCTTTGGTTTCCTTATGTACCTGCCGCAAAAGGACATGAAGCGCCTGCTGGCCTTCTCCACGATCGCCCAGCTCTCCTATGTGTTCTTTGGTCTGGGCCTTTCGGTCTTTGGCAGCCAGCTGGCCTTTGATGGCGCCGTGTGCCACATCTTTAACCACGCTTTCGCCAAGACGCTGTTCTTCCTGATCGCCGGTTCGTTCTCCTTTACGCTCGGCACGCGTATGCTGCCCAAGCTTCGCGGCATCGTAAAGAAGTACCCGATCTCGGGCGTGGGCTTTGGTGTCGCCGCGCTCGCCATTGCCGGCGTGCCGCCCATGAACACGTTCTTCTCGAAGTTCCAGATCATTGCCGGCGGTTTTTCCGTGGGTGCCGGCAACGTCGCGATCCTGGTGCTCGTGTGCATCATGGTCGCCGAGACCGTCGCCACCTTCGCCTGGTTCCTCAAGTGGATGGGCTATTGCCTGCCCGGCGAGCCGAGCGACGAGGTCGCTGCGGGAGCCCCGCTTCCCCGCGCGATGGCGTTCGTGTTCATCGTACTCATCATCATGGTTATCGTCAGCGGCCCGCTTTCGGCCAGCTGGATCGGTTAGGAGGTAGAACGACATGGGTTATTCGATCGTCAACATCCTTGGCGGCCTTCTGATCGTCACGTCCACCATGGTGGTCGTCTCAAAGAACATCAAGCACGCCATCAGCTGGTATGCGGTGCAGTCGCTGGTGCTCGTGGGTCTGCTCGCCACGCTCGGTGCCACCACCGGTGCGCAGGAGCTGCTCATGTGGGCTGGATCTGCCTTTATCACCAAGGTCGTCCTGGTCCCTTATATCCTCAACCGCGCATACAAGAAGATGGGCGAGCCGAGCGACGCATCGCTCAAGGCCGGCCTTAAGCCCGCGTGGGCCATTTGCATCATCGCCGTGGAGGTCGCGATCTGCTTTGCCGTCGTGACGCAGATCAGCCTGCCCACGGCCGAGGTCGCAACGCCTGCGCTCGCCATTAGCTTCGCTCACTTCTTTGTGGGCCTCACCTGCATCATCTCGCAGCGCAACATCATGAAGCAGATCTTTGGATACTGCCTTATGGAAAACGGCAGCTATGTGACGCTCGCGCTTTTGGCCCCCACCGCTCCCGAGATCATCGAGATCGGTATCGCCACCGACGCCATCTTTGCCGTCATCATCATGTCCATCGTCGTGCGTCGCATTTGGGACGACTCCCACTCGCTCGATGCGCGCGACCTGTCCGAGCTGAGGGGGTAGTCCATGGAAACGTTGATTCTCGCCCTGCTCGCGACTCCTCTGGTGTTCTCGCTGGTCATGGCGTTTTTGCCCAAGAACACGTCCTATAACGTGTTTGCCGGTCTCAACCTGGTCTCCGTCGCAGCCGTCCTGGTGCTGTCGATTGTGACGGCCGGTGACGTCCTTATGAGCGGCGACACCGCGAGCGCTCTTGGCCTGTGGTTCCACCTCGATTCGCTGGGCGCCATCTTTGTGCTGCTCATCGGCTTTATCGGTTTTCTTACCGGGCTGTTCTCGCTGCCCTATGTAAAGGCCGATATCGAGGAGGGCTCCATGCCCGCCGAGCGCGCCAAGCAGTATTTTGCGCTGTTTAGCCTGTTTGTGTTCACCATGCTGCTCGCGTGTCTGTCCAACAACATGATCCTCACGTGGGCCGCCGTGGAGGCAACCACGCTTTCCACCGTGTTCCTCGTGGGTATCTACAAGAACAAGACGGCCCTCGAGGCTTCTTGGAAGTATGCGATGGTCTGCACCGCCGGCGTGGCCTTTGGCCTGTTCGGTACGCTGCTGATCTACGCCAACGCCGCCGACGTGATTCCCAACGCCCACGAGGCCGCATTCCTATCGTGCGTGCTGCCGTATGCCGACCAGTTCGACCCGACGCTCATGCGCCTCGCCTTTGCGTTTATCGTGATCGGCTTTGGCACCAAGGCTGGCCTGTTCCCCATGCACACTTGGCTGCCCGATGCCCACTCTCAGGCTCCGAGCCCTGTCTCGGCCCTGCTCTCGGGTGTTCTGCTTAAGTGTGCCATGCTTGTGATCATGCGCTTCTACGGCTTTACTATCCAGGCCGTGGGTGCCGAGTATCCGCAACTTCTGCTGTTGATTGTCGGCACGCTGTCCATTTTGGTGGCGGCACTCTCGATGTTTCGCCAGGACGACCTCAAGCGCCGCTTTGCGTACTCGTCTGTGGAGAACGTGGGCGTTATCGCCCTGTGCCTGGGTATCGGTGGCCCGTTGGGTATCGCCGCGGCCCTGCTGCACTGCGTGTTCCACGGCTTTACCAAGACGCTTGCCTTCTGCGTGTCCGGCAACATCCAGCACGCCTTTGGCACGCGTAGCCTGGCCAAGATCCAGGGTGTCGTCGAGGTTGCTCCCGCAACCGCCGCGCTCGCCGTCCTGGCGCTGCTCGGTCTTGGTGCCTTCCCGCCCTTTGGCATGTTCATCTCCGAGTTCCTGACTTTTGTCGCCGGTGTTACCGCCGGTCCCATGTGGCTGGTCGTCGTGGTCGCCCTCGGTCTTACCGTGGCCATCTCCGCGCTTACCCGCATCGCACTCAAGTCGGTATTCGGCCATGCACCCCAGGGCATGGGCAAGCATGAGGCCCCGGCACTCATGCTTATCCCCGAAGTCATCCTGGCTGTCATGATCTTGTGGTTTGGCATCGCCACCCCGCTGCCTCTCGTGCACGGTGTGGAGACCGCGACCGGCATCGTGCTCGAGCAGAGCACCGAGGAACTTCACGCGACGCCGATGTACCGCGCTGTGTTCGGTACCGAGACCGCTCAGAGCGAGGTGGAGTAACGAATGATTGAAACTGAGAACAAGGTGTATGCCCGTCGCTGCGAGAGCCATGTCGAGGCCCTGCGCCGCGCCGTTCCGGGCTGCATCGAGAAGGTCGAGTGGCAGTGCGAGGACCAGCTGACGATCACCGTCAAGCTGGACCGTCTGCCCGAGGCCGTCCACTACCTGTACTACGAGCGCTACGGCTGGATTCCCGTAATTGTCGGCAACGACGAGCGCTCCCTGTGCGGCCGTTACGCCGTGTACTACGTCATCTCCATGGAGGGGGAGGACCCCGGCTGGGTTACCGTGCGTGCCGAGGTCGACCCCGCCAAGATGACGTTCCCGTCCGTGACACCGTTCGTCCCCGCCTGTGTGTGGGGCGAGCGCGAGCTTCGCGACATGTTCGGCCTGATCCCCGAGGGTCTGCCCGACCGTCGTCGCCTGGTGCTGCCCGACGATTGGCCCAGCGGCCTGTACCCGCTGCGCAAGGACTCCATGGACTACCGCTTCCGTCCCGCTCCCGCGAGTGACATGGAAAACTACGAGTTCTTGGCCGATACCAAGGGCAAGGAGACGACGCTTGTCCCCATGGGCCCGTTGCACATTACCTCCGACGAGCCCGGCCACTTCCGCCTGTTCGTTGAGGGCGAGACGATCGTCGACGCCGACTACCGTCTGTTCTACGTGCACCGCGGCATGGAGAAGGTCGCCGAGACGCGCCTGAACTATGACGCCGTGACTTTCCTCGCCGACCGCATCTGCGGCATCTGCGGCTGCGCCCACTCGGTGGCCTATGCCGAGGCCGTCGAGCGCGCCCAGGGCATCCATGTCCCGCCGCGCGCCCAGTACATCCGCGCCATCATGCTCGAGGTCGAGCGTCTGCACTCGCATCTGCTCAACATTGGCCTGGCGTCGCACTACACGGGCTTCGACTCCGGCTTCCAGCAGTTCTTCCGCGTCCGCGAGAAGTCCATGGACCTGGCCGAGAAGCTCTCCGGTCACCGCAAGACCTACGGCCTCAACGTGATCGGCGGCGTGCGTCGCGACATTTTGGCCGAGCAGAAGCTCTCCACGCTCACGACCATCCACCAGCTGCGCTCCGAGGTTCAGGAGCTCGTCGACGTCTTGCTCTCCACGCCCAACTTTATTGAGCGTACGAGTGGCATCGGCATCTTGGATCGCAAGATCGCACGCGACTTCTCGCCGGTCGGCCCGCTCATGCGTGGCTCGGGCTATGCCCGCGACGTGCGCTTTGACCATCCCTTTGACGGCTACGCCGATCCGGACGTCCAAAAGATGCACGCCGCCACGGCCGACACCTGCGATGCCTTCGGCCGTACCGCCGTTCGCATCCAGGAGGTCTATGATTCGATCGACATGATCGAGACCATGCTCGAGAACTGCCCGTCGGGCCCCATCCTCACCACGGATTGGGAGTACACCCCGCACAAGTACGCCATCGGCGCCACCGAGGCGCCGCGCGGCGAGGACGTGCACTGGGCCATGCTCGGCAACAACCAGAAGTGCTACCGCTGGCGCGCCAAGGCCGCCACGTACAGCAACTGGCCGGTCCTGCGCTACATGTTCCGCGGCAACACCGTGGGTGACGCTGCGTTGATCGTCGGCTCGCTCGACCCGTGCTACTCCTGCACCGACCGCGTGACGGTGACCGATGTCGCCGCCAAGCGCGACCACGTGCTCGACAAGGAGCAGTTCGAGAACGTCTGGCGCGACAAGTCGCCGCTTGCGGGCGAGGGCACCATGGCCGCTCCGCTCGATGAGGAGGCGCTCTAATATGCTGAAGCTTTGGAAGGTTAACGCCAAGGCCGGCGACGCGACGGTCAAGTACCCGTTTGCGCCGTTTCCCA
This sequence comes from uncultured Collinsella sp., assembly GCA_958403395.1. GTDB lineage: Bacteria > Actinomycetota > Coriobacteriia > Coriobacteriales > Coriobacteriaceae > Collinsella. Next base: position 83,436 of record CATXXF010000002.1, read on the forward strand.
CCAACAAGGACATGCGCGGCAAGCCCGAGCACAACGCCGAGCTCTGCATCGCCTGCGGTGCCTGTGGCGTGGCATGCCCGGCCGATGCCATTCGCATGGACACCGACCTTGCGGCCGATACCATTACCTGGTCGATCGACTACGGCCGCTGCATCTTTTGCGGCCGTTGCGAGGAGGCCTGCCCCATGGAGGCCATCAAGCTCACCGAGGAGTTTGAGCTGGCCGTCATGAGCAAGGACGACCTCACCAGCAAGAGCGTCTACACGCTCGAGCACTGCTCGCGCTGCGGCAAGCCGTTCGCCCCGCACAAGGAGATTGACTACGCTAAGCGCCTGCTGCAAAAGGCCGGCGGCATGGAGGCCGAGCAGGCCGCCCGTACCGTCGGTATGTGCCAGGAGTGCAAGCGCGAGCTCGACGCCCTGCGCGCCGCCTCGGCCGTAAAGACCGGCAACGCGCGCGGCATGGCTGCCAACGAGACGCTTGCGTCCGGCGAGCCCCAGGGCCCCGGCATGGAGTATCTGGGCGGCCACGGCGTGAACCCGGAGTATATCGACCGCGAGCTTAACCCCGATGCGCCCGAGATTCCCGCCGGTCCGGCGCCGGTCGAGGGCATCATCATGGATTTTGAAATGAAGGAGGAGTAACCATGGCCGAACCCACGCTTTTGCCCGAGCGGCTTCAGTACCGCCCGACCAAGATCGAGCTCGACGAGAGCATCGAGAAGGCCAAGGCGACCCTTCTTAAGAAGATCAAGCGCTCGGTGTACGTCTACCGTGTCGACTGCGGCGGCTGCAACGGCTGCGAGATCGAGATCTTCGGTTCCATCACGCCCGTCTTTGACGTCGAGCGCTTTGGCATCAAGGTCGTGCCCTCGCCCCGTCACGCCGATGTGCTGCTGTACACCGGCGCCGTGACGCGTGCCATGCGCATGCCGGCCCTGCGCGCGTTTGAGGCCGCACCCGATCCCAAGATCGTGGTGTCCTATGGCGCGTGCGGCTGCACCGGCGGCATCTTCTACGACAACTACTGCGTCTGGGGCGGCACGGATAAGATTCTGCCGGTCGATGTCTACATCCCCGGCTGCCCGCCCAGCCCCGCGCAGACCGTCTACGGCTTTGCCATGGCACTTGGCCTGCTGGACCAAAAGCTCCATGCCGAGACTACGGTGGAGGCTGCCGGCGAGCAGGCCGATATCCTGCACCCCGGCGTGCCGTACAAGCTGCGCGTTGCCATCGAGCGCGAGGCTCGCGCCATGAGCGGCTACCGTTACGGCCGCGACCTGGCCAACGAGTTTATGGATACGCTCGAGGACGCGCCCAAGGGTGATATCCGAGGTGCCATGGCGCTGCTCATCGACAAGCAGGACGATCCGCGCCGCGTTGAGGTCTACTCGGCGCTGCAGGATCTGGTGCTGGCCGGAGGTCACTAGATGGAGCTCACGGACCGCTCTGGTTACTTTGCGGGCCCCGGTATGCTCGGCGGCTCCTTTGGCGATGCCTCGCGCGCAAGCGACGAGGCCGCCGAGGGCGTCGCCGACCCCTGCCTGGGCCATGCGCCCGACCAGGTGGTCTTCTATGAGCTCACGCGTAAGTTTGTGGAGACCGAGGAAGACGTTCCCCAGGAGGCCTGCGACGTGCTGTACTACACGCTCGCCGTGGGCCACCACACCGGCGTGCTCGATTGCTTTGAGCCGCGCCTGTCGGTGCCGGTGGATGTCTTCTATTCGCTCGTCGACGCGCTGCCGGAGGGGGAGGCCAAGACCAAGTTCGAGGCCATCCGCTCCTTTGGCGAGTGCCAGCTTGACAAGGCGGCGGTGCCGTCGCTGCTCGAGGCCTGCGACACGCTGCTCGACGAGCGCGGTTTTCGCGGCTCGGCCAAGGCCGGCATCTCGGTGTTCGACGACGACTTTGGCCTGCATGCCCAGCAGGTCGCGTTTCTGATGAAGTTCCGCGATCTGGTTGAGCGCGTGCGCGATGTGTCGGGCGTGTATCTGACGGGAAGGTTGCAGTAATGGGTCGCGTTGTGGATGGTCGTGTGAACGGCGCCCCATTTGCGGGTATCGTGCTCACGGCGGGAAGCGTGCTGCGCGCCGACGATGCCGCCGGCCCCGTGCTCTCCAAAAAGATGGAGGACACGCCTATCGCCGGTTGGTACACCATCGACGGCGGGCAAACGCCCGAGGATGACATCATCGAGGTCAAGCGCGAGCGTCCGCCGCGTTTGGTTTTGGTCGATGCCGCCGACATGGCGCTGCCCGTCGGCGCCATCCGCTTGCTCGATAAGACCGACGTCGCGCGCAAATCGATGTTCACCACGCATTCGCTTCCCTTGTCGATTCTGATCGAAGAGATTGAGCAATCGTGTGATGATATCGTCTTCGTCGGGATTCAGCCGGGCGACACGGAGTTCTACAACCCCATGTCCCCGGAAGTCTTTGAGGCCGTCGACGCCGTGTACGACGCCGTGGCCGCCAACGACTTTTCCCACTTTGTCCGCTTGGGGCAAGAGCAATAGGAGCGCTTGTTCCTGCTGATTAGGAAAGAAGTGATTGACATGGCAGATTCCAAGGTGGAGTACCCCTCTCCCGATTGCCTGGCGCCCGCCGCGATCGAGGCCAAGACCGAGGCCGCCGGCGTGACCAAGGCTAACCTGCCGGTCGCTAAGGCCTTTCTGTTGGCAATGTTCGCCGGCGCGTTTATCGCCTTCGGCGGCCTGTTCTTTACCGTGTTCTTGAGCGACAGCACGCTGGGCTGGGGCGCTCAGCGCGTCGTGGGCGGTCTGTGCTTTTGCCTGGGCCTGGTGCTCGTGCTGGTGTGCGGCGCCGAGCTGTTTACCGGCAATTCGCTTATGGTCTGCGCACTCAAGAGCAAAAAGATCACCCTGGTTCAGATGCTTAAGGCCTGGGTCGTCGTGTGGGTCGGCAATTTTGTCGGTGCCCTGTTCATCGTCTTTTTGGTGTACATGGCCGGCATCTATAAGCTCAACGGCGAGGCGGTCGCCAACTCCATGGTGAGCGTCGCCGCCGGCAAGGTGACGATCGACTGGGTGACGATCTTCTTCCGCGGCATCCTGTGCAACATCTTTGTGTGCCTGGCCGTGTGGATCGGTACCGCCGGTAAGACCGTGGTCGATAAGGTTTTGGGCATTCTGCTGCCCATCGCCGCCTTTGTGGCCTGCGGTTTTGAGCACTGCGTCGCCAACATGTACTTTTTGCCTATGGGTGCCGTGATGCACGCGTGCGGCTATGGTGCCGACGTCGCCGGCGCCGATGCGCTCAACGCTGCGGGCATTGCGTTTAACTTGTCCGCCGCCACGCTGGGCAACATCGTGGGCGGCGCGGTTCTGATCGCGCTCGGCTACTGGTTTGTCTACGCCAAGAAGTCCGAGGCGTAATAAGCTGGAATGACGTACGGGCCTCCCGAGGGGCGTTTGCCTTTTGGGAGGCTCTTCGTGTCTTGCTGCGGTAGATGCAGCGGGCTTTGCGTCGCGGCAGCTGGTGGCAGGGCTGTGGTGCGGCGGGGCATGAACCCCTGAGCTGGAAGGAATAATCGAGATGGCATCGAGAGCTATGCATGACGGTCGCTCCGTGGTGACGACATGCGGGGGATGCTATGCCGATTGCGCCTTTGCGGCACGCGTTGAGGACGGTCGCGTGGTGGCCGAGCTGCCGGTGCCGGGGCATCCGTGCGCGGCGCGTGCCCTCTGCGCCCGCGGTCGGCATCGCCTGGCAATGCCGTTTGACGAGCACGACCGCATCATGCACCCCATGCGCCGACGAGCTGATGGTTCGGGGTTCGATGCGATTACTTGGGACGAGGCGTTCGCGCAGATCGCTGCGCGCCTTGGGGGGATTGTTGACGGGCATGGTCCGCGCGCGCTGGGCATGACGCTCGGCGTGCCCTCGTTCGACCGCTACTGGGCGTGTCGTTTTATGCATGCGCTGGGCTCGCCCAACGTATACGGTGCAGACGGTGCCTGCGAGGTAAGCCGACTTACCGGTTGGGAGCACAGCCTGGGCTATAGCCCCGCCTCCGACCTGGCACATACCGACTGCATCATGTACCTGGGGCGTTCCATCGTCGATTCATCGACGATGGGGGCCGTCGATGCGCTCAACGATGCGCGCCGGCGCGGGGCGAAGATTATCGTGGTCGACCCCCGGCGCAGCGGCTCCGCCGCGCTTGCCGACCGCTGGCTGCGCGTGCGCCCGGGCTGCGATTTGGCACTACTGCTGGGCATCGCCCACGTGCTGATTGCCGAGGGCCTGTACGACCGCGAGTTTGTGGACCGCTATACCACGGGTTTTGACGAGCTGGCACAGGCGGCCAGTGTTTGGACGCCCGAGTGGGCCGAGTCGATGTGCGACGTGCCGGCCGAAGAGATTGTCGCGACGGCGCGCGATCTAGCTGCCGCTGCGCCTGCCGCTGTGGTGGATGCGGGCTTTCATGGCGGTATCGGTATTGCGTATGCCAATAGCACCCAGACCGCGCGCGCTATCTGCTTGGTCGATGTGCTACTGGGCTGCATCGGACACGCGGGCGGTGCGCTCAACCCGCCCACACCGCTTGTATTGGGCGACCTTGATCCCATGCGCTTTGCGACGCCGCCGGTGCCGCGCGAGCCCAAGCTGGGGTCCGAGCGCTATCCGCTGGTCGATCCGGTGCGCGGCCTGTGCACGACCATCGGTCAGTCCATCCTTGCCGGTGAGCTGCGCGGGCTTATCGTCTATGCCAGTAACCCCGGTGCGGGCTATGGCAACGCCGATGCGTGGCTTGGCATCTTGCAGCAGCTCGACCTGCTCGTGACGATTGATATTCGCTGGTCCGAGACGGCGCGTGCTTCTGACTTCGTGCTGCCCGACGTGACGTATCTGGAGGCCGACCGCGGTGTGGGCACGGTCGTGGACCGCAACGATGCGCGCGTGTTCTACCGCAACGCCGTGCTGTCTGTGCAGCATGACGACACACGTCCCGGTCGGGAGATTTTTGCCGGTCTGGCGCAGGAGTGTGGCGTGGGTGAGTATTTCCAATTTACGTCTGAAGATCTGGCGGCTGCCCAGGTGGCGCCGTTTGGGATCAATCTGGACGAGCTCAAGGAGCGCGGCTGGGCCGACACGGGCGTGGCGCTGCCGTCGCGCACGGGTGAGCCGGTGATTCCGCTTGCCGGCGGCAAGATTGCGCTGGCAAGTGACGTATGGGAGCGTGCCGGCCTGGGACGCGTGCCAGGCTGGATCGCGCCGATGGTGGAGCCCAGCCCGGGGATGTTTCGCCTCATTAGTGGCAATCGGCCCTTTGAGTCGCATACCTCGCGCAGGCTCGCGGCGTCCGGTGCCGCCGAGGCCGGATCGGACCTGGATGCCGTGCAGATGAATGCCGATGTTGCTGCGCGCATGGGCATCGTCGACGGCGAGATCGTCAAACTCGTGAGCGATATGGGCCGCGACCGCGTGCGAGTGGAGACGACGCCGTATCAGCATCCGGCGTGCATCTTTACGTCGGCCGCCCCCGGTGGGCGTTCGTTTGGCGCCGATGCCGGTGGCGCTCAAGCCTTGGGCGTGGGCCCGCTCGACCATACGCCGTTGCGTTGGGACCCGTTGACGGGCGCTGCGCTCACCCAGGAAAACGCCGTTCGCGTGGAAAAGATCGCGGCACGCGAGGATAATAGCGATTGATTGACTCAGCCGATCGAATTGGCTGATAGTTTGACGTTCGAACGATTGATTCACCTTTGGTTTTGAAAGGTCGCACATGAGCGATAGCCAGAACATGTCCGATGAGGTACGCGCCCGCCTTCGCGCTATTCCTTCCGTCAACGAGCTGCTCGCAGAGTGGCCGGTGGTGAAGGCGGCGGGGGAGACCTGCGACGCGGTGGTGCATGCCGCCGTCACGGCCGAGCTCGACGAGGAGCGCGCCGCCATTCGCGCCGGCGCCGCCCCGCGTTCCAAGCGCGAGCTGGCCTCGGCCATCGAGCGGCGTGCGCACCGCTCTGCGCTGCCGAGCCTGCGTCCCGCCGTCAACGCCACGGGTGTGGTTATCCATACCAACTTGGGTCGCGCCCCGCTCGCGGAATCAGCTGCCAAAGCCGTGGCCGAGGTCGCGCGCGGGTATAGCACGCTCGAGTACAGCGTCGACACCTGTTCGCGCGGGTCGCGCAAGGAGCACGCCGCGCAGCTGATCCGCTCACTCACCGGTGCCGAGGACGCGCTCGTGGTCAACAACAATGCCGCCGCTGTGCTGCTGGTGCTGGCGACCCATGCCGCAGGCAAAGAGGTCATCGTCAGCCGCGGCGAGCTTGTCGAGATCGGCGGCAGCTTCCGCATCCCCGATGTCATGGCGGCTTCGGGCGCCAAACTCGTCGAGGTCGGCGCCACCAACCGCACGCACCTGGCTGATTATGAGCAAGCCATCACGCCCGATACGGCGATGATCCTTAAGGTCCATCCTTCCAACTATCGCATCGAGGGTTTTCACGAAGAGGTGGGCTCTCGGGAGCTTGCCGCCCTGGCCCACAAGCATGGCCTGCTGTTCTACGAGGACCAGGGGTCGGGTGCGCTGTTGCCCGACGACATCTTGGTGCGCGGCGGCGAAGAAACCACGCCGGCTTCGGTTTCGGCGGGGCTCGATATCGTGTCATGCTCGGGCGATAAGCTGCTGGGTGCCGCGCAGGCGGGCATTATCATGGGCCGTCGCGATCTGGTCCAGGCCTGCGGGTCGCATCCGCTTATGCGTGCCCTGCGCCCGGGCAAGCTCGCACTGGCGGCGCTCGAGGCTACACTGCGCATCTACATGGATGGGGCGGATGTGGCCCATCGCGAGGTGCCGGTGCTCAGCATGCTTACGCTACCGCAGGCTCATCTGGAGCGCCGCGCACGCAAACTGCGCGAGCTGATGGTGGCGGGCCTCGATAAGGCTGGCTGCCCGCGCGCCGTGCAGGTGGAAATCGTCGAGGAGTCTTCGACTCCCGGCGGCGGCTCGCTGCCTACCGTCGAGCTGCCCACCATGTGCGTTGCCGTGCGCCTCGTCGATGAGCATCTTTCTGTTGACGCACTCAAGCGCTCGCTCGTCCAAGATTTCGACACGCCGGTTGTCACGCGCGCCTCGCACGATCGCGTCCTGTTTGACGTGCGCACACTCGTGGGTGACCGCGATATCGAGACGGCGGCAACGACGCTCGTCGCGTGCGTTAAGAAGGCGATTGCTCGATGAGTGAGGTTCAAGCGCTGGTGGAGTGTCCCGTTATCGTTGGCACGGCGGGCCACGTCGACCACGGTAAGTCGGCGCTGATCGAGGCGCTGACCGGCAAGAATCCCGATCGCCTGGAGGTCGAACGTCGTCGCGGCATGACGGTGGAGCTGGGCTTTGGCGAGCTGGCGCTGCCGAGTGGCAAGATCGTTGGCCTGGTCGACGTGCCCGGCCATGCCCACTACCTGCGCGCCATGGTGCAGGGCGCCACGGGTATCGACGTGGCCGTGCTGGTGATTTCGGCCGTCGAGGGCGTGATGCCGCAGACCCGCGAGCACGTGCATGTGCTGGAGCTGCTGGGCGTTACGCATATGGTGGTCGCGCTGACGATGTGTGATCTGGCCGACGCCGAGATGACCGAGCTTGCCGAGCTTGATGTCGATGACTTTTTGTCGGGTACCGTGTTTGCGGACGCGCCGATCGTGCCTGTGTCGTCCAAGACAGGCGAGGGGATCGAAAGGCTGCTCGCCGTGCTCGACGAGCAGGTTGCCGCTTGCTGGGATGCCTGCCGTTCCCGCGCCGAGCTCACTGATGCCGCGCCGCGTCTGCCGATTGATCGCTGCTTTACGATCAAGGGCGTCGGCACCGTCGTGACGGGAACGTTGCACGATGCGCCGGTTGCGGTGGGCGACGAGCTGATGGCTTTGCCGTCGCGTACGGTCTGCCGTGTCCGCGGGATTCAGGTGCATGGCGATACGCCGCGCGCGCTGCCTGGGCAACGCGTGGCGCTCAACCTGGTTGGTGACAGTGTCGCGGCGCTTGACCGTGGCGAGATGCTGGGCGTGGCGGACCGCTTTGGCCAGACGATGCGCTTTATGATGGCGTTTACGTATTTGGGCCGCGAGGGCGCCAAACCGCGCGTGCTCGAGTCGGGTGCGCGCGTGCACGTGATGGCGGGTACGGCCGAGGTCGTCGGTCGCATCATGTTCATGGAGGGTGAGGCCCCCATGGCGGTGGGCGAGTCCCGTATTGTTCAGGTGCGCTTGGATAACTCGCTGCCGCTACGTGCCGGGGATCATGCCGTGGTGCTGTCCTATTCGCCCGTGATGCTTATTGGCGGCGGGCGCGTGCTGCTTTCTCGCTGCCGTCGCTCTCGCGAGCTTGCCGAAGGGGAGCGTGCGCTGTATGCGGCGCTCGAGGCCGGAGATATTGAGGGCGCTGTGGGTGCGTGGCTGGCGCTGCAAGCGCTGCCGGTTGCGGCTGCCGATGTTACCGCGGCGCTCGATCTTGTTGCCGGTGAGGCTGAGGCGGCGTTGCGCGTGTTGGTGGCGAAGGGCGCTGCTCGCGCGCTTGCTGGCTCGGATGGCTCGCTGTATGCAGATGCTTCCGTGCTCGACGCCGCGATGAATGCACTGGCGGCGACCCTGTCAGCCATGCATGCGGCGGCTCCCAAGGAGACGGGCTTTACGCCCGGTGCCGTTGCCCATGCTGCGTGGCCTGCCGCTGATGAAGCCGTTGCCGCGGCTCTGATTGCCGAGGGCTGCTCGCGTGGCGTGTGCGCCGCCGAGGGCGCCGAGGTATTCGATCCGCATTCGGCCGCCGCGGCGGCACGCGTGGTGCGAGAGGCTTGCGAGCGCATTGTCGCGCTGCTTGACGAGACCGGCCTGGACGCACCGGCGCTTCCCGAGGTGGGCGAACAGCTGCAGCTCGGCCGCGACACCATGACGCGTGCCCTGCGCGAGCTTTCGCTCAACCGCTCGATCGTTAAGGTTGAGCGCGACGTTGCCCTGTCCGCTGCCGCCGAGGCCCATGCGCGTGAGCTCGTCGCAGCTGCCATTGAGGCAGCCGGTGGCGCAGCCACAACGAGCGTGCTGCGCGAGGCCCTGGGTGTGTCGCGCAAACGTGCCATCAGCATCTTGGAGCACCTAGATGCCGTGCGCTTCACAGTCCTCGACAAGGATGCCGGCGGCCTGCGCTCCCTGCGCTAGCCTACCCTTATCAGTTGCGGTGAAATAGTTCCTGTTTTTGGGGTCTTGCAGCCTAAGCAAGAACTATTCCACCGCAACTTCTTGCTCGTCTTTTTGGGATGGGGCCCGCTCGGTTTGGTAAAATACCGCCGCACTTGGGAACGGATGGGCTCCGGTGGGCTCCGCGGTCCTCAAAACCGTTGCGAGGCGTGCAAAACGTCTTGGATGTGTTCGATTCACATACGTTCCCGCCATACGCTACCAGCGCTTTTGTGCTCGCGGTCTTGCTGCGTGCCGCAAAGGCGCTGTTTTGTTTTTGCACGAGCTTTTCATAGCGCTGCTATTTCGGTGGCTGTATTTAGCTTCGTGCACCGGGTTTCGAGCATGCCGATGGAGGTGTTTTGCCGTATGACTACCGTAAGACGTGCCGATCTTTCTTGTGTCGTCCAAGCGGGTGGGCTGTCCTCGCGCATGGGCTGTGATAAGGCTCGCATGGCGTTTTGCGGCGAGCCGCTCATCGAACGCGTGCTGGGTCGGCTGGCGCCAGTTGCCGGCGAGTTGGTCGTGACGACTTCGCGTCCCAGCGAGCTTGCCTACCTTGAGGAGCGCGCGTTTGGCGGCCTGGTGCCGCGAATAGTGTCGGACCTTGAGGGGCCGGCGGGCGCCATGCGCGGCATCGCGAGTTCGCTGACTGCGGCCCGGCTGCCTCTCGTTGCTATCGTCGCCTGTGATATGCCGTTTGTCTCTTCGGAGCTAATCGGTGCCCTTGCTGGCTGTGTTGAGGCCGAGGCGCTCGACGTGTGCGTGCCGCGCGAGGAGCGGGGAATTGAGCCGCTTTGCGCCGTCTGGCGCCGTGACGCGTGTGCGCCGGTTGCCCAAGAGCTGCTCTCCTGCGACCGACAGCGCATTCGCTGCCTGATCAATCGCGTTCAGGCCGGTTATATGGATGAGCCGCAGATCGTTAAGGCCGCGGACTCGACGCTCTGCTTCGAGAACGTCAATACGCCCGAGGAGTTTGCGGCGGCCGAGTTGCTCGCCTAGATCTGCACACATCAATGACGGGAGATGCCGTGTCACATGATATTTGCCCCGATACTGGGGAACCTTGCACTTGCGATGGGTCCGAGCCTTGCACCTGCGGCTGTGGCAGCTGTGGACATACGGCCGAGGAAGAGGCAGCGGCGGCTGCGTATCGCGAGTCGCACCGCGAGGCCTCGTTCGGCGATGCCTCTGATCACGAACGCAAGATCATCGTTTCGTTCGATAGCACCTTCGATGTGATGGAATGCGAACAGCTGTGTCTTGCCGCCGGTGTGCCCGGGCGCATCATGCCGCTGCCCGGCTCCATTACCGCCGGCTGCGGGCTGTGCTGGGCCATGCCGTTCTCGGGCGATGCGCTCGCGGCCTTCCGCGCTGCCACCGAAGGCCGCGTAACCCCCGCCGACTATCATCAGCTCGTCCTCTAACCACCAACATCACCACAAAGGTGCCTGTCCCCAATGTGGTGGTTTGGAACATGTGGACGAAACAGCTTCGAAACACGCGATTTGCGCGTTGGGCACTCAAAAACGCTTCTACCTGCATCGTAATCAAAACGAAACATCTGCTCGTCGGCTTATGCGAAACTTTGCTGCAACAGTGCGATATTATCCATACTCGATAAAGTTCGCGACGCATAGGGTGCCGCGACCAACATTTTCGTTTCCCATCAATTGGAGGAAGCATGAGCTACACGCAGAAAGTTCTCGACGAGCTCAAGGCCCGCTATCCCGAGCAGCCTGAGTTTATCCAGGCCGCGACCGAGATCCTCGGCACCATCCAGCCGGCGCTCGACGCCCACCCCGAGTATGAGGAGGCCGCCCTGCTGGAGCGCCTCGTCGAGCCCGAGCGCATCGTTATGTTCCGTGTTCCCTGGGTCGACGACCAGGGTAAGGTCCAGGTCAACCGTGGCTACCGCGTCGAGTTCAACTCTGCCATTGGACCCTACAAGGGCGGCCTGCGCTTTAACCCGACGGTCACCTTGGGCATGCTCAAGTTCCTGGGCCTAGAGCAGATCCTCAAGAACAGCCTGACCACCCTTCCCATGGGCGGCGGCAAGGGCGGTTCCGACTTTGACCCCAAGGGCAAGTCCAACAACGAGATCATGCACTTCTGCCAGTCCTTCATGACCGAGCTCTATCGCCACATCGGCCCCAACACCGACGTTCCCGCCGGCGACCTGGGCGTTGGCGGCCGCGAGGTTGCCTACCTGTTCGGTCAGTACAAGCGCCTGACCAACGAGTGGACCGGCGTCCTCACCGGCAAGGGCCTCTCCTTTGGCGGCTCGCTCGCCCGTACCGAGGCCACCGGCTACGGCCTGGCCTACTTTGTGGACGAGTACCTCAAGAGCCGCGGCGACTCCTTCGAGGGCAAGAACGTCGTCGTTCACGGCTCCGGTAACGTCGCCATCTACGCGGTCCAGAAGGTCTCCCAGCTCGGCGGCAAGGTGCTGGCCTGCTCCGACACCCACGGCTGGGTCGAGGATCCCGACGGCATCGACTACACCGTGCTCGAGCACGTCTACAACAAGAAGCGCTCCGGCCACGACAAGGGTGTCACGCTCGCCATGTACGTTGACGAGAAGCCCAACGCCGTGTGGCACGAGGGCGACGGCCGCGGCGTGTGGCAGCTGCCCTGCGACATCGCGCTGCCCTGCGCTCGCGAGAACACGCTGCTGCTCGAGGACGCCAAGGCGCTCGTCGCCAACGGCTGCAAGGTGGTCGGTGAGGGCGCGAACATGCCCACGACCATCGAGGCTACGACCTACTTCCAGGAGAACGGCGTCGCCTTTATGCCCGGTAAGGCTGCCAACGCCGGCGGCGTGCTCGTGTCCGGCCTGGAGATGAGCCAGAACGCTGAGCACCTGTCCTGGACCTTCGAGGAGGTTGACGGCAAGCTCGAGCAGCTCATGCGCGGCATGTTCCACAACGTGGATGACACCGCCAAGGAGTATGGCCAGGAGGGCAACTTCGTCATGGGCGCCAACATCGCCGGCTTCCTGAAGGTTGCCGACGCCATGCTCGCCCAGGGCGTCTGCTAATTCTTCGCTCGACATAGCATGTGATGAGGCTCCCAGCTATCCGGCTGGGAGCCTTTTTCTATCCCGGAGGACTCCTCATAACTTGCGGTGAAATACGGACTGTTTAGCGCCCCAGAACGGCTAATCAGTCCGTATATCACCGCAAGTTATGTATGGGTGGGTGGATTTTGTCCTAAAACGGTGTGCGGCCCCTCGTTTGGTACACTTAAACGTACTGGACAAGTGGAGAGATGGGGGAGAACGTGCTCAAGTTCGGTACCTACGTCCGTGTTGGAAACGCGGCCGAAGCCTATGAGCTCTTACAGAAGAACCGCAACAACAAGATTGTGGGCGGCGGCATCTGGATGCGCCTTGGTTCGCGTCGCGTGGCGACGGCGATTGACCTTTCGGCCTGCGGACTCGATCAGATCGAGGAGACCGAGACCGAGTTTCGCATCGGTGCCATGTGTACCCTGCGCCAGCTCGAGCGCCATGCCGAGCTCAACGCGCTTGTCAACCATGTCTTTGAGTTCGCCGTCCACGATATCGTGGGCGTGCAGCTGCGCAATACCGCCACGGTGGGCGGCAGCATCTACGGTCGCTTTGGCTTCTCGGACGTCCTCTCCGCCTTTCTCGCGCTCGATTCCTATGTTGAGCTGACGGGCGCCGGCCGCGTGCCGCTCGCGGAGTTCGTGGACATGGGCTACGTGCGTGACGTGATCGAGCACGTCGTAGTCGTCAAGCACGATTACCGTGCGAGCTACGAGGCCGTGCGCAAGGCCGCGACGGACTTCCCCTCGCTGAACGTCACCGCCGCCTGGTGGGACAACAGCTGGCATGTCACCGTGGGCGCCCGCCCGCTGCGCGCGACCTTGCTGCAGGGCGAGGCGTGTGGCCTGGTGAACGAGCGGCCTTCCGAGGACGAGCTTCGCGCCCTGGCCGCGTCCGTACGCGCACTGAGCTATGGCACCAACCTGTGGGGCTCGGCTGACTACCGCCGCCGCATCTCGGCACCGTTGGCGATTCAGGCCGTGCGCCGCGCCGCCGGCATCGAGCTTTCTGCCGCGCTTGCCCGCGAGCTCGAGACCGTGCAGATCCCTAAGTTCGCCACGGACGAGTATTCCTGCCGCCGCGTGCCCGGCGTCGATTCTAGCGAGGTGCGCTAATGGCTGCCAAACTCATCGATCTTTCCTTTACGCTCAACGGCCGTAAGGTCAAGGTTCAGATTGCCCCCGACACCATGCTCTTTGCGCTGTTGCGCGAGCAGGGTTGCGCGTCGGTGCGCTGCGCCTGCGAGACCACCAACTGCGGCCTGTGCACGGTGTGGCTCGACGGCGACCCGGTGCTGAGCTGCTCGGTTCCCGCCGCCCGTGTTGAGGGCCGCTCCATCACCACACTCGAGGGTCTCAAGGCCGAGTCTGAGGCGCTGACCCGCGCAATGGCTGCCGAAGGCGCCGAGCAGTGCGGTTTTTGCGCTCCCGGCCTCATCATGAACGTGCTGGCGCTTGCCCGCGCTGCCAAGGAGGACCCGAGCCTCGTCGCCACGCGCGAGGAGCTCTCGCGCCAGCTCGCCGGCAACCTCTGCCGTTGCAGCGGCTACGAGAGCCAGCTGCGCGCCATCGTGCGCTTCCTCAACGAGTCCGGCGTGCAGGTGGGCTTTGAGATGCCCGAGCTGCCGGTCAACGACACCAGTTCTGACGGCGTCTCCTATAAGCAGATCACTCATAAGCAGCCCAAGAAGGACTCGAAGGCCCTGCTCGAGGGGCGTCCCGTCTACACGGGCGACCTGGTGCCCGCCGGCGCCCTGATCGTCAAGCTCAAGCGCAGCCCCTATGCCCGCGCCAAGATCCGCTCCATCGATACGTCGCGCGCCCTGAAGGTGCCCGGCGTCGTGGGCGTCTACACCTACGAGGACGTGCCCAAGCGCCGCTTTACCATCGCCGGCCAGAGCTATCCGCAGCCTTCGCCTTACGACCGCCTGATTCTCGAGAACCTCGTCCGTTACCAAAACGAGGAGGTGGCGATCGTCGCCGCCGAGACCGAGGAGGCCGCCGACAAGGCGCTCAAGCTCATCAAGGTCGACTATGAGGTGCTTGAGCCGCTGCTCGACTTTACCCAGGCGCTCGATAACGACATCGTGGTCCACCCCGAGGGCGACGTGACCTTTATGTTCCCGCAGGGCGGCGACGTTGCTCGCAACCTGGTGTGCAGCGGTACCAGCGATTATGGCGATCTGGACGAGGCCTTCGCCCAGAGCGACATCGTCTTCACCCGCACCTACACCAGCCAGGCCACGCAGACCTCGCCCATGGAAACTTTCCGCGCCTTCGCGACGACCGACGCGTTTGGGCGTATCTCGGTGACTACCTCCACGCAGGTGCCCTTCCACGTGCGCCGCATGGTCGCTCAGTCGCTCGATATCCCGCAGTCGCAGGTGCAGGTCATTAAGCCGCGCATCGGCGGCGGCTTTGGCTCCAAGCAGACGGGCTGCTGCGAGATCTTTGTGGCGTTCGTGACCCAGCAGACCGGCCGTCCGAGCTACTGCTGCTACACGCGCGAGGAGACCATCACCGCCGGCAACTCGCGCCACCAGATGCAGATGACCGTTAAGCTGGGCGCCATGAACGACGGCACCATCACGGCCATCGACCTGCATACGCTGTCCAACGCCGGCGCCTATGGCGAGCATGCCACCACGACGATCGGCCTCTCGGGCCACAAGAGCCTGCCCATCTACAACCATGTGAAGGCGAGCCGCTTTAGCTGGGACGCCGTCTACACCAACACCAACCGCGGCGGCGCGTATCGCGGCTACGGTGCCACCCAGGGCCAGTTTGCCGTGGAGAGCGCCGTTAACGAGCTCGCCGACATGCTGCACATGGACCCCGCCGACCTGCGCCTTAAGAACATCGTGCGCGAGGGCGAGACCATGCCGCAGTACTACAACGAGAAGCTCAACGCCTGCGCGCTCGACCGCTGCCTGCTGCGCGCGATGGACATGATCGGTTGGCGCGACAAGCCGCTGGCCGTGGACCTTGGCGACCGCGTGCGCGCCCTGGGCTGCGCGCTCACCATGCAGGGCTCGGGCATCTCCAACGTGGACATCGCCGGCATCGACATGCGCCTGGAAGAGGACGGCTTCATTACCATCGGCACCGGCGCCACCGATAACGGCATGGGCGTCGACACGATCCTGGCGCAGATTGCCGCTGAGGAGCTGGGCGTGGAGAGCTCGTTGATCGTGGTGCGCGGCGTGGACACCGACGTGTCGCCGTTCGATGCCGGCTCGTACGCGAGCTCGGGCACGTACGTGACGGGCCTTGCCGCCAAGAACGCCGCGACCGAGCTGCGTGAGAAGATCTGCGCCAAGGCCGCCCAGATGTGGGACGTGGACGCCGCCGATGTGGTCTTCGATGGCCAGTACGTGCGCCTGTCCGACGAACGTGCCGCGCGCGAGCAGAACCGCTACCTCACGCTGCGCGACTTTGCCAACCTGTGCGTTAAGAACATTGCGGGCGGCGACGCGCTCACCTCGCATGCCTCTGCCTGCCTGCCCGTTTCGCCCCCGCCGTTTATGGCCGGCATTGCCGAGGTCGAGGTCGACAAGGCTACCGGCAAGGTGACCGTGGTGGACTACGCGGCGGCTGTGGACTGCGGCACCGTGATCAACGAGGCACTCGCGCGCGTCCAGGCCGAGGGCGGCATTGCCCAGGGTATCGGCCACGCGCTCTACGAGATCGTCGAGCACGACGACCGCGGTCGCCTGCGCACCTGCAACTTTATGAGTTACAAGCTGCCCACGCGCCTGGATATCGGCAGCATTCGCGTGGCCTTTGAGCCGAGCTACGAGCCGACGGGTCCGTTTGGTGCCAAGTCGATCGGCGAGGTCGTCATCAACACGCCGCTCGCCGCCGTTGCCTCGGCCGTGGCACACGCTACCGGACATCAGGTTCGCTCGCTGCCGATCACGCCCGAGAAGGCCCTGCTGGGGGAGTAGACGAGGCGACGCATCCGCCGCTCTTTGCCTAGCCCTGGGAAACTGCAGCCCACTTTTCAACTGAATTGTGGGCTGCAGTTTCCGTTTGAGGCCCTTGGCGGAAAGTGCATCCCGGAATAGGGGCTCAAAACGGGTTGCAGTTTCCGGTTGATGGCTATAGCGGAAATTACATCCCATTCCGAGGCTCCAAACCGGGACACGCTTTCCGGCACATGGCCAGCACCGCCAGACTGCCGAGTCCCACCGAAGTTGCGGTGGAATAGGGACTGTTTTGGAGGACTGGAGCCCCAAACAGTCCCTATTCCACCGCAACTTATGAGATGGGGTGGCGTGCTCTATTGGCTTGCTCTCGTGGTGAGGTCGTGAGCCTGTAAAAGGTGTGCGTGCGCTTGTCGCTCGTATCTGCTATCATTCCTAGTTTGTGCGCTCATGCGGGCGTGGCGGAATTGGTAGACGCGCCAGATTTAGGTTCTGGTGGGATTCCCGTGAAGGTTCGAGTCCTTTCGCCCGCACCATCGCACTTGCGGCGGCCCTGTCCGTCGCGACACTTTGTTGCATAAAGGTACCAGCACCTCAGATAAGCTGGGCAGTATGAGGAGGAACGTGTTGAACATCACCGCTTCTGACGTCAAGGACGCCAAGCTCACCGCTACGGTCACCATCCCGGCCGTCGACGTCGACGCCGCGATCAAGAAGGCCTACAAGGACACCGCCAAGAAGTACCGCTTCCCCGGCTTCCGCGCCGGCAAGGCTCCCCGTCCGGTCATCGACTCTGCACTTGGCGCCGAGGCTACCCTCGCTCAGGCCACCAACGACCTGATCGCCGCCAACGAGCCCGCCGTCCTCAACGAGCTGGACATCGTCCCCACCAAGAACGGTGACTACAAGGAGCTCGACCTCGCCAAAGATCACGAGGACTACACCTACACCGTCGAGTTCTCCCTGCGTCCTGCTGCCGAGCTCTCCTCCTTCGACGCCGTCGAGATCGAGATGCCCCCCGCGGAGGTCACCGAGTCCGAGATCAACAACCAGGTCGAGATGCTCCTCAACTACCGTGCCACCTTCGAGGACGTCGAGGGTCGCGCCGTCGAGGCCGAGGACTACGTCACCGTCGACCTCAAGGCCGTCGAGAACGCCGACAACTTTGCCGCCGAGGGCCGTATGCTCATCGCCGGTAGCGACAGCAACCCCAAGGAGTTCAACGAGGCCCTGATCGGCGCTAACGTTGACGACGTCAAGACCGTCACCTGGACCGACGAGGTCGAGGAGGGCGAGGAGGCCGAGACCCACACCGTCGAGGTCACCGTCAAGGGCATCAAGGTCCGCAACACCCCCGAGCTCACCGACGAGCTTGTCAAGTCCGACTTCGGCTTCGACAGCATCGATGCCATGCGCGACGCCATCAAGATCGAGATCGAGCAGGACAAGGCTTCCCGCCTGCCGGCCGAGAAGGAGAACCGTTGCGTCTCCGCTCTCGCCGAGCGCCTGCAGCTCGACGAGATGGATGCCGACTACGAGCAGTCCGTCTTTGAGGAGCTTGGCCAGAACTTCCTGTCCAACCTCGCTGCCCGCGGCATGACCCTGGACACCTGGCTGCCCGCTTCCGGTCTGACCATGGAGCAGTTCATCGGCGACCTGCACAAGCAGGCCAACGACGTGGCCCGTGAGTCCCTGGCTCTGGACGCCCTCGCCCGTGAGCTCAAGATTGAGGTCACCGAGGACGACATCAACGCCGAGTTCGAGAAGGCCGGCGTCAAGGACGTCGAGGCTTCCAAGGCCGAGTTCATTGCCGATGGCCGCATGCCTGCCGTCCGCGAGTCCATCCGTCGCTCCAAGGCCGTCGACCACCTGGTCGAGAACGCCAAGGTGACCGAGGTCGACGAGACCGCCAAGGACGCCGAGTAATTCTCGCCACCTTACCCGCGAGCGCATGTGTGCGCCCGTGATGGGGTAAAGTTATACACCGGTTATCCGGTTGCTTCGTACGGTGCCAGCCAATGCATAGCATGCGGGCACCGTACGTTTATCTAGAACCAATTTGGTCCGCAAGAGAGAAATGGAGATGCGTATGATCGCTAAGTTCGATTCCGCCCTCGTGCCATACGTTATCGAGCAGACGCCGCGCGGTGAGCGCAGCTATGATATCTATTCGCGCCTGCTCAACGACCGCATCATCTTCTTGGGCGAGGAGATCAACTCCGTGAGCGCCAACCTGGTCGTTGCCCAGCTGCTGCATCTTGAGAGCCAGGATGCAGAGAAGGATATCTCGCTCTACATCAATTCGCCCGGTGGCGAGGTCTACTCCGGCCTGGCGATTCTTGACACTATGAACTTTATCAAGCCGCAGGTCTCCACCATTTGCGTCGGTATGGCTGCGTCCATGGCCGCCGTGCTGCTTTCGGCCGGCGCTAAGGGCAAGCGCTTCTGCCTGCCGCACTCCAAGGTTATGATTCACCAGCCCAGCGGCGGTGCCCAGGGTCAGCAGACCGAGATCGAAATCGTGGCCGAGGAGATCAAGAAGACCCGTCGTGAGCTCAACCAGATCCTGTCCGACGCCTCGGGCCAGCCCATCGAGAAGGTCCAGGCCGACACCGAGCGCGACAACTACCTGACCGCTGCCGAGGCCCTCGACTACGGCCTGATCGACCGTATCGTCACCTCGCGCGACCTCGCCGCGAAGGACGCCTAGGATGGCCGGTAACATGCAGGACAACTTTGACGAGAACGGCAACCCCATCCGCTGCTCCTTCTGCGGAAAAGAGCAGGGCCAGGTCCGTCGCCTCGTAAAGGGCCCGACCAACATCTTTATCTGTGACGAGTGCGTCGCCGCCTGTTCCGAGATTCTGGAGGAGTCGCTTGCTTCGGACTTTATGGACGCTGCCCGCAACGGCAAGCTGCCGGGCTTCCTCAACGACCATGGTCAGTCTGCATCCCAGCCCGCCATGGACCCCGAGACCGAGGGCTTTGAGCTCGAGGACGACCGCCAGGTCATCACGCACGTGCCGACGCCGCACGAGATCTATGACGAGCTTTCGGCCTATGTTATGGGCCAGGAGGACGCCAAGCGTGCCATGTCGGTTGCCGTGTACAACCATTACCGCCGCGTGATCGAGGGCGGTGCTGCGCTTTCGGCCTTTGATGACGGCTTGGACTCGCAGCTCGACGATGATATGGACGAGGTGGAGCTCGCCAAGTCCAACATCTTGCTGCTCGGTCCCACCGGTACCGGCAAGACCCTGTTGGCCCAGACGCTCGCGCGCATTCTCGAGGTGCCGTTTGCCATCGCCGACGCCACCGCGCTCACCGAGGCCGGCTACGTGGGCGAGGACGTGGAGAACATCCTGCTCAAGCTCATCAATGCTGCCGATGGTGACATTGAGCGCGCACAGGTGGGCATCATCTACGTGGACGAGATCGACAAGATCGCCCGCAAGGCCGAGAACCTCTCCATTACCCGCGACGTTTCGGGCGAGGGCGTTCAGCAGGCACTGCTTAAGATCCTTGAGGGCACGGTGGCAAGCGTTCCGCCCACCGGCGGCCGCAAGCATCCCCAGCAGGAGCTGCTGCAGATCGACACGACCAACATCCTGTTTATCTGCGGTGGTGCCTTTGTGGGTCTGGACAAGATCATCGCCGATCGCGTGGGCAACAAGGGCGTGGGCTTTAACTCCGAGATCGCCGGCCCCACATCGGTCGACGAGAACGACCTGCTGCGTCAGGTGCTTCCGCAGGACCTCAACGCCTTTGGCATGATCCCCGAGTTTGTGGGACGTACGCCCGTCGTCACCCAGACACAGGCGCTCGACGAGGACGATCTGGTGTCGATCCTGACCGAGCCCAAGAACGCCGTGGTGCGCCAGTACCGCAAGATGTTCCAGCTCGAGGACGTCGAACTTGAGTTTGAGGACGCCGCCCTGCACGAGATCGCCCGTATGGCGCTTGCTCGCAAGACCGGCGCCCGTGGCCTGCGCTCCATCTGCGAGGACGTGCTGCAGCAGACGATGTTCGACCTCCCCAGCGAGGAGGGCGTTTCCAAGGTCGTCGTGACCGAAGCCTCCGTAAAGGGCGAAGAACAACCCCAACGCATCTACGGCTAAACCAGCCAAAAACGTGCTTGCAAATAGCCTCCGACCACCCGCGGTCGGAGGCTATTTTATATATACGCAATAACCCCAACTACCTGTGTTATTCTGTGTGTTTGTTTAAAGTCTCAGCAAAGTCCATTCAGACTGAAGTAATCGATACCTAAGGGGAGGAATGTAGGTCCGATTTTCGTAGATTCCGCACGAGCCGAAGACCACTTAATGTGGTCTTCGTGCGAGCCAGGACTTGACCGAGCGAAAATCGGGCCTACATTCCTCCCCGATGGGCAAGGGAGAGATATATGGAAGAAATGCCCAAGAACTACGATCCGTCGACCAACGAGCCGGCGATCCTGCAGAAGTGGCTCGACGGCGGCTACTACAAGCGCCGTGAGGGCGTGGGCGATTGCACCGTCACCATTCCGCCTCCCAACGTGACCGGCAAGCTCCACATGGGTCACGCCACCGACGACTCCATCCAGGACGCCATCATCCGTATGGCCCGCATGTGCGGCAAGTCCACGCGTTGGGTGCTGGGTACCGACCACGCCGGTATCGCCACGCAGACTAAGGTCGACAAGAAGCTCAAGAGTGAGGGCATCAGCCGCCTGGAGATCGGTCGCGACAAGTTTGTCGACGCCTGCTGGGACTGGACCCACGAGTACGGCGGCATCATCGTCGAGCAGATCAAGCGCATGGGTTGCTCCGTCGACTTTGACAACGAGCGCTTTACCATGGACGAGGACTACGCGCAGGCCGTACGCAAGGTCTTTTGCGACTGGTACCACGACGGTCTGATCTACCGCGGCAAGCGCATCGTCAACTGGTGCCCCAACTGCACCACCGCCATCTCGGACGACGAGGCCGAATATAAGGACGAGAAGGGCCACCTGTGGCACCTGCGCTACCCGCTGACCGAGCCGGTCAACGGCCAGGATTACATCGTCGTTGCCACCACGCGCCCCGAGACCATGCTCGGCGACACGGGCGTCGCCGTCTCCCCGAAGGACCCCGAGAAGGCCGCTTTTGTGGGTAAGACCGTCAAGCTCCCCATCGTGGACCGCGAGATCCCCATCTTTGAGGATTGGCATGTCGATGCCAACTTTGGTTCCGGCTTCGTTAAGGTCACCCCGGCCCACGACCCCAACGATTACGCCATGGGTCAGGCCCACGACCTTCCGCAGATCAATATCTTCGACGAGCACGCGGTGGTCGTCGAGGGCTATGGCGAGTTCACCGGCATGACCCGCGAGGAGTGCCGCGAGGCGGTCATCAAGTGGTTCGACGAGCACGGCCTACTCGACCACGTCGAGGAGCACGACCACTCCGTCATGCACTGCTACCGTTGCGATGCCGCGCTGGAGCCGTGGCTGTCCGAGCAGTGGTTCGTCGCCGTCGATAAGCTCAAGGGGCCGGCGCTCGACGCCGTCAACTCTGGCAAGGTCACCTTCCACCCCGCGCGCTGGACGCAGACCTACACCACCTGGATGGAGAACCTCAAGGACTGGTGCATCTCGCGCCAGCTTTGGTGGGGCCACCGTATCCCCGTGTTCTACTGCGAGGATTGCGGCTGGGAGGACGCCCTTACCGAGGACACCGACGTGTGCCCCAAGTGCGGCGGTCATCACGTGCATCAGGACGAGAACGTGTTGGACACCTGGTTCAGCTCTCAGCTGTGGACTTTCGCCACGCAGGGCTGGCCGCAAAAGCCGGAGCTGCTCGAGGGACATCACCCCACGACGGCGCTCGTCACCGCGCGCGACATCATCGCGCTGTGGGTTGCTCGCATGGTCATGAGCTCGCTGTACTTCCTGGACGAGGTGCCGTTTAAGGACGTCGTCATCTACCCGACGATCCTGGCCAAGGACGGCAGCCGCATGTCCAAGTCCAAGGGCAACGGCGTTGACCCCATGGACCTCATCGGTATGTACGGCGCCGACGCCATGCGCTTCAACCTGCTCACGCTGTGCACCAACAACCAGGATGTTAAGTTCGATGCGAACATCGATAAGAAGACTAAGAAGCTTATCGACAGCCCGCGTACCGACCAGGCTAAGTCGTTTGTGACCAAGATCTGGAACGCAAGCCGCTTCCTGCTTATGAACATGGAGGGCTACACGCCCGGCGAGCCCGTCGTGGAGACGCCGGCCGACGCCTGGATGTTCAGCCGCCTGGCAAAGGCCGTGAAGATGGTCACCGAGGGTATTGAGAACTACACCTTTGGCGATATGGCCCGCGGCGTGCAGCAGTTCTTCTGGAACGAGGTCTGCGACTGGTACGTCGAGGTCACTAAGGCTCGTCTGAAGGGCGAGGGCCGTCTGCAGGCTCAGCGCAACCTGATCTTTGTGCTCGACACCTCTATTCGCCTGATGCACCCGCTCATGCCGTTCGTCACCGAGGAGATCTGGGACAACATGCCGGCGAGCGTGCTCGACCTGGACGCCGAGGGCAACGTGGATCGCGCCGAGGCGCTCATGATCGCCAAGTGGCCCGAGCCCGCCGACTACGCCAAGTATGTTGACGAGGACGCCGAGCGCGCGTTTGAGCTGTGCCGCGCCGTCGTTTCCGCCGCCCGCGCCACGCGTTCGCGTTATCGCTTGAGCCCCAAGGCCGAGCTCGACGTGGTCGTGCGCGCCGGTGCCGAGGACATCGAGAAGCTCGAGAGCCTGCGTTCGACCATTGAGCCGCTGGCGAACACCGCTTCGCTGGTCATGGGTACCGATGTCGAGAAGCCGGCCGCGAGCATCGCCGTGGTCGACAGCGGCGTCGAGGCCTTTGTGGTGCTCGAGGGCAAGGTTGACCTTTCGGCCGAGAAGGCACGTCTTGAGAAGGAGATCGCCGCGGCTCAGAAGGAGCTTGCCGGCTGCGAGAAGACGCTCGCCAACGAGGGCTTTGTGGCCAAGGCCGCGCCCGCGGTGGTGCAGAAGAAGAGGGACCGTG
>CATXXF010000003.1 GCA_958403395.1 uncultured Collinsella sp.
AGCGGCTGATCCGGTCGAACCGGGCCGCGCGGCAAGGAGATATATTGCCAGACCGCAAAGCCCTGTGGGACGTCAATTCCACTCTTCACAAGTCCTACACAATACATTGCTTCCTATATAAGTCATAGAAAGGCTGGTGCAGAAATACTGCACGTATCAGATGATGACCCTTCGGTTAAGAGATATATAAAGATCGGTCACCTGTAAGTGTCTATCTACCCGCGCTTTTGCTATATAAACCAGCGCTTCAGATAAAAAGAGGGAGCGCCGCGCACAAC
Organism: uncultured Collinsella sp.; assembly: GCA_958403395.1. Lineage (GTDB taxonomy): Bacteria > Actinomycetota > Coriobacteriia > Coriobacteriales > Coriobacteriaceae > Collinsella. Next base: position 279 of record CATXXF010000003.1, read on the forward strand.
GCGACACTCCCCTAGCGATTCAAGAGAATCTATTAGGCCTCGAGAGCCTTCTTGGCGATGGTAGCCAGCTCGTTGAAGGACTCGATGTCCTCGTAAGCCATCTGAGCCAGGACCTTGCGGTCGAGCTCGATGCCGGCAACCTTCAGGCCGTGCATGAACTGAGAGTAAGAGATGTCGTTCAGGCGAGCAGCAGCGTTGATACGAGTGATCCAGAGAGAACGGATCTCGCGCTTCTTGTTGCGGCGATCACGATACTGATACTGCAGGGAGTGCTGGACCTGCTCTTTAGCATGCTTGTAAGTACGCGAAGCGGCACCGTAGTAACCCTTCGCACGATGCATAACGGTACGGCGCTTCTTCTTGGCGGCAACAGCGCGCTTAATACGTGCCATGTTCTATCAACTCCTAGACGGTAAAACGAAAAACGGGAACGCGAACTTAGGCGAGACGCGACTTGATGACCTTGCGGTCGGCAGCGGCGATCTCGGTCTCCTGACGGAAGCCACGCTTACGCTTGGTGGACTTCTTGCTCAGGATGTGGCTCTTGAAAGCCTTGGCGCGCATAAGCTTGCCGGTACCAGTCTTGCGGAAACGCTTCTTGGTGCCGCTGTGGGACTTCATCTTAGGCATGAAATACTCCTTAATCGGTTACAGAACACTAGTTACTTGGTATCGCTTGCCGCTTTATCCTCATCGAAGGCGCCCTTAATCGGGGCGAGCAGCATAAGCATGTTACGGCCTTCCATCTTAGGCTTGGACTCGACCGTAGCGTAAGGCTTGAGATCCTCGGCGAGACGCTCGAGAACGTTAAGGCCCTGCTCCGGGTGAGCCATCTCACGGCCGCGGAACATGATGGTGATCTTAACGCGTGCGCCCTTCTTGAGGAAACGCAGAACGTGGCCCTTCTTGGTCTCGTAGTCGCCAACGTCGATCTTGGGTCGGAACTTCATTTCCTTGACCTCGACCTTGGACTGGTTCTTACGAGCAGCCTTGGCCTTCATGGCCTGCTGGTACTTGAACTTACCGTAGTCCATGACCTTGCAGACCGGCGGCTCCGCGTTGGGAGCGATCTCGACTAGGTCGAGACCCTGATCGTCGGCGACGCGCTGGGCATCGCGGATGGCGAACAGGCCGAGCTGAGAGCCATCGACGCCAATCAAACGGCACGAAGATGCAGTGATCTCGTCGTTGATGCGGGTGTCATCAGACTTAGCTATTTTCCCTACCTCCATTCATAAAAAAATAACCCGGCGCTTCTCAGCAACCAGGTCTTACACATAGAAATCCTCGATTTGAGGAAGGGAATCTAAGTTGTATGACCAGTCAGCTGCTCATTGGCGCCAAAAGGTGGGAACCCTCGGGTTCCTCTTTAGGGCATTGCGGGAACAACGCCTTGCGAATAATAACACGTACAGCGCGTTATCACATTACGTACACGAAAAAGGGGGCCGCAACCCCCTTGAACGCTCACTTGCATGTATGGTGCCCGAGGCGAGACTCGAAGGGCCTTCGCTTCGCGAAGCCCCGGGCTTCGGACGCGCGGCGCCCTCGCCACGCGCCGCTACAAACAGGCCGCAGGCCTGTTTGCTTAACGCTTCGCGCGCTCACGCGAGTTCGGCACGAAAAAGGGGGCCGCAACCCCCTTGAACGCTCACTTGCATGTATGGTGCCCGAGGCGAGACTCGAACTCGCACGTTGTTGCCAACGGTGGATTTTGAGTCCACTGCGTCTGCCAATTCCGCCACTCGGGCACGTAATGCGTGAGTTAGTTTATCACAGCTTTCTACCGATTAGTCCGAAAATGGAACTTCGAGCATTTCGATGAGTTCGACCGTGCGTAGCATCTCGCGCTGACGGCATCCGCGACCGCCGACCGAAGCCTCACCCATCTGGTTATCGTAAGGGTCCTCGCGCATGCCGTCGAAAGAGGGCTCAAACTCTGCCTGGAATCGATTGTTGGCCACCATACGCCATGGGTCGAGATTGCCAAAGTAGTGACGGCGGCGCCACTCCTCCCCCATCCTGCGAGCAGAAGATCCAAATGACACGTCGGCGTTGAGCCAACCGGTCTGCGGCGTATAGAACTCTGCCCAGTCGTGCGACCCCACCGAATCGGGCGCAACGTACAGGCCGCTCTGCCAACGGGCAGGCACGCCCGCGATACGGCACATGGTGATAAACGTGAGCGCCATAACGCCGCAATCGCCGCGGAGCGAATGCGCGCAGTCATCGGCAATAGATCCCAAAAGCAAGTACGGCGGCTGATAGCGATAGTCGATATGCTGCGTCAGATAATCGTAGATAGCACGAGCGCGATCGAGCGGATCCTCGAGTCCGTCAACAACACCGGCCGTCAGCTGCTGCAGATACGGCGTGAATGCAATGTGCGGACGGTCCTCGGAAATATCCTCGGGCAGAGGCGCGTCCATACGCGGATGTGCCGGAAGCGCACCCCCATAGATATCGCGATAAGCAGCATCGATGTGATAACGATAGGTCACCGAGAATGAGCGTTCACTCGAAGAAGACCACGAAGCGGTACGCGCCGAAGCGTTCGCGGGAGCAACAGTACCCTCCGGCGTCATGTCGAGAATCTCGACCCGAGACTGCTGACGGCAGGCAGCCGCGACGGGAAGCCAAGCGCAAACGGTCTCCCCCTCCAGAGCGCCGGAAACAGACACGGACGCTTTAAGCGTAATGACGCGAGCCAATCCGTTTTGCGACTCCATCTCCTTGAGCATCTCGTTGCGCAGTGCAATTCCGTCCGTAGGATCGGGACGCATGCCGGGAACCTCTTTGGGATATACGCGAAGCGAATCGAGGAAGTTATCGAGAACGAACAGCTCGCCATCGATAAAGCGCCAGTCAATACGCTTACGGTCAATCAGATCGTCAAACTGCTCCTCGGTAAACTCAGGCCACTCCTCGCGAATCATCGCAATAGCTCGATCGCGCGACACCGAAAAATGAAGCGGCGTCTCGAGCATGCGATACCGCTCGGCGCGAACGCAGGCAGCCAGCGAAGGCTCAGGGTTCTGCTCCAAAAGGCGATCGCAGGCGGCAACAGCCTGCGTCAAATACCCGGCATCCTTAAGACGAAGAATCTCAGGCGGTAGCCCAATATCGAGATGGCGAAAGTCATCGCAGCAAACATCAACAGAGCAACCAACAGGACCCTCGTCAACAACCTTCCCATCCGAAGGCAGCACATTAACAACAGCCATACCAAAACTCCAAGTCACTAGAACGCTTGAAGCCCATTGTAGCGAGATAAAAAAGAAAGCCCCAATAAAGGAACCCTCAACACCGATAAACGGTACCTATAAAAAATGAATTCAGCCCAGTAACCCTGTAGCGAGTTAACAAAGGAGGCCCCGTTTCCCCGGAGCTGATTCCGTCGCGCGACTTCTGGCAAAGCCAGTAGCCATCTTAATTCAGACTCGTAACCCTGCGGCGTTAAACGAAGGAAGCCCCGTCCCCCGGAACTGTTTCCTTGGCGCGACTTCTGGCGAAGCCAGGTGAGCGCAAAGGAAACAGTGTAGGGGGACGGGGCTTCCGACGGGAAGTTTAGCGACGCTTACGCCTTGTTGACGGAGCCAAACTCCTCCATGAGCTCCTTGGTGCGGGCAACGATGTTGTCGCGACCAGGCTTGAGGAGCTTACGGGGGTCAAAGCCCTTGCCCTGCTGATCCTTGCCGGCCTCGATGTACTCGCGAACGCCCTTGGCGAAGACGAGCTGCAGGTCGGTGTTGACGTTGATCTTGGAGATACCCAGGGAGATGGCCTTCTTGATCTGATCCTCGGGGATGCCGGTGCCACCGTGCAGGACGAGGGGCAGGTCGCCGGTCTGAGCCTTGATCTCGCCCAGGCGCTCGAAGGAAAGGCCAGCCCAGTCAGCAGGGTACACGCCGTGGATGTTGCCGATACCGCAGGCGAGGAAGTCGACGCCCAGGTCAGCAATCTGCTTGCACTCAGCAGGATCAGCGAGCTCGCCGCTGGAGGTCACGCCGTCCTCGGTGCCGCCGATGCCGCCGACCTCGGCCTCGATGGACATGCCCTTGGAGTGGGCAAGCTCAACGAGCTCCTTGGTGCGGTCGAGGTTAAGCTGGAAGGTCTCCTCGTGAGAGCCGTCATACATGATGGACGTGAAGCCGGCCTCGATGCACTTGAAGCAGTCCTCGTAAGAACCGTGATCGAGGTGAAGGGCGACGGGAACGGTAACGCCCGTGGCCTCGACGGCAGCCTTGACCATGTCGGCGCAGACCTTGAAACCGCCCATCCACTTAGCGGCACCAGCGGTGCACTGAAGGATCAGCGGAGACTTGGCCTCCTCGGCGGCCTGGAGAATAGCCAGGGTCCACTCGAGGTTGTTGGTGTTGAAGGCACCGAGACCGTACTTGCCGGCCTCGGCCTTCTTGAGCATGTCTGCTGCGTTGACGAGCATAAAAGAAACCTCCTGTAAGGTTGCTCCGATAACGCCTGAGATTTTACCACGACATACCCGAGCATAAACGTTCGTTTGTTCACGAATACCATCCGATTGGACAAATTTTGACCGTTTGCCCCACAGAATCGACCCACTGGGGAAAATAGCTTGACGATTGAGCGGTCTTCGTGGTTCGAAAGACGGCTTCGAGCCTACATCTGCATAAACGGATTCTGCATAAGTTCGCGCGCCATCGTGGTCGAATCGCCATGGCCCGTCAAGCAAACGGTATCGGGCGGAAGCGTCTTGGCAAGTTTGGAGAGCGAGCGCATAATCGCCGCCTCGTCACCGCCGGAAAGATCGGTACGACCGTGGCTGCCCGGGAAAAGCGTGTCGCCCACAAAGGCGATGTTCCCCTGCTCGGTCGCGGCGAACAGGACGATGCCGCCCGGCGTATGCCCCGGCGTCTCGATCACCTGCAGGCAGATATCGCCCAATTCAATCGTATCGCCCTCGGCAAGCAGCCGCGTCGGCTCGCCCGGATCGGGCGTCTCAATACCCCACATGGCGCGCTGCTCCTCGATATTCGCGCGAGGTACCGTCACGTCCTTAGCGCACAACTCATATAGTGCGCCGTCACCAACGACAGATCGAACCCCGGCGACCCCGCCAACATGGTCGGCATGACCGTGCGTGCAGACAGAGCCGAGTACGCGAACCTCGGGATGCGCGGTGCGGATATGCTCCACAAGACGCTCGCCCTCCCACGCCGGATCGACGATTAAGCACTCGTCATTCGAAATCACGGCGTAACTGTTGGTCTGAATCGGGCCGTTGACGAGCACCTCAATCGAAGCCGCGCCTCGGGGTGTCAGGTCCAAAGTCATACCGTCCATGCGCATGCCCTCCTTCTAAAATACGTTTGAGGCACCAAACGATGCCTCAAACGTAACCAATATCTATGATGCTGAGAGGCTCTCGCACCTACACACGGCGCTTGAGCTGAGCTCCGCCTTCGCCGGGCATAAGACGGCGCGCGTCGTAGACCGAATCGACACTGCTGATGGAAGCCAGCAGCGGATCCAGACCACTCGCGTCCGAGATCTCGACCATAAAGCGCAGGGTTGCAATACCCTCGCGGTTGGTCGACGTGGCGGCAGAAAGGATATTGCCGCCCGCATCGCCAATGGCAATGGTGACATCCTTGAGCAGGCCCATGCGGTCCAAGCACTCGACCACGATCTCGACCTGGAAGAGGGTGTCAGCAGCGCCGTCCCACTCCACATCGATCATGCGCTCGGGATGTTCCATAAGACCCTTGACGTTGGGGCAGTTGGCGCGATGCACCGAAACGCCACGACCGCGCGTGATGAAGCCGACGATGTCGTCACCCGTCACGGGGTTGCAGCAATGAGCCAGACGGACCAGCAGGCCGCTGTTGCTCTCGCCCTTGACGATAATGCCGTTACTGGCGCTCTTGCCGCGCTTTTGAGGCTTGCGGTTGGAGCCGCGAGCGGGCTGCTTCACGACCTCGGCGATAGCCTCGGCCTTGGTGAGCTGTTCCTCGGGCTTGGGGTCCAAGATTTGCTCGACCTTATTGCCCACAGCGCGCGAGGCAACCTTGCCGGCGCCGACGGCGGCAAACAGGTCCTCGAGCTGCTTGAAGTTAAACTGCTCCGCCACGGCATTGAGCGCACGCGTCGAACGCGGCGTAGAAATGCCATAGCCACGCTTACGCAGATCCTTGGCCAGCATATCGCGACCGGCGGCAGCGTCGTCGTCCTTGGTCGCAGCGGCAAAATAGCGGCGGATCTTTGACTTGGCGGAAGGTGTCTTAACGATCTTGAGCCAATCGCGCGACGGCTTGGAACTCTTGTTAGTCAGGATTTCAACGCGGTCGCCCGTCTTGATCTCGTGCGTGAGCGGAGCCACCGCACCGTTGATTTTGGCGCCGACGCAGTGGTTTCCCACCTCGGTGTGAACGGCATAGGCAAAGTCGAGCGGCGTTGAACCGGCACGAAGCGCCATGACCTCGCCTTTGGGCGTGAAGACAAAGATCTCCTGATCGAACAGATCGACCTTCAGCGAGTGCAGGTATTCCTTGGCATCGGTGATCTCGTCGGAAGCCGCCCAATCGAGCGAATGCTTGAGCCAGTTGATCTGGTCGTCCAAACGTTGAGCGTCATTGGTCTTGGAAGCAGACGATCCGCCCGACTTCTTATATAGCCAGTGAGCGGCAATGCCGTACTCGGCCTGCTCATGCATCTCGTAGGTTCGAATCTGAATCTCGAGCGGACGAGCCGTAGGGCCGATGACCGTCGTGTGGAGCGACTGGTAGTTATTGACCTTGGGCATGGCGATATAGTCTTTAAAGCGACCAGGCATGGGGTGCCACAGCGTATGCACCGCACCGAGCGTGGAGTAACAATCGCGCACCGAATGGGTAATAACGCGCAGCGCCACCAGGTCGTAGATCTCGGAGAACTCCTTGCCCTTGCGCTTCATCTTTTGGTAGATGGACCAATAGTGCTTGGAGCGGCCGTTGATCTGGAAGTCCTCCAGACCAATGCGGTTGAGCTCATCGGTAAGCGTCTTGATGGTCTCGGCAAGGTAGCGCTCGCGGACCTCGCGCGACTCAGCCACCATGCGCGCGATGCGCTGGTAGGCATCGGGCTCCAGGTAGAAGAAGGACAGGTCCTCGAGCTCCCACTTAATAGAGCTCATGCCCAGGCGGTCGGCCAAGGGCGCGTACACGTCCATGGTCTCGCGAGCCTTAAACAGGCGACGATCCTCGCGCAGGGCTGCCAGCGTTCGCATGTTGTGCAGACGGTCGGCAAGTTTAACGATGATGACGCGAATGTCCTTGGACATGGCGAGGAACATCTTGCGCAGCGTGAGCGCCTGCTTCTCGTCCATGCTGTCGACTTCGATGTTGGTGAGCTTGGTCACGCCATCGACGAGCTCGGCCACCGTATCGCCGAACAGGCCGGAAACATCGGCGAGCGAGGTCTCGGTATCCTCGACGGTATCGTGCAGCAGCGCGGCGCACACCACATCGCAGTCCATCTTGAGATCGGCCAAAATGATGGCAACCTCGACGGGATGGTTAATGTACATCTCGCCCGAGCGGCGCTTTTGGTTGCAGTGCTTCTCGGCGGCAAAGCAGTAGGCCTGCTCAACCTTAGAAAAGTCGTCCTCATTCATATATTTGAGGCACAGGCGCTCCAGCTTGTCGTAGCTGTCCGCCATAATCTCGGGCGGCAGCTCATCGGCATGCTTATAGTGCTCCATCTCCGAAAAAGGCTGGAGGGTAGAATCATGGGCGGTACGGGCTGCGGCATCCATCGAGGTCCCCTTCCCCTAGGCCCGCGGTACGATCGGGCGGTTAACTTTGGCTAGCATATCAGAAGCGCACGAATCGAGCGCCCAACTCCGGAAAGCCGAGAACTCCATGCGCGAGCGCAAGCCCTCCAAATAGCGAATTGACCTGCTCAATTGCACGCGGCCGGGGTTTTCGGCCATCGCGATGCGACGGGTGTCGTCAAACCCCGAAACGCGACAAAAACCAAGCTCTTCGAAGATTCCCAAGCCGCTTTCCACCGAGCGCTCGTCGACCGGCGTGCGAGCATCGATGGCAAGGCACATCTGCGCGATGTCGATATCGCTCGCGCTAAAGGAATCGTCCCCGGTCTTGCCGCGGTTGGAGCGCCACATGGTCTGCAGCGCGCGATAGAGCGTGACGAGCTCGTCGCGCTCGGGCGCATAGCAGTCGAGCAGGCGCTCGTTAATACGGGCGTCACGCGACGAATAGAGTAGATGGATCACGGCGGGTTGGCCATCGCGACCGGCGCGGCCGCTCATCTGGTTAAACTCAATGCCGCCAAACGGCATGTGATAGAGCACGACATGGCGAATATCGGGAAGGTTGACGCCCTCGCCAAAGGCGGATGTCGAGACGATGCAGCTGAGGCTGCCGTCTCGAAACGCCTCCTCTACGCGATGGCGGTCGGTGCGCGTAAGGCCAGCGTTATAGAACGCGATACGGGTCGCACAGTCGGGAACGCGTTTGCGTAGTGTCTTGGCGAGCGCCACGGACTGGTCGCGCGAATTGACGTAGATGACGGTCTTTTCCCCCGTCGCCACGATCGACACCAAACGGTTCTCGCGGCTCGCAAGATCTCGGTCGTCCTCGAGCTGCAGGTTCTCGCGCACCGTCTCGTCGACCACCGTGTGAGTGATCGGAAGCGTGCGGGCAAGCTCGGCCACGACCGGAGCCGTCGCGGTGGCCGTCGCGGCCATAACGACCGGGTCGCCCAGGGCTTTGAGGATATCGGGCATGTCGAGATAGGCGCTGCGGTCGCCGCCCTTGGCAAGGCCAGCGTGGTGCGCCTCATCGATAACGACAAAACCGATGCGCCCCGAACGCGCAAAGCGGTCGCGGTGAATGGACAGGAACTCGGGCGTCGTGAGCACGATGCCGGTACGGCCCGAAGCCAAGCCGGCAAACACGTCATCGCGCGCCGCCTCCACGGTCTCGCCGGTCAACACGCCGACGCCAATGCCGAGCGCGGCCATCGTCGACGAGAGGTGATAGGCCTGGTCGGCAACGAGCGCGCGCAGCGGATAGACAAAGATGCTCGCACGCCCGCGAAGAACCGCCTCGCGCGCGGCATGCACATGGAAGATGAGCGACTTGCCGCGCCCCGTTCCCATAACGGCCAGAACACTTTGGTGATCGGCCAGGGCATCGAGCGCCTCGACCTGCGCGCGGTGCGGCTGGTTCGAGCCTATAAAGCTATGGATAAGCGAGCGCGTCAGCTCGGTATAAGAAAGCTGGGCGAGTGTCTCGCGCTTACGCGACTCCAGGCGCAGGCCGGAATCCGCCGGCTGCACGCCACGACGAAGCTCGCATGCCGGATCGTCGACGCTGGGCAGCGTGGTATCGCGGACCAGAACATCCTTGATCATGAGCTTGGGCTTCACACGCCCCTGCCAATGCTCGGCAACGGCCTCGAACACCAAGTCGACAGCGCTATCGCAGTTGATGAGCTTATCGATTTGCGGCACGCGGAACATGATGGCCGGCACGCTCGCGGCTCCATCGGTCGCCACAAAGCGCATGTGCTCGCCGGTTTTGCCCACCACGGCGCGATTGCACATCGTCACGCCCTCGGCGGCCAGCAGCGGCACCTTGTTGCCCTGGCCAAACGGCTCAAGACGGGAAATCTGCTCTATAGTCTCGATATTCAGCTCGGAAAGGTCGACCGTGGCGGCAACCTCGTCGATGTCTTCAAAGTCCTCAGCGGGAATCTCCGATAGCACGGCGGAAAGGCGACGACGGAATTCATCGAGCTTGGATGCCTCGATGGTCACACCCACCGCACCGGTATGTCCGCCGCGACGAATCAGCAGGTCGGAACAGCGCTCGACGGCGTCAAACAGGTTAACTTTGCCCACCGAGCGACCAGAGCCGCGCGCGATACCGTCCTCGATCGAGAACAGCAGCGCCGGCACGTGATAGCGGTTGGTCAGACGGCTTGCCACGATGCCCTTGACGCCCTCGTGCCAGCCTTCGCCGCCCACAACGATCGCGCGCCCGCCGTCATAGGTCTCCTCGACCTTTGCCATGGCATCGCGCGTGAGCTCCGCCTCGATCTCACGGCGCTGGCGGTTGATTTCCTCGAGCTCAGCCGCCAGCGCGCTTGCTTCGATGGGATTGCGGGCAAGCAGCAGGTCGAGCGCCAGCTTGGGATCGGCCATGCGGCCGGCAGCGTTTAAGCGGGGAATGAGCGAGAATGACAGGCCATCCGCCGTAATGCTCGAAAGGTCCGCCTTGGCAAGCGCGGCAAGCGCGATATAGCCGGGGCGAGCGGTTACGCGCATCTGCTGGATGCCCTCGGCAACCAGCGCGCGGTTCTCGGGCGTGAGCGGCATCATGTCGGACACGGTGCCCAGCGCCGCGACCTCGATTAGCGAACGCCAATACGACGGCTTGCCCAGGCGCTCACCCAGGACTTGCACCAGCTTGAGCGCCACACCAGCACCGGCAAGCTCGCGCGAGGGGCCCTCGTCCTCGAGCTTGGGGTCGGTCAGGGGCACACCCTGCGGCACCTGGTCGGAGGGCTCGTGATGGTCCGTGACCACCAAATCGATCCCCAGGTCCTCCAAATAGGAAACCTCTTCCTTGGCGGCAATGCCGTTATCGACGGTCACGATCAGCTGGGGGCGAGCGAGCTCGTTAATGCGATCGAGTGCCGCGCGCGAAAGACCGTAGCCCTCATCAAAGCGATGCGGAATAAACGGCGTGACATCGGCGCCAAACGTGCGCAGCGCCTCGGTCAACAGGCAGGTCGACGTAATACCGTCAACGTCAAAATCGCCAAAGACTGCAATGTGCTCGTGGTTGCGAATAGCACGCTCGACGCGGTCGGCAACGACCGACATGCCCGGGATAATGAGTGGGTCGGCCCAGTCGCGATCAAGCGAAGGCGTCAAAAACAATTGGCCCTCTTTGATGGAGTCAATGCCGTGCGCGACCATAATGCGCGCCACCAGCCCGGGAATGCCCAGACCAGCCGAAAGTTCCTTTTCGAGCTCGGGGTTTTGCTGAGCGACCGCCCAGCGATGCGTCGTCTTAAGCGATGACATAGGCACCCACCCCTGATAGGGGCAGGTCGCCGCGATACCTCTCACGGTTCATAGCGATGAGTCCTCTGTGTGTGCCCGCTTCGGCAGGCAGATCTGTTGAACGGATTTATTATACCGTGCAGCGCGGACGCAAAACGCCGCGGTGCGCCGCGGTTTCGGCAAACGATGGCGGTAATGGTCTCGAAATAATCGAGCGTTTCAGCCGTACGGACGCATACGAGCGTCTAGCATATCCATACAAACGAGTTCGCGGATAAAGGGAGTCACGGGACATATGAAGCAATGGGCTGGACTGGGAAAGTTCCTCGCGGGGCATATGCAGATCATCGTTCCGATTTGCGTGGCGCTCGGCGTGCTCTTTCCCCAGCAGATCGGCGTGCTCAAGCCCATTGTTCCCGCCCTCTTCGCCTTTATGACGTTTCAGGGCGCGCTCAGCAACACTTTTCACCAGGTAGCCGAGGTGTTCCACCGTCCGCTGCACCTGATTCTGGCGCTGCTGGTCTCGGCAGTGCTTATTCCCATCGCGGCGTATGCCATAGGGTCACTCTTCTTTGGCTCCAACCCCAACCTTGTCTGCGGCATCGTGCTCGAGTACAGCGTGCCCGTGGCCGTCACCGCTTTTATGTGGATCAGCATGTTCGGCGGCAACGGCCCGCTCGCGCTCACCATCATCCTGACGTCCTCGGTTATCTCCCCTGTGACGATTCCGCTCACGCTTAAGCTCTTGCTGGGTGCCACCGTCTCGATCGATGTGCCGAGCATGATGCAAGACATGGCCTTTATGATCGCCATCCCCGCCGTGCTCGGCATCGTGATCAACGAGCTCACGCGTGGATGGGGACACGAGAAGCTCTCCCCCGTGCTCTCGCCCGCCTGCAAATTCATGATGATGGGCGTTATCGCCTCCAACTCCACCGCCATGAGCGAGTACGTGCTGCACATGAACGCGGTGCGCTTGGAAGTCGCCCTCTTTATTTTGGTCTTCGCCATCAGTGGCTTTGTCGTCGGTTTTCTGGTCGCCCATACGCTGCATCTGCCATATAGCGAGACGACCACCATGTGCTTTACCTGCGGCATGCGTAACATCTCTTCGGGCGCCGTCATCGCCACGCAGTACTTTCCGGGCGAAGTCGTGTTTCCCGTCATGTGCGGAACGCTGTTTCAGCAGGTACTCGCCTCGCTTATCGGGCATCTCTTTGAGCGTCTGACCGGCGAGGAGCGCGCCGCCCAGCGCAAGCGCGTCGAAGCCGGCCGCGACGCCATGGCACGCTAGACTGTCCGCATTACGCGGGTGTTAGTCTTGCTATACGAGCGTTTCCAGATGCGCACGCAGGCGCTCAGCATCGATATCGAGCGTTGTCTCAGCATTGACCTGGGCCAAACGATAGCCGACAAAGTAGGGCGAAACCACCCAACGCGGCAGCGCCTTGGCAATGGTCCGACCGCCCAGGTGATAGAAGAACAGGTTATACGACTCTGCGCGACCACCGTGGTGCTCGTTCAGGATATAGCGCAGAGCTACCTGGATTGCATCGGCGAAGAGATCCGCCTCGGCTTGATCTCTCGTGTCATCGCTGGCGGCGATTCCCTGCGGGGCTGAAACGTTGATCTCAAAGAACCCCATGATGGGTTCGGTTGAGATGTTGGCCGAGATCCTCCCCTGTTGCCAGACATTGATACCTTCGAAATTGGCGGAAGCCAGCGAAGCATAGCCGTCTTCCTGCTCCAAACCCACAATCTGCATGTGCGGATGGACCAGACTGCCGCCCGAAAGCGGACCCTTGTTCTTGTACATGAGCACGCTTCGATACTGCTGCGACTCGATCATCCGCCGCCAGCAACCCAGAGCAAACCGCATCACATGGTGGAGTTCATCCGGCTCATAGGTCACCAGGTCGGCATCGTGATCGGCCGACTCGATCAGCACGGTTTGATGGGTGGCGCGCAGGGTTTTGAACTTATTCTCGAGCCAGATGCAGTCACCGTCGCGCTGGATGATGTTGGTGAGCCCCTCCGTGTTGCAAAAGGGGCACGCGGTACCGGGGCGACGGTTGTCGTCGGGCTTGCCGCTCGCCTGCTGAACATCGAATACAAGCGCCACGGGCTACACCTCCAGCGGTACGATCCTTGTGCCATGGAGCTCGAAGACGCCCAGTGCCGCCGCCACGGTATCGCGGTTGGCCGTGGAAATGCCGCCGCCGGGAAGGATGGTCAAGCTGTCGCCCGCATACTCGATCAAGCGGGCCAGGTTTTCGAAGTTGTCCTCGATCGGCGTACCGGCAGCGCCACCATGCGTCAGGATGCGTGTGATGCCGCAGTCGGCGAGTATGTCAATCGCGTCGAGCTGAGCCTCGGGCGAGAGCTGATCAAACGCCATGTGGAAGGTGATGTCGATGGGCTCACGCTTGCATTCCTCGGTCGCGCAGCCCGCGGCCATCACGAGAGCGCCCAACGTAAGCTCGTCGAGTGCCCATCCGCCAGCGCAGGGCTTGCAGCAGCCAAAGACCAAGCCGTCAACGCCGGCGCTCACGGCAAGGCCCAGGTCCATCTCCATCATACGCAACTCGTCCTGGTTGTAGTGAAAGTCGCCGCCACGCGGGCGAATCATGCACATCACCCGCGCATCGTGCTCGTGTGCATAGTTGGTCGTAGCGCTGATAACGCCGGCCGAAGGCGTGGTGCCACCAACGGCAAGGTTGTCGCACAGCTCGATACGCCTTGCACCGGCATCGATAGCCGCCGGCACCCGCTCAAAGTTCTCGGCACAAAACTCGTACAGCATAGATAGACCCCCAAAGACAGCAGATGTTTTCCGACGGGCATTGTCACACATCCCCATGAAGTTGCGGTGGAATAGGGACTCTTTTGGCCTCTGGAGCCCGTATTCAGTCCCTATTTCACCGCAACTTAAAAAGGGGCGCTGACTGAGATAGTCAGCGCCCCTTTTGTTAGGTGGGTTAGCCTCCGAGGTAGGCTTTGCGGACGTTGTCGTCGTGCAGGAGCTCTTGGCCGGTGCCGGTCATGGTGATCTTGCCGGTCTCGAGCACGTAACCGCGTGTGGCGATGGAAAGCGCCATCTGCGCGTTTTGCTCGACCAGAAGCACCGTGGTGCCGGCCTTGTGCAGGTCCTCGACAATCTGGAAGATCTGTTCGATCAGAATCGGTGCCAGACCCATGGAAGGTTCGTCGAGCATAAGCAGTTTGGGGTTACTCATAAGGGCGCGCCCCATAACGAGCATCTGCTGCTCGCCACCTGAAAGGGTGCCGGCGACCTGGCGACGACGTTCCTTCAGGCGCGGGAACTGCTCGTAGACGCGCTCCAGGCCCGGAGCAATTGTGGACTTGAGCTGTGTATAGGCGCCCATCTCCAGGTTCTCCTCGACCGTCATCTGCAAAAAGGCGCGACGACCCTCGGGAACCTGAGCCAGACCCTTACCAACCAGCTTATCAGCGGGCGTATGGGTAATGTCCTCGCCCATAAACTTGATGGAGCCGGTCTTGGAGCGCAGCAGGCCCGAGACGGTCTTGAGCGTTGTGGACTTGCCGGCACCGTTGGCACCAATCAAGGCCACGATCTCGCCCTCGTTAACGTTAAAGGAGATGTCCTTGATGGCGTGGATGGCGCCGTACCAGACGTTGATGTTGTAGACGGAAAGCATCGGCTCTGCCATTTAGTTCTCCCCCTTATCCTGCTTACCCAGATACGCCTCGATAACAGCGTCGTTGTTCTGGATTTCCTCGGCCGTGCCCTTGGCGATGACCTTACCAAAGTTGAGCACGCAAATGCCCTCGCAGATGTTCATAACGAGCGACATATCATGCTCGATAAGCATGATGGCAATGCCGAAGGTGTCGCGAATCTTAACGATGTTCTCCATGAGCTCCGCGGTCTCGGACGGGTTCATGCCGGCGGCAGGCTCGTCGAGCAACAGCAGTTTGGGGTTGGTGGCAAGCGCGCGGACGATCTCCAGACGACGCTGGGCGCCGTAAGGCAGCGATCCGGCCTGCTCGTTTGCCAGATGCTCCATATCAAAGATGGACAGCAGCTCCATGGCGCGCTCGTGGGCGGCCTTCTCGTGCTTCCAATACGTCGGCAGGCGCAGCACGCCCTCAAAACCGGAGTAGCGCTCCTGGTTATGCAGACCGACCTTAACGTTGTCCTCCACCGTCATGGTGTTGAACAGGCGGATGTTCTGGAAGGTACGGGCAATACCCATGCGGTTGACCTGGTAGACGGACTTGCCCGAGGTGTCCTCACCGTCGAGCAGGATGGTGCCGTGCGTGGGCTGGTATACCTTGGTGAGCAGGTTGAAGACCGTGGTCTTACCGGCGCCGTTGGGGCCGATGAGACCGGCGATCTCGGTCTTACCGATGGTCAGGCTAAAGTCGTCGACCGCCTTAAGTCCGCCGAATTCAATGCCCAGGTGGATGCACTCGAGCGCTGGGCGCTGACCCAGGTCGCGGTCGGGAACGATGGCGCCAGAAGGATACGGGACCATCTTGCCCTTGTTGAACTCAAACTTACTGGGCATCGGCTGCCACCTCCTTCTTGGAAGCAAAGCGGTCCTTAACGCGACCGAAGAATGCCTTGAGCTGCGGGTTGTTGGTAAAGATCATAACCAGGATCAGCACGATGGCGTAGATGAGCATGCGGTAGTCCGAGAACTGACGGAGCAGCTCGGGGAGCACCGTAAGCAGCGCCGCCGCGATGACGGAGCCGCGCATATTGCCCAGACCGCCCAGGACCACGAACACCAGGATGAGGATGGACGTGTTGAAGTCGAACTTGGTGGCGGAGAGCTGCGAGAAGTTACCGCCGAAGAGAGCTCCGGCAGCACCGGCGAGGGCAGCGGAAACCACGAAGGCGATCATGCGGTACTCGGTGACGGAGATGCCTACGGACTCGGCTGCAATCTTGTTATCGCGCACGGCCATAATGGCACGGCCGGTACGGCTGCGAACCAGGTTGAGCACGATCACGAGTGCGACCATGACCAGGATGGCACCGGCGAGGAAGGTCGAGTATGTCGACACGCCCGAGGCGCCCTGGGCGCCCTTGATGATGGCGGTGCCGTCCTCGAGCAGATGCAGGTCGTCGATCGTGGAGTTGCCCGTGATGTTAAAGATCACATGCAGGCCGCGGGAATCGACGCCCACGATAAGGCAGGTGACAACCTCTTTGATGATCTCGCCAAAGGCCAGCGTCACGATAGCCAGGTAATCGCCGCTCAGGCGCAGGACCGGGATACCGATCAAGAAGCCCAAGATGGCAGCGGCGATAGCGCCGACCACGATGCTGATGACAAGGCGCGCCGGATCGGACGGAACGGCGCTCTCCAGCGCGACGGCGGTGACGATGCCCGTATAGGCGCCGACACTCATAAAGCCCGCATGGCCCAGCGACAAGTCGCCCGCGATGCCGACGACGAGGTTAAGGGAGATGGCCATGACGATATAGGCCGTGATGGGAACCAGCTGACCGGCGATCATGCGCGGAATCATGTGGTTAGACTGCATAAAGAACACAATGGCGAAGGCCACAACGCACATGGCGTACGTGACAAAGTCGTGACGCGTCTGTTTGTCTTTAAGGAACTTCATAACGCTCACCTACACCTTCTCGGGGACGTACTTGCCCAAGAGGCCGGCAGGCTTGACGAGCAGGACGATGATCAAAACACCAAAGACGATGGAGTTGGCAAGGCTCGTGGAAATGTAAGCCTGCGCCATCGCCTCGATGATGCCGATGAGAATGCCACCGACAAAGGCACCGGGGATGGAGCCGATGCCGCCGAAGACGGCGGCGTCGAAGGCCTTGATGCCAGGCATGGCACCCGTCGTGGGCTGCAGCACCGGCGAGTAGGAGCACAGGAGCACACCGGCGATGGCGGCAAGGGCGGAGCCGATGGCGAACGTCATCGAGATGGTGCGGTTGACGTTGATGCCCATGAGCTGAGCGGCGGCCTTGTCCTCGGACACGGCGCGCATGGCCTTGCCCATCTTGGTCTTACCTGTAAAGAACATCAGTCCGGCCATGATAACCAGGCAGGCGACGATGGTGACGAGCGAGACGGCGCTTACGTTGAACTTGGCCAAGAACTCCGGCACCTGGAAGGTGACGAGCGAAGTGAAGTTCTTGGGCGTGGCGCCCCACAGAAGCTGCGCGGCGTTCTGCAGGAAGTAAGACACGCCGATAGCCGTGATCAGAACGGCCAGCGGGCCTGCTTGGCGCAGCGGCTTATAGGCCAGACCCTCGATGAGAACGCCGAGAACGGTACAGACCACACAAGAAAGAATTACAGATGCCCAGCCCGGGAGGCCGAGATACGACGTGGCACAGAACGAGACATAGGCACCGACCATGATGACGTCGCCGTGAGCGAAGTTCAGCATCTTGGCGATACCGTAGACCATGGTGTAGCCCAACGCGATGATGGCGTAGACGCTGCCCATGGACAGGCCGTTGACCAGGTATTGGATAAAGACCGTCATGTTCCACATCCCCCTTTCGAATAGGTTTCCAGTTGATGTATGAAACAGGGACGTTACGCTGTCCCTAGATACCAAGCAAGCAGGGAAGGCCAAAACCTCCCCTGCTTGGGATCAAAACCGCTCTATGTAAGGCGGCCAATTAGGCCTGTACGTACTTGCCGTCGGTGATGACGTACGCCGTGGGTTCCTTCTGGACCTGGCCCTTATCGTTCCAGGTGAGCTTACCGGTCAGACCGTCAACGGTAATCTTGAGCATAGCCTTGGACAGCTTCTCGGCGGCCTCGGTCGGGTCGGCGTCGACACCAAGACCGGCCTCCTTGAGGGCCTCGGCCACCGCGTGCACGCCGTCGTAGGCGTCGGCGGCAAACTGGTCGGGGGTATCGCCGTACTTATCCTTGTAGGCGTTGACGAAGTCGGCGTTCTTCTCGTCGTCGGCGGAGAACGGGGTCATGAGCAGCAGACCCTCGGCAAGAGAGGTGTCGAAGCCCTCAACGCCCAGGATGCCGTCCATGCCGTCGCAGCCCATCATCTTGACGTCGTAGCCCATGTCCTTGGCGTTCTTGAGCAGGACGGACGCCGGCGTGTAGTAGATCGGCGCAAAGATCATGGTGGCGCCGGCCTGCTTTGCCTTGGTCAGCTGGTTGGTAAAGCTTGTGGCGGAGTCGTCCTTAAAGGTCTCCTCGTCAACAATCTCGAGCTTGGACTCAGCGGCCTGAGCCTTAAAGGAATCTGCGATGCCCGAAGAATAGGCGTCGCCGGAGTTATAGAACAGCACGAACTTCTCGTCCGCATACTTCTGCGCCAGGAACTTGGCAGCGTTGACACCCTGGTTGGGGTCGGTGAAGCAAACCTGGAAGACGCAATCCTTGCCGTCGGTGACGTCCTCGGAGGACGCGGACGGGGTGATCATGAACGTCTTGGGGTCGTTACCGCACTCTGCGGCAACGGCAACCGACGCACCCGTGGTGGTCGGGCCGACGAGGGCCTGCATGCCCCAGTCGAGCAGGGTGTTGAAGGCGTTGACGGCCTTCTCGCCATCGGCCTGGTCATCCTCGGCCTTGCTGGCAAGCGGCAGCTCCTTGGTCGAAAAATCCTTGCAGCCAAGCTCGACACCCTGGGTAACGGACTTGCCGTAGGACGCGTTGGCGCCGGTCAGCGGGCCGATGGTGCCGATCTTAAACGAAGCGTCGCCCGAAGCGGAACCGCTGTCGCCGCCGTTGGAGGAGCAGCCAGCTAGAATGGACATCGCCCCCAGACCTGCTGCGCTCGCGATAACGCTCCTGCGATTCATAACAGGGTTCAATGACTTACCGGTGAGGCTCGACATGCGGCTCTCCTCTCAAATCTCGTCGGGTTTCGGTTACCCGACAGGCCATCCTTCGCCGTGTTCGGCGTTCGCAAAATAGTAGACGCTTTAGTTAGGAAAAGTGGCGGTTATTTCGACTTTTCTTTGGATTTGTTCATTTATCCATATTTCTGCGTATTTCTATTGCTTTATGCAGTAATGCCACTTTATTGTGTAAAAGCAATGTTTCCGTTCTGTTACAGACATCCCCGCCCTGCATAAAACAGCCTCACCGGTCGCGCTTTATGCGCGCTTAGGCGGCGATGTACTTGCCGTCCTGGATCACATAGGCCGTAGCGGGCTTTTCGACCTGGCCCTCGTCATTCCACGTCAGCTCGCCTGTCAGGCCCTCGATCTTGATCTTGCGCATGGCCTTGGCAAGGTCGCCGGCAATGTCGGCACCGTCGGCCGTAATGTCAATCCCCGCCTTGTCGATGGCCTCGACAATGGCGTGGACGCAATCGTAGGCGTCGGCGGCAAACTGGTTGGGTGTCTCGTCGTAGACATCCTGATAGGCTTTGACGAAGTCGGCATTCTTCTCATCGTCAGCCGAAAACGGGGTCATGAGCAATACGCCCTCGGCAAGAGAGGTATCGAAGCCCTCCACAGAGAGCAGGCCGTCCATGCCGTCGGTACCCATGAGGGTCATGTCGTAGCCCATGTCCTTGGCGTTCTTGAGCAAAACGGACGCCGGCGTGTAATAGATCGGCGCAAAGATGAGCGTGGCGCCGGCCTCCTTGGCCTTGGTGAGCTGGTTGGTAAAGCTCGTGGAGGAATCGTCCTTAAAGGTCTCGGTATCGACGATATCAAGTTTGGACTCCTTGGCCTGCTCGGAAAATGCATCGGCAACACCCGAGCTGTACGTATCGCCGGAGTTGTAGAACAGGGCGATCTTGGCATCCGCGTACTTCTCGGCCAAGAACTTCGCAGCGCTGGCGCCCATGGTGGGATCGGTGAAGCAAACCTGAAAGACCGTGGTCTTATCCTTGGTGACGTCGAGCGACGAGGCCGAAGGCGTGACCATGAGCATATCGTCGGCGATCTCGCCCGAGACGGCGACGGCGGCACCAGTCGTGACGGGGCCAACGAGAGCCTGCATGCCCCAGTCGCACAGGGTATTGAAGGCGTTGATGGCCTTTTCGCCGTCAGCGACGTCGTCCTCGGACTTAAGCGAGAGCTTGAGGTCCTTGGTCGAGAAATCCTTGGCGGCGAGCTTGGCACCCTTCTCGGCCGAGACGCCATAGGTTGCCGCAGCGCCGGTCAGAGGGCCGATGACACCGATCTTGAAGGTCTTGCCGTCATCGGCGGAGCCGCCGTCCGAGCCACCCGACGAGCAACCAGCGAGTGCCACGGTGTTGCCGAGCGCCGCGGCACCGGCGAGAAAGTTCCTACGGCTGAGCGTGCTGTTGATGTTGAACATGGTGTCCCCCTTTTTCGCTGGCCGCAGTGCGGCCGTCTTGCGGTACGGGGCAAACCTTATGGCGCAAACGTTGACAGTTTGTTACGGAGTTCCGTTTGTAGCGAGCATGTTTCCAATGTTTCCGCAGCGTTTCGGGGGTGCCGTTTTGTGCGACTCCTGTTGCCTGGCGAGCACGCGCCCTCGGTTCACGCTAGAATGCACTCAACCTTTAAGCGGTTAATCCATCCATAAGATGCACGAAGGAGCTATCTATGAGCGAACCCCTGCGCACCGTGAACGTCGGCCTCATCGGTCTGGGAACCGTCGGCGGCGGCGTGGCCCGTCTGATCAAGAGCCACCACGATGAGTACCTGGCAGCCTACGGCATCGACCTTAAGCTGACCCGCGCCTGCGCGCTTGCTTGGGAGCAGGCCGAGGCGGCAGGCATTGAGCGCGAGGCCTTTACGAGTGACTGGCACGACATCGTCACCGACCCCGCCGTCGACATCGTCGTCGAGCTCATCGGCGGCGAGCATCCCGCAACCGAGATCTTCACCACTGCCTTTGAGCACGGCAAGCACGTCGTCTCTGCCAACAAGGCCCTGCTGGGCCGTCACGTCGAGACGCTTGCCGAGAAGGCACGCGCGTGCGGCGTGCAGATTAAGTGCGAGGCCAGCTGCGGCGGCGGCATCCCCATCGTGAGCACGCTTGAGCATGACCTGGTGGGCAACAAGATCCTGACCATCGCCGGCATCCTTAACGGCACCACCAACTACATCCTGTCGCGCATGGACGCCGAGGGCGCCGATTACGCTGACGTGCTCGCCGACGCCCAGGCAAAGGGCTATGCCGAGGCCGACCCGTCCGCCGACGTCGACGGCTTCGATGCCGCCAGCAAGACGGCAATCCTCGCCTCCATCGGTTTTGGCACCCGCGTTACCACCGACGATGTGTACCAGCAGGGTATCCGTACCATCGGCGCCGAGGACATCGCCCAGGCCCGCAAGCTCGGCTACACCATTAAGCTGCTCGGCATCGCCCGCAATACCGACGCCGGCGTCGACGTCCGCGTGCATCCCACGCTGATCCCCGCCGACCACATGCTTGCCAAGGTCAACGGCGCCATGAACGCTGTCTACGTGGTAGGCGACGCCGTGGGCGAGACCATGTTCTACGGTGCCGGCGCAGGCTCCTTCCCCACCGCGAGCGCCGTCGTGGGCGACATCCTGTCGCTCTCCGAGCAGATCAGCCGCGGCGTGGCTCCGCTGCCCGAGATTGAGCCCTATGGTCACAATCTCGCCTTTAAGCCTATGGACGAGCTCCAGACCAAGTACTATGTGCGCTTGAAGGTCGCCGACCGCGTGGGCGCCCTGTCCGAGACGGTCGACATCTTTGCCAAGCACAACATCTCGATCTCGCTCATCAACCAGGTCGAGGACGGCAAGTCGGGCGTCAGCGATGCCTGCTCGGTCATCTTCCTGACACACCGCGCGCTCGAGAAGGACGTCCAGGCTGCCGCCGCCGAGCTTGCCGGCGTCGACTGCGTGGCCGAGGTCGCCAACGTCCTGCGCATCGAGGACGTCGAGGCCTGGACAGAAGGCGTCATGGCCAACTAATTCGCTCTTCGCTATACGGCATATATGTTTTCCTGGCGAGCGATATGTCCTTCCATGTCACGGGCGCGTGCTCCCCGTCGACGGAGCCGCCCGCTCCTAAAGATCGCAAGCCACGACTTCGAACCTCAACGAGGCCCAACGCAAAAGGCGCGCTGCCTGCATCAACCGCAGGCAGCGCGCCTTCTTCTGTTTGAAAGGGAAACTATGTCCCACTATTTCGAATCAGAACGGGGCACGGTTTCCCCCAGGACCTCCTTGCGGAAACTGCATCCCACTCTGAGCGCCCATTCCGGGACACAGCTTCCCAACGGCCCCCGTTTCGGAAACCGCATCCCGTTCCGAGCCTTCAAAGCGGGACGCGCCTTCCCCTAGGGAAGCATCTCGTTATTTGCCGTCGTCGTCCTGGGCTTCATCGCGCGCATAGAGCTCCAGCATGCGGCGGCGGTACTCGTGCACGGCGAGCTTGGCGCGCTCCAGGCGGCGACGCTCGCGCGGAGTCAGCTCGGACGGGTCGACCTCGTCTCCATAGGTCTTATCGGCAAGAAGATGTGCCGCATCCACGATGCGGGCATCGATGTGGCCGCTCGCCGCCTCGGCGGAAAGACGCTCGGCAATCGTATCGAGCGTAGGCAGGCCCTCGAATACGCGACCGTGACCATGCGAGGTCAGCAGCTCGTGCTCGCGTGCGAGCAGGCTCGCCAAATCGTGATGGGCACGCAGGATGTCGAACGCATCGGATGGATGCTCGGCAACCTCTGCCACGGCGGCGACCGGCGCGGCGTCGACAACGCGGTAGAAGAGCTGCGCGAGCAATGGCATCAAGAACACTGTGATGGCACCGGCGGCAACCATGACCGACGCAATATCTTGCGACAGCGCGCCCGCGTTGACGGCAACACTCGTCACGGCAACGATGATCGGCAGGGCCGTGGTGCAGTACAGGGCCACGGTAATGCGACCATACGCCGACACATCGCGCGTCGCAGGACAAATGCTCATAGAGATGAGAATGGGCACGGCGCGAATGATCAGCAACGCCACGATAAAGCCTGCGAGCAGCCCGGGGCGCGACGCCACGGCCGTCAGGTCGATCTTTGCGCCCGATACAGTAAAGAACACCGGAATCAAAAAGCCGTAGGCCAGGCCGTCGAGCTTGGTCTCGAGCGTATGGTTGCCCTCGGGGATGATGTAGCGCAAGACAAAGCCGGCGGCAAAAGAACCCAACACGATGTCGAGATCAAAGACGGCCGAGAACGCCACGAGTGTGACCAGGATGAGCACCGTCAGGCGCACGAAGGTCTGCGACGTGGTATCGGCGCGTTCCTCGACAAACGCAAAGAAGCGGCTGCCGACGCGCTTGGAGCGACTTGGGACCACGGCCAGCAACACGCAAACCACCGCAAACAAGCCAAGGATAACGAGCGTTTGGATGCCAGTGCGGGCAGACAGCAGCACCGACATGGCGAGCACGGGACCGAGCTCGCCCCAAGTGCCATACGCGAGAATCGAGTCGCCCACACGCGTGCCGGCGAGCGAGCGCTCACGCATGATGGGCACGAGCGTGCCGAGCGCCGTAGAAGTGAGAGCAAGCGTCACGGCGATACCGTCGAAATGACTGACCGAGAACCACGGGGTAAAGCGCACGGCAAGCCAGGCGATACCAAACGTGACGACCCACGTCGCCAAGCCGTAGCGCCCCTCGACGCCCGTGATGCTCTTGGGGTCGATCTCAAAGCCGGCAAGCAAGAACAAAAAGGCCAGGCCCAGCTCGGACACAAGCGAGACCTCAGCATCTACATGGATGACGCCGAGCATATGGGGTCCCAGCACCGCGCCGAGCACGAGCAAAAAGACCGTCTCGGGAACGGGTTTTCCGGGAATCGCCGAGGCGATAAAAGGACTCGCAAAGGCCACGAGTGCGATGATGGCGAGCGAAACGAATGCCATGTGATGCCTTTCTCTTGTTTGCGCTTCACTGTAGCACCCTCGCCGTCCTCAACGCGCCGCGAGCTGTCGTATCATAGTGAGGTTTACAAACATGTGGCTCAAGGCGACCGCGAGGCTTGTCCCGTAAACCGACCGCTGCCGCATACCGTACCGTACGCCCAACCGATCAGGAAGGCAGGAACCAATGGTCTCTCGTATCTACGTGGAGAAGAAACCCGGGTTCGACGTCGAGGCTCAGCAGCTCAAGGGCGAGCTGACCGAAATTCTCGGCATCAAGGGCATCGAGGCCCTGAGGATCATCAACCGCTACGACGTCGAGGGCATCGACGAGGAGCTTTTCCGCTCCTGCGTGCCGACCGTCTTTAGCGAGCCCCAGGTCGATGTGACCTACGACGAACTCCCCGCAAGCGATGGCGCCGTCTTTGCCGTCGAATTCCTGCCTGGCCAGTTTGACCAGCGCGCCGACTCCGCCAGCGAGTGCGTGCAGCTCATCAGCCAGGGCGAGCGCCCCGCCGTGCGCTCCGCCAAGGTCTATATGATCTCGGGCGCTCTGGACGAGGCCGCCATCGATGCCATCAAGCACTACGTGGTGAACCCCGTCGAGGCACGCATCGCCTCGCTCGACCTGCCCGAGACGCTGTACACGGAGACCCCCGAGCCCCAGCCCGTCGAGGTGCTCGACGGCTTCCGCGAGCTCGACGAGGCCGGCCTTGCCGCCTTTATCGCCGATCGCGGCCTTGCCATGGACGAGGCAGACATCGCCTTCTGCCAGCAGTACTTCCGCGATGAGGACCGCGACCCCACCATCACCGAGATCCGCGTGATCGACACCTACTGGTCCGACCACTGCCGCCACACCACCTTCGGCACCGTCCTGGACGACGTGACGATCGACGACGCCGTGGTGCAGCAAGCCTTCGACCGCTACATGGAGATGCGCCACGAACTCGGCCGCGACGCCAAACCCGTCTGCCTCATGGACATGGGCACCATCGGCGCCAAGTACCTTAAGAAGACCGGCGTCATGACCGATGTCGACGAGTCCGAGGAGATCAACGCCTGCACCGTCAAGGTGAAGGTCGATGTCGATGGCGAGGACCAGGACTGGCTGTTCCTGTTTAAGAACGAGACCCACAACCACCCGACCGAGATCGAGCCCTTCGGCGGTGCCGCCACCTGCGTGGGCGGCGCCATCCGCGACCCGCTCTCGGGCCGCAGCTACGTGTACCAGGCCATGCGTGTCACCGGCGCCGGTGACCCCACCGTCCCGGTTTCCGAGACGCTCGAGGGTAAGCTGCCGCAGCGCAAGCTCGTGACCACTGCCGCCGCCGGCTACTCCAGCTACGGCAACCAGATCGGCCTTGCCACCGGTCAGGTCAACGAACTCTATCACCCCGGTTACGTGGCCAAGCGCATGGAGGTTGGCGCCGTCGTGGGCGCTACCCCGGCAAACCACGTGCGTCGCGAGTGCCCCGCCCCCACCGACAAGATCATCCTGTTGGGCGGCCGCACCGGCCGTGACGGCATCGGCGGCGCCACCGGCTCCTCCAAGACTCAGAACACCGAGTCCATCGAGACCTCGGGTGCCGAAGTCCAGAAGGGCAACGCCCCGGTCGAGCGCAAACTGCAGCGTCTGTTCCGCCGCGGCGACGCCTGCCGCCTGATCAAGCGCTGCAACGACTTTGGCGCCGGCGGCGTCTCGGTCGCCGTGGGCGAACTTGCCGACGGCCTGTATGTCGACCTGGACACCGTGACCAAGAAGTACGACGGCCTGGACGGCACCGAGCTCGCCATCTCCGAGTCCCAGGAGCGTATGGCCTGCGCCGTCGCCGACGGTGACGTCGAGGAGTTCATGGGCTACGCCGCCGAGGAAAACCTGGAGGCTACCGTTATCGCCGAGGTTACCGCCGAGCCGCGCATGCGCATGGCATGGAACGGCGTCGCCATCGTCGATCTGTCCCGCGAGTTCCTCAACTCCAACGGTGCGCCCAAGCACCAGGTTGCCCACGTGTGCGCCCGTAGCGTGTGGCAGCCCAGCTGGGCCGGCACCACGCTCGCTGAACGCATGACCTCGCTCGTCACCGACCTCAACGTCGCTTCCAACAAGGGCCTTTCCGAGCGCTTCGACTCCACCATCGGTGCCGCAACCGTGCTCATGCCCTTTGGCGGCAAGACGCAGCTCACCCCGAGCTCGGCCATGGTCGCCAAGTTCCCCGTGGACGGCGAGACCACCACGGCGAGCGCCATGGCATGGGGCTTTAACCCCTATCTGATGGAGGCCGACCAGTTTGCGGGCGCCTACCTGTCCGTGGTCGAGTCCATCGCCAAGCTCGTGGCTGCCGGCTTTGAGCACAAGCGCGCCTATCTCTCCTTCCAGGAGTACTTCGAGCGCCTGCGCACCGAGGCCGAGCGCTGGGGCAAGCCCATGGCTGCCGTCCTGGGTGCCCTCATGGCCCAGGTCGACCTGGGTGCCGGCGCCATCGGCGGCAAGGACTCCATGAGCGGTTCGTTTGAGGACGAGGCCGGCGAGCTCAACGTTCCGCCGACCCTGATCAGCTTCGCCGTCGCTGTGGGCAGGGCCACCCGTGCCGTCTCGCCCGAGTTCAAGGGCCTCACGCACCGCGTCGTCCGCATCGCCCCCGCTACCTATGGCGAGGACTACCGTCCCGACGCTCAGCAGCTGCTCTCCGCGTTTGACGCCGTCGAGGCGCTCACTGCTACCGGCAACGCCCTGGCCATCTCCACGCCCGGCTACGGCTGCGGCGCCGAGAGCCTCTTTAAGATGTGCGTCGGTAACCAGATCGGTATCGAGCTTGCCGAGGATGTAGACGTGGAGAGCCTCTTCACCCCGCTCTACGGCAGCTTTATCGTCGAGCTCGCCGAGGACGCCGAGCTGCCCGAAGTCGCCGACGGCATTGTTCTCGAGCCCCTGGGCACCACCGTCGAGGGCTATGTCATCGACACCGGCTCCGAGGTCATCGAGCTCGCCGAGCTCCAGGAGGCCTGGGAGAGCGGCATCGAGGGCGTCTTCGCCTACCGCAGCGCCGGCGAGACCCCCGAGGTCGAGACCATCGACTTCCGCGCCAAGGACATCCACGTGTACGGCGGCGCCAAGATCGCCCGCCCGCGCGTGATCATCCCCGTGTTCCCCGGCACCAACTGCGAGTACGACAGCGCCCGCGCCTTCCGTGCCGCCGGTGCCGAGGCCGACACCTTCGTGATCAACAACCTCACGCCCGAGGCCGTCGCCGAGAGCACCCACGAGCTTGCCCGCCGCATCCGTGCAAGCCAGATCGTCATGATCCCCGGCGGCTTCTCGGGCGGCGACGAGCCCGACGGCTCTGCCAAGTTCATCACGGCGTTCTTCCGCGCTCCCGAGGTCACCGAGGCAGTCCGCAACCTGCTCAAGGCCCGCGATGGCCTGATGCTGGGCATCTGCAACGGCTTCCAGGCCCTGATCAAGCTCGGCCTGGTGCCCTACGGCGACATCGTCGACGCCACGCCCGATGCGCCCACGTTGACGTTCAACACCATCGGTCGCCACCAGAGCCGTCTGGTGCGCACCCGCATCTCGTCCAACTTGTCCCCGTGGCTGTCGCAGTGCAGCCTGGACGACCCCTACACCGTCGCCATCAGCCACGGCGAGGGCCGCTTTGTCGCCAATGACGAAGTGCTCGCCCAACTGATCGCCAACGGCCAGGTCGCCACGCAGTACGTGGGCGAGAACGGCAAGCCCAGCATGGACCTTTCTGTCAACCCCAACGGCTCCGCACTCGCCATCGAGGGCATCACGAGCCCCGACGGCCGCGTCCTGGGCAAGATGGGCCATGCCGAGCGTCGCGGCGACAATCTGTACCGCAACGTGCCCGAGCATGTCCCCGGCGATAAGTTCATGCCGATCTTTGAGAGCGGCGTGGCCTACTTCGCTTAAACCTTTCCCATCGGGTACAATCCCTTCGGGTAACAACACCCGCCACCGGCACATCCGGTGGCGGGTTCTTTTTTGCTTCGCGCATGTAGGAAGGACATCATGGAAAGCCGCAAGCCGTATCTCGCCACCCTGCCCGGACTCATCCTGGGCTGCCTCGTCTGCTGTGCACTCTGGGGATCGGCCTTTCCCTGTATTAAGATCGGTTACGCACTCTTTGGTATCCCAGCGCACGATAGCGCCTCGCAGCTGCTCTTTGCGGGCTTGCGCTTCACACTTGCCGGCGCCCTGGTTATCGTTGGGATGAGTGCGGCCCAACGCCGCCCCCTCATTCCGCAGGCTCGCGACATCAAGCCCATCTTTGTCTTGTCGCTCTTCCAGACTATCGGGCAGTACTTCTTTTTCTATCTGGGCCTCTCGCGCGCCAGCGCCATGTCGAGCTCCATCATCGAGGCCAGCGCCAACTTCCTCGCAATCCTCTTTGCCGCCCTGGCGTTTCGCACCGAGAAGCTCAATACGGCCAAGGTGCTTGGCTGTGCACTGGGCTTTGCCGGCGTCGCGCTCGTCAACCTTTCGGGCGCGGATGGCACCTTTGGCTTCAGGCTCGATGGCGAGGGCTTTATCCTAGCCTCCACCGTCGCGGGTGCCCTTTCGACCTGCCTGATTGGCATCTTCTCGCGCGAGCACGACGGCGTCTTGCTTGCCGGGTGGCAGTTCTTGGTCGGCGGCCTTGTCCTCACCGCCATCGGCTTTTTGATGGGTGGCGCGCTCTCCCCCACGGCGATTGCCCCCGCCATCGCGCTCATCATCTACATGGCGCTTATCTCCGCGGTCGCCTACTCGCTGTGGTCGCGCCTGCTTGCCGTCAACCCCGTCAGCCGCGTCTCGGTCTTTGGGTTTATGAACCCCGTCTTTGGTGTGGTGCTGAGCGCGCTGCTGCTCGGCGAGGGCGCTGGCACGAGCCCCGTTACCGTCATCGTTGCCCTGCTGTTGGTCTGCGGCGGCATCATCATCGTCAACAAACCCAAAAAAGCCTAGCGAGTTCACCTTTTTAGAGAGGATGTTCGCAAACTTTAGCTTAATGGAGCACACTGGTTCTCGTTGATTTCGTACCGAGTCGCGGCGGCAGACGCCCGTCTCGCCGCACCGCGCCTGGGCATTATGGCCGGTGGCCCCCACAAACGTAAAAGGGGCGCACGACCATCGCAACGGTCGTGCGCCCCTTTTTCTAGCGAACCTTGATGCCGGATTTCTTTTTGGCGTCCTTGATGCGATAGAGCTCCGCATCGGCAGCGCGCAGAAGCTCTTGCCACGTGTTGATCCCATCGCCGTAGCGCGCGTAGCCGATAGACATTCGAAGCGAGTAGGGTGTCTCGGCGCGCGAGAGCTCGTTATTGATCGCCGAACACAGGCGGATAATGTCGTGCTCCGTCACCCCCTTCTGCAGTACGACGAACTCATCACCGCCATAGCGCGCAATAAAGCCGCCGGACGGCGAACAGACGTCCTTGAGTACTGCGGAAACAACCTGAAGAGCATGGTCACCCTCCACATGTCCATACTGATCGTTAATCTGCTTAAAGCCGTCGGCGTCCATCATGAGCAGATACACATCTTCGGCCTGATCCACATTTGAGAAGAGCGACAGCATATAGGTCTCAAAACGGTTGCGATTGTTGAGGCCAGTCAACGGGTCGGTCGAGATGAGCTGCTCCTGGCAGATGATATAGAGCAGCAACATGCTAATCATTATGCCGACACAAAGGCCAGGCACCGAGTATACGATCTGAAAGGTACCGCCCACCAGGGCCGGAATGGCGAAAAATGCTAAGGTTCGATAGATAGCCTTCGTCTGCAGGCTCTCGACCCTGCGAGATTGCACAAACGCATGCAGGGACGTATGTATAACGTAACAGTAGCTGACAATGGGCTGGATCATATAGGCAAAGCCGCGACGATACACGCCCTGCGAATCGATATAGAACAGGGCGTGCGTCCAGTAACTGGTAAAAGCCAGCACGACCACCAGAGCCGTAGGCAACGTTACAAGCACCACCCTATAGCGCGAGGTCACAAGGCGAGAACCCTGCATCGTCTCGGAATAGATAAACCAAATGAGACACGCGATGGCGAAGAGCGAAAACGAAACCGCGTTGGAAATCCAGTTGGCTGCAATGCCCAACGTGCCGTCCACACCATCCGAAAGCGTCCAGATCATATCGAATAATATGTACGCGGCAGAGGTGTAGCCAAGCATGCTAAACAAAAGCTGCTGGGTGCTCGAGAACAGGGAGCGACGGCTTCGTACGGCAAGCCCGATAAGAACAATCATGCATAGCAGGAATATCTCAATCTTGAGTGCCTTAACCACTAGACGCCCTCCCTTCAATATCCAAGTGGTCAGAATCGCCCGATTCGTGTCTGGGCAATAAACGCCCCTTTCTCCGCAGGGGTAAGGGGAATAATAGCAGAGCGCCCGAACATCACTGCAAGACAGCTCTCGTTCGGGCGCTCAAACGGCGCGAGTTGCACGCCGGAATCATTGATGGGTATCGATTGCTACTCGCCATCGATGTCGGCCGCGACAGCCTCCTCGATGGCCTCGACACCGGCAGGCGACAGGTCTTCCTTGCCCTGGCAGAACTTCTTATCGACCCAGCCGGTCAGAATCGGGGCCATGATTGCCGTGATGATGACGGCGGTGGCGATCTGCGCATACGCGGTGGGCGCAAGCTCGGCATAGCGCGGAGCGACCTCGGCGAGGGCGACCGGCGTGGTCATGGCCGTGCCGGCAATGGTGGAGCATGCCACAGCCGCCTTACCGTTGCCACCACACAAGCGCTCGAAGGCAAAGGTAATGGGACCGACGATAAAGAGCGTGATGAGGCCCAGCAGGATACCCGAAATACCGCCGGTGATAAAGCTCGAAAGGCTCATGGACGCACCGAGCTGAAAGCCGATAACGGCGATCGCGGAATTGGCGCCGGGGACCAGCAGGTTCTTGATAAACGGGAACAAGTTGCCCAGGACCATGCCGATAACGAGCGGCAGGATGGATCCGATGATGGTGCCGACGGGGATGTTGGCGAGACCCGAAACACCAAGGATGATCATCGTGACGGCGGGGCCGGCCGTAAAGAACAGGATACCGACAGCGCCCTGCTCGGACTCATCGCCGAACTCGCCCATGATGCCCGTATAGAGCGCCATGTTGCAAAACGTAATGCCGCCGATGATGGAAACCGAGCTCAGGCCTAAAAAGTTATCGTTAAAGAAGTACGCGACGCCCAGACCCAGCGCGGCTGCCACTACAAGCTTAGGAATCAGCACGACGATGCCGGTCTTGATGGCGCCCGGCGTGGACTTAAAGCTGATGCCGGCGCCCACGAACAGCAAGATCGCGGCAACGATGGTGTTGGAGCCGCCGCGGCAGGCAGCCGTAAAGAAGCCGCCGACCTCAAAGACCTGCGGGCAGAAGGTATTGAGCAAAAGGCCGACGATCATCGGATAGATCATGATGTCGCCCGGGATACGCGGGACCTTGAAATTCTTTTGCTCGTTGGCGGTCGCTTCCTGTGCCATGAAACCCCCATTTCCGCTGACGCAGAACAAAAGCCCACGTCACGCTTTGCTACAGTAAAGTTTGACCATGGTACCAGAAGAAGCAGACCGCCTCGGTGAGAAATTCGATTCGTTAAGCTGGGACGATAACGCGTCCTGCTCCTATACGAGGCTCAAAACGATATAGAACACGATGCCCGAAACGCAGCACCACAACATCGACTTTGTCTTGATTGCCACCGCCACGACGCCGGCGGCCGCAATCCAGGGAACCAAGGCAGGCCAGAGTCCCGTGTCGAACACGCCGGGGCTCACCAAGTCGTTGGCGACCAGCGCGGCAAAGGCAGCGGGCGGGATATAGCCCAGGGCCTCGGTAATGCGGGGCGACAGGGTCCGCCCGCGCAAGGCGAACGCCGGCGCGATGCGAAAGAACGCGATAGCAGCCCACGACGACAGCCACAGAACCAAGAACTCGTTAACGGGCATCGCGGGCACCTCTTCCGTCAAATACAGCATCGCACGCCAACGCAATGGCAATGCCGGCCACGACGCTTGCCGGCACGGCAATATTCGCGAGGCCCAAGAACTTGCATACGGCGACGGACACCGCGCCCGAAACCGCCGCGACAACGTTGCCGCGCGACAGCCGCTGCGAAAAGAGCAGGCAGATAAAGAGCGAGGTGCAGACAAAGGCTGCAATGGCGGTGGGAACATCGACAACGGCGCCGACGATGGCGCCCATCGTACACGAAACGCCCCATGTTGCGATGAGGATCACGTTGAGCACAAAGGACTCGCGCGGGCCCCAATCCTCCCCTTCAACCAACTCGGCAAGCGAGATGCCATATGCCTCCTCGGTAAGTGTCGCGGCAACAGCCAGCGTCTGACGCTTCGAGGCACCCCTCAAATGCGGCGCGATCGATGCCGAGTAAAGTGCAAAACGCGAGGAGATGGCGGCAACGCTCGCGATAATCGAAGGTGCCGGTACGCCCGCCAGCCAAAGATTGCAGATCATAAACTGGCCGCTGCCCGTCACAAACGTGCTGCTCAGGGCAAAGACCATCCAGGGTTCCATTCCCGTCTGCCCCATGATCATTCCGCACGGCGCGCCTATTGCAACATAGGTAAGCATCACTGGCCAGACGGTTCTAACGATTTTGAGCACCATACGCTTCTCATCCTGACAAGGTCTCCGAACCGCATGTAGCGACACGGCAGAATCATCATCCGACAGCAACCGAGTTCACCTACAATTGCCACCGGATCGAAAGACACAACTTTTTAGGAAGTCATTATGACAGCTATCGATCGAGACCGGGCGCGCGCGGCCTTCAAAAGCTACACTGATGCCTACGACGCCACCAACCCACGCATCGCGCTCAAAATCGAGCATACGTACCACGTGGCCGAGGCATGCGATGCCGTAGCGCGCGAGCAGGGCTGGTCGTCAGAAGATATTGACCTGGCATGGCTTTGCGGCCTGCTACACGATATGGGCCGCTTTGAGCAGCTGCGACGCTGGGACACCTTTAAGGACGCCGAGAGCATGAGCCATGCGGCGCTGGGCATCGAGGTCCTCTTTGGCGAGAATCCCGCCGATGCACCCGCCGTAACGAGCATCCGCGACTTTATCGACGATCCGGCAGAAGACGAGCTCATCCGTGCAAGCATCGCCCACCACAGCGATTTTCGCCTACCCACGGAACTCGACACCCGCACGCGGAACTTCTGCGATATCGTGCGCGATGGCGACAAGATCGACATTATGCGCACCATCGCCGACAGCACCGTCGACACCATCCTCAAGGTTGATGAGGATACATTTCTTACCAGCCACTTCTCGGTACCGACGCTTGCCGCCTTTGACGAACACCGCTGCGTCGCACGCGACGAACGCGATGAGCCGGCCGACTACTTGGTGGGGCTCATCTGCTTTATGTTTGAGCTCGTCTATCCCGCAAGCCGCGCGCTGGCGCGCAAGCAGGGCGATATCTACCGCCTGCTCGACGCGCCCTTTGGTATCGTGCGGCCCTTTACCGATCCCGCCACGCAAGCGACCTGGGAGCGCTTAAAGGACGAGATGCGCGACTGGCTGGCGCGCGCCTAGCGCTCGAGCTGGGCCAGGAGCTCCTCGACGACTTCGACGGCGTCGCCGACAACTTTGTACTGCGCAGCGCCAAAGATGGGAGCATCCGGGTCCTCGTTGACGGCGATGATGCACTCCGCGCCGCCGATGCCGGCTAGGTGCTGGATAGCACCCGAAACGCCGATGCTCACGAGGAGCTTAGGCGAAACCGACACGCCGGTCTGGCCAATCTGGTGGCGGTACTCCAGCCAGCCCGCCTCCACGACGGGACGCGTGCAACCAAGCTCGGCACCCAGCGCATCGGCGAGCTTTCGCATCAGAGGCAGATTCTTCTTGGAGCCAATGCCGCGGCCCACCACGACCAGGCGCTCGGCATCGGCAATTGATGCCTGCTGCCCCCACTCCTCGGCTGGAATCGAGATCTTGACGCGGGCCTTAACATCATCCGCCAGCGATACCTGGGTAATCGTGCCAGAGCGGCCGTAATCAAACTCGGGCGCTCCAAAGATGCCGGGACGCACCGTTGCCATCTGGGGACGATGATTGGGGCAGATAATGGTGGCCATCAAGTTGCCGCCAAACGCCGGGCGCGTCTGCTGCAGTAGGCCCGACTCCGCATCCATCGAAAGCACGGTGCAGTCGGCCGTAAGACCCGTCTGCGAACGCACGGCAACGCCGGGTGCCAGTTCGCGACCAAAAGCGGTTGCACCATATAGGATGGCCTCGGGTTTGCGTTCGGCTGCCAAATCGCAGATCAAGCGGGCGTAGACCTCCGCATCGTTTTGGCGCAGGCGCTCGTCGCGACAGACCAGGACTTCGTCGGCGCCCGCGCAAACCAGATGCTCCAGGTCCCCAAGCGAGCCCTCGGGGCTCATGCCGACCAGTGCCACCAGACGGCAGCCGCGAGCATCGGCAAGCTCGCGCCCCTTGCCCATGAGCTCGTAGGCCACGGGAGCCACGGCATCGTGCTCGTCAGTCTGCACGAAGACCCAAATGTCTCGATATGCATCAAGGTCCACCGCACCAGCGGCCTCGTCACGCTCGATCGAGATAGCATTGACGGGGCAGGCGTCGACGCACCCACCGCATAGGATGCAGCCGTCAGTTACGCGGGCGCATCGGTTGGGTCGCTCGCCTTCCACTACGATGCCGCCCGAGGCACAGGCGCGAACGCAGCGACCGCAGCCGATACAGGCTTCGCTATCGATAATCAGTCCGCTCATCTATGCCATCCCCTCGATAATCTTGGCAAGCTTTGCCGCCTGCTCGGACGCCGTCCCCTCAACGGCCTCGCACGTTTGGTCACGGTCGGGCACAAACGAGCGCACGACCTGTGTCGGCGACCCGGCAAGACCGCAACGCGCGGGGTCGGCGTTCACGTCGGCGGCACTGACCACGCGCACGTCCGCCTCCTCCGCCGCGCGAATACCGGCAATACTCGGCATACGCA
The DNA here is from genome assembly GCA_958403395.1 of uncultured Collinsella sp. GTDB lineage: Bacteria > Actinomycetota > Coriobacteriia > Coriobacteriales > Coriobacteriaceae > Collinsella. The sequence continues at coordinate 35,177 of CATXXF010000003.1, forward strand.
ACTGGCCAATCTCCTTGGCAGTCGTCATCGCGCACGGCATCTCAAGGTACACCGTCTCCTCGCCGGCATCGCATCCGTGAACGAGCGCCAGCGAGCCACAGGTCGTAAAGCCCGCGCTCTGCACGCAGCTCACGTCGGTCACGCAGGGAATATCAAAGGCACCGGCAAGCTCGGGACCAATCTGGGCCGTATCGCCATCCACCGCCATCTTGCCGCAGATGAGCAGGTCGAAGTCCTCGTCGAGCGCCTCGATGCCGCACTTGAGGGCATAGGTGGTCGCCAGGGTATCGGCACCTGCAAAGGCGCGATCGGTCAGCAGCAGCGCGTCGTCGGCACCTCGAGCGATGCAGTCGCGCAGCAGCGACTCGGTCGCGGGGATGCCCATCGACACCACCGTTACGCGCACGTCCATGCCAAAGCCGATAAAGTCGTCCTTCAGCGCCAGCGCGCATTCCAAAGCGCTCGCATCAAAGGGATTAATGACCGCCTGCTTGCCATCGCGCACGATGGTATTGGTCTTGGGGTCCATCTTGACCTCGGTGCTGCCCGGCACGGCCTTGACGCACACCACCATATGGAAATCGCTCATCTTCACGCGCCCCCTTTCTGGACGAGCCCATCCAAGAGCTTCTCCGAAAACAGGTTGCCGCGACCCAGCTGCCCGTCGGGATCGAGCTGGAGCTTGAGCCGCGCCGACTCGACCATGGCCTCGTGACCGTACATCGCCTCCAAGAAGCCCGCCTTGATCTTGCCGACGCCATGCTCGGCAGAAACGGCACCGCCCATGGCCGTGACCTCAGAAGCCCACTGGGCAAACAGCTCGCCACCGCGACGGTAGTCCTGCGCATCGCGCGGCAGGATGTTCACATGCAGATGGTTGTTACCGATGTGCCCCCAGGCAGCAGATTCAAGCCCGCTTTCGGCCAGTGTGCGGCGATAGAGGGCCACGACATCGGCAAGGCGTGCATTGGGCACCGACATGTCCGAACCCAGTTTGGTGATGGTGGGATCCGTGCGGCGACGCTCGTCGATGAACATGTTGACACTCTCGGGGACCGCATGGCGGAAGAACCGCTGGCACTCGCGATCGACCTCGGTGCGCGCGACCCATGTCGCATCGTCACTGCCGCCCGCAAGCTCCAGTACCCACCCCAAGTGATACAGCTCCTCAGTCGCCTGGGCTTCGTCGTCGCAGTCGAGCTCCACGTAGACACAGACCTTGGCGTCTTTGTCGAGCGCAGGCAGCGAGGCAAACGCCGTCGACTGCTCACGCTGACGACGCAGGATATCCAGGGCGCCAGCATCGAAGTACTCGATGGCAGCCGCATGGGACAGGACGGGACGCACAGAATCGGTGAAGGACACGGCCTTGTCTTCGCTGTCGAAGAAGCAGCTCACGCCCCAAACGACCGCGGGTGCCACCTGCAGGGCAATCTCGAGTTCGGTGATGACACCGATTGTGCCACACGCACCGATAAACAGATCGATGGCATCCATATCGTCAGCAACGAAATAGCCCGAAGCATTTTTTGTCTTGGGCATGGTATAGCCGGGAAGATCGAGCTCGAGTGTACGGCCCGCTGCCGTCACGAGCGACAGGTGGCGGCCCTGGGCAAAAGCCTCGCCGCGCCGAAGCTCAAGCAAATCGCCATCAGCCAGCACGACGTGGAGTCCCGTGATATGTGGGCGCATGGGGCCGTAGGCGTAGCTGCGGGCACCGGAGGCGTTACATGCCGCCATGCCGCCCAGACAGGCAGACGCCTCGGTGGGATCGGTGGGAAAGAACTGCTCGGGAGCCTCTTGGAACTCCTCGTAGGCCTCAAGCGATGCCTGGTCCCAACCAGCGGTCGGCAGCACCTTCTTGCTCAGCTGCTTGCGCAGCTCCGAGAGCACAACGCCCGGCTCCACGCGCAGCAGAAATTGGCCTTGTTCATCGCGGCGAAGGCCCAAATAGCGATTCATACGGGAAGTATTGAGGATATGCCCGCCGTGGGGCACGGCACCGGCGGCAAGGCCGGTTCGGGCGCCCTGAACCGTTACCGGGACACGCTCGGCATGGAGCTTTTCCAAAATGGCACGGACCTCGTCTTCCGTTGTCGGAAACGAGATGCTCGATGCTTCGCCCGATGCGCGAGATTCATCGCGGCCATACTCTTCGAACTCGTCGGTGAAGGGTTTGATGGTTACAGACACGCGAACTCCACCTTTAGCTAACTACAGTGTTTGCAGGGAGATGTTACCGCATCGTTTCGTCGACGTGTTCGAGACCGTCTCCATAATTGGCGATTTTTACGTTCGTGCAATTCGGCGAGCGGCTGGATTTCCTCGGCAGACGATGCTTTTAACACATATGGCCCCGCCGTCACTGACCGCGCGATTGCCGCTCGAAAAAAGTTGGAGTATTTTTTGCCGCCTTTTACCTGCGGAGACGCCAATCCGTCAAGCATTTGGTCAGCAATTGGTCAAGTAACGGCTGATACGGTCGGCATCGACAGCCAAAACCGACAGAAGTTTTGGCCCCAGAAGCAGGGAGGTTCCCATGGCATATTACTGGCCCCAGTACGGCATCGCCATCGAAGTCGACGACGATCCCCATCTCCTGCCTTTCGACGAAGAGGCATTCCCCGATACGACGGTCTACCACGTTACCACCGATGTGATCTGCGACCCCGAGTCGTTCTCGGCGCTCGCCCACCACATCGCGCATATCCACGACATCGAGCTCCCTCCCGACTTCGACGAGCTCGTCTACTCGCGCCGTCTGATGCTTCACATGCTCTTTGGAGCGGACCCGTCCACCTTTGCGCGCATCTATACCGCCAAGGATGCCGCATGAGCGCGAAGAAGCCACCCCACTTTGCAGGCCTGGGTCGTCGCAAGAAGCTCATCGTTGCCTGCTTGGCCATCGTCTGTGCCCTTGTCGCCGTAGGACTATACGTTTGGCAGTCGCAGCCCGTACCCGAGGCGGGCGCTTCGGTTACGACGGCCGAGGGCAAAACGCGCCAGGAAATCCAAGATGAGCTCGACGCCATCGTCCGCGACAACATGATGACGATTTCGGTCGCGCCGGTCGCTCAGCTGCAGGAGGACGGCAAACTGCGCGTCAACGTGCAAAACGTCCAAGACAATAAATTTCCCCAGCGATTCCGCGTCATCCAAAACGACGAGACCATGTACGAATCCGGTGTGGTCGAGACCGGCAAGACAATCGAGACGTGCCCCGCCGGCGACATCAAAGAAGGCGAGGCGTACATCGAGATCCAGGCACTCGATGCAAAGACCCTCGACAGCCACGGCAATCCGACACGTGTCAAGGTACGGGTTGAGCAAACCGAGAACTAGCCTTCCGGCCGACACGGCACCGCATGCAATTCACCAGCATTCGTCCAATCATCGCGGGGACGGCCCGCGGCGAATAGAAAGGAACGACCATGGACATCACCAGGAACATGAACGGAGTCAGAGCGCTCGTCGTGGGCACAGGGCTCGCGCTCGCGCTCGCAATGGGCGCCGCCCCGACGCCAGCTATGGCAGCCGGGCGCGTTGGAACCACGAAGGTAATGGTCAGGACCGAGATCGACAACGTTGAGTTCAAAGTTCCGACGGTTATTCCCTTCGTCGCCAAGGCCGACGGCACGCTTCAGGGCCCCTCAGAAGACGCGACCACCATCGGCAATCATTCGGCCTACGGCATCCATGTCACCAACATGAAGATCGACGCCATGAACACCTGGACCATTGCCGCCGACGCCAAGGCCGGAACCGCGCAGAACTCCATCGACTTTAAGGTCGGCCCCGACGGCGCGCTCCAGAACGCCAGCGCCGCCGCGCAAGGGACGGGCCTCGATCTTTCCAAGAATGCAGCCTTCGACATGGGCTACCAGGGCATTGCCGGCGGCACGGACAAAATCAAGCTCAAGACAAGCGGAAACGTCGCCCGCGTCACGCGCGACATCTTCCGCGTAACCGGCGAAGGCGATCAGGTTGCGACGATCACCTGGACGGTCGAGCCCGGTGCGCACACGGCATAAGGCCGTCGCCCTGGCCGCCGCCGTCAGCATCCTAGCGTTTGGGCCAGCCATGGCCTTTGCCCAGCAAGAACAGGCGCAGGCCGCCACGCAAGTGACGGTCGACCTCTTGGAGCTCGACCGCGGCGACCGCGAGGAACCGTTGGCGCAGACAGGCGACAGACGATGGCTCTTGGCAGCAGGCGCCACAGCAGCAGGCGCGGGAACCGCCGGCCTCGGTCTGCACATCAAACGCAGCCAGAAACAAAACACGGACAGGCCGCACTAAATTAGCTAAGGAGACCCCATGGCATCGAAGAACCTTTTGCCCGTCGTCGCACTCTGCGGCGCGCTCGCAACCGGAACGCCTGTCGCCGCTTGGGCGACTCCCGTCATGGCAGACTCCTTACCAGTAGCCCTAAGTTCCGCACCAAATCCGTCGAGCGCCATTGCGTGCGAGCGTTTTTCGATCGCACAGGCCGTGATCTCAACCTCGGGATGCCTTCGTCGTAATACGGACGGCTCGATAGTCGTGGATATCAATCGTTCGAACAAGGCAAACGGCTCCCAGGCGGGGTGCGCCGTCTGCACGTGGCGCTCGGTTGTGCTCGATGCGGATGGCGATCCATGCAATTTAGAGCTGCGCATCGACATCGCTTCGGTCGATGACTCGGCGAACGGAGCGAAGGTCGCCTTCGACGGTGCGTTTTTCGAGAAAGGAGGCGGTATATGTCTGGGCTGCGCCGCCGCGAATGCAGACGATGCGCAGCCCACCCTCTCATTCACGGCATCGTTGCGGCTGACCAAAGCCGGTACCGATGTTATCGCGGCGGGAGAAGCGTCCCTGCTGTTCTACGCCGTCAGCACCAAAGACACAGACGCTCATTTCGAGAAGCCAGCCGGATCACTCAGCCTTACACGAGGGATAGAGGCAGGCCCTATTGAAATCGATGCCCACGCGCAAAGCAGGCAACGCATTCTTGCCGACCCGGCGCTTCTCGAAATGGAGTGGAACGGATCCGGAGCCATCGGAATTCTCCCCTCCGCGTTTGACGCCAAGACGCTCCCCCCAAACGACGAACCCATCAACGCAACCATACAAGAAGAGAGCGCGGACAAAGAAGCAGGTGCGGGCGACACGCCGTCGCCGACAAACAGCGTCCCAGCTTCTCTCGAAGCGCCGAATGAGCCCGCTGCCGATCCAAACGATCCCGAGCTCGCGGACAGTCTGGGGCTTGCTGATCCTCAAGAGATCGATGAAGGTAACTGCTGCGTGCTTGCCGCGCTCGACCACACAGAGGTCATCGACGCTGTGAACATCGAAGTTGCCGCCGCCAATCAGCCCGTCCGCAAGTCGGCTATCATCGCATTTCCTGAATCCATCGAAGTCGTCTTTTTGCCATCGGGCGAGGTCGTGGCCCCAACACTGCTCACCTTGTTGGGCGCCAAGAATACTCGAAACGAAATTAAAAAGGTCACAGTTGTCGACCCTGCAACCACCGCCAAGCTGCGTCTATACGCCGTTGCTCCAGACGGAGGCAAGACCTTGGAATTCGATGGCGACACACTCCTGGCCTGGCGACGCCTGGACATTATGCAAGACGTCTCGTATCAGATCGAACTCGAAGGGTTTGATCGTGCCCGCGATGCCAATATCATCGCCGCGGCTATTGAATCCCCACAGCGGCTTATGACACTGCGCTTTGAATACTATCCCTATGTCCCGACAACCACCTGAGGCTTAAATGCCGCGCATCATTCCTAATACCACTTATATAACGTATTAGATGAGTCGCGATGTACCTCGCATTTCGTTCTGCTACGATTGCCACGTTGGCATCAATACAGGAGGGCTCATGCCGGGCTTGGGAACAATCATCAACGTTGTGCTTTTAGTTGCGGGCGGTCTTTTGGGATTAGCGGGCGGCCGCTTCATTACACCGCGCATCCAAGACACGCTCATGAAAGCATCGGGGCTGTGCGTCCTGTTTATCGGCCTTGGCGGCACCATGCAAAAGATGCTCCTTATCGATGGGAAGGCGCTAGCGACCACCGGCACCACCATGCTCATCGTCTCGTTCGCCCTCGGCTCGCTCATCGGCGAGGCCATCAACTTGGAGGCCGCCATCGAGAACCTTGGCGAATGGCTCAAGCGCAAAACCGGCAGCGAGGGCGATAACGAGTTCACCAACGCTTTTGTCTCGACTTCACTCACCGTGTGTATCGGCGCCATGGCCATTGTGGGATCGATCCAGGACGGTCTGCTCGGTGACTGGTCAACGCTTGCCCTGAAAGGCGCATTGGACTGCATCATCGTCTGCACCATGACGGCGTCGCTTGGCCGCGGCTGCATTTTCTCCGCCCTGCCCGTCGCCGTGTTCCAGGGGACGATCACGCTGTTTGCCGGCGCACTCTCCCCCATCATGACTACGGCAGCCCTCGACAGCCTTTCGCTCGTAGGCTCCATGCTCATCTTCTGCGTCGGCGTCAACCTCATCCGTCCTCAGACCTTCCGCACGGCCAATATGCTCCCCTCCGTCGTCATCGCCGTCATCTACGCCCTCCTGTTCTAAATCTATCTACGCAGCAGTATCTCGAACACCTGTTTGATGCTGTGCTATGATATGAGGTCACCGAAGCTGCGTTAGGAGAGGAGAAGCGGTGGCCGACCAGGACATCAAGATGCTCATCGAGCGCATTATGGCCGAGGCCCGGACCCATCAGTCCGCCCGCTTCTCAAACGAAATCTACGCAGACGAGCTGATTCTCAAAACCGGCCGACAGATGCAGAATTTCCTCCCCGACCAATACCGCAAGATGCGCGAGATATCGCGCTGGCAGGATGACCCCAAGGGCGGCGCGGGCCGCTGGCTATCGGAGGCCGAGCTTTTCTACCGCCAGGGCTTGCTGATGGCCGACTTTGAGGACGACTGTCCCTACAACGGCACCTTTAAGTCGTACTTTCCCACCTACAATGCCATGAGCGACCGGCAGTTGCGCGGCTACTTTACCTGGCGTGCCCAAGTGCGCCGCGGAACCGTCGAGGAAATGTCTACATCCTTTGCCTTTCTGTATCTCTATGAGCTGATTTGCGGCATTGGCATAGATGATCCGCTCGAAGGTTTTAACAAGATCAAGGCCTTTTGGGATGTCTATCGCGCCTTCGAGCCCGGCATCGACCGGTTTGCGCGCGTGTGGCTGCAGGATTACGCCGTTTTCCACGGACTCGACCCCAAGCTACTTCGCGACTCTAAAACCGTCATGTTCGATAACGCCCTTATCGAGCTGCGGCGCGCGGCACGAGACCTTGTACCAGCACCGGCACCGTCCGGCCAGACCCCTAAGCGTCGCAAAACCTCCGAGCCCACGCTCCCCCTTCCGCCCGATGAGGTGCGCGAGGAGCGACTCATGGCCGCCATCAACGCCCTCTCCACATACAACCTAAGTAACTCGCGGCTCGACCGCAGCCACCACCGCGATCTGCGCCACGTGGCGTGCGCCGTGTATGTCCGTATGGCGCGCTACTATGACACGCACCGAAAGACCGACATCGTGGCGAGCTTATTTGGGGAGGAGACGGCCATGCCCTACACCATGTTTGCCTCGGCCGTATTCTTTGCGCCCGAGCGCCACGAGGACTGCGAATATCGCCTGGACCCCATTCACATCTACCGCTGCCAAAACGGCTTTTGGGAATGCATGCGAATTCACGGCAGCAGGCAAAAAAGCAGCAAGCTTGGTGAGATGATGCGCGCCTGCGACCAACGCCTACGCCTGGCCCTAGACCCCACCCACCCCCTGAAGGAGGAGAAGGTCCCCAAATATCTGGCCAAGATCATCGATGACGAGATCATGGCATGGCTTTCGTGGGACGCCGCACACCAGCCCATCAAGATCGATATCGATTTGAGCCAGCTGGGGCACATTCGGAGCGCCGCCGCGCAAACGCGCGAAGCGCTTTTGATCGATGAAGAGCGCGAGGGCGGCACACCTGTGGAAGCCGAGGCAGCGGACTCAGGGCAACCGGAAGCCGAGCCCGTAGCCGACGCGATTGTCGAGGCGGTCGCGGCACCCATTCGGCAGGACGATACCGACGAGCCAACCATATCCACCGAACAGTTTGGTGTCGTGGCACCGCTTCTCGCGCCGACGCCCCCGCTCGCAGCGGCTGCGCCCACTGACGCCGCGAGCGAACTCGCGCCCGCCGCAACCGCGTATCTGCGCGCACTGCTCGAGCAGAACGCAGCGCAAGCGACATCGGCAGTGGCGCACTCGGGACAGAGCGAGGACATGCTCGTCGATAGCATCAACGAGGCGCTCTTTGACCTGGTGGGTGACACCGTAATTGAATTTGGCGCGGCAGGACCGCAAATTATCGAGGACTACGAAGCAGACGTGAGAGGATACCTAGACTATGAGTGATACCGCATCCGCAGCACCCCGCGTGCCCAAGCGCGTCGCCGCCGTCATTCTCAACTCGCTCAAGGGCGGCGTGGTCCCGCGCATCGGCCTTCCCTATATCACCGTGGGACGCGAGGTCGAGATTCGCGCCCTGCTCACCGATTTGAGTCTCATCGCCGACGGCGGCGCAAGCTTCCGCTTTCTGGTCGGTCGCTACGGCGCCGGCAAGAGCTTTTTGCTCCAAACCATCCGAACGCATGCCATGGGCGAGGGATTCGTCGTCGCCGATGCAGACTTATCCCCCGAGCGCCGTCTGCAGGGCGGGCAGGGGCAGGGCCTTGCCACCTACCGCGAGCTCATACGCAATATATCGACCAAGACGCGCCCCGAGGGCGGTGCACTCAACCTAATTCTGGATCGCTGGGTTGCCTCGTGTGCCGACGTCGACGAGTCGGTCGTCAATGCCCAACTGGCCCCGCTCGAGGAGATGGTCCACGGCTTCGACTTCACCCGCATGCTTCGCCGCTATCGCACGGCCGTATCCGAGGGCGACGAGGAAGCCATGAGCCGCGTGACCAAATGGATCCGCGGCGAATACCGTACCAAGAGCGAGGCTCGCGCCGAGCTGGGCTCCTCGACCATCATCAGCGATGACGACTGGTACGACTACGTTAAGCTCATTGCACGCTTTTTGGTCTGCAGCGGATACAAGGGCATGCTGGTGCTCATCGACGAGCTCGTGAATCTGTACAAGATTCCCAACGCGATCACGCGCCAATACAACTACGAGAAGATCCTGACTATGTACAACGACACGCTCCAGGGCAAGGCGCAGTACCTGGGCATGATCATGGGCGGCACTCCAACCTCTATCGAAGACCGCCGCCGAGGCGTGTTCTCCTACGAGGCCCTGCGCAGCCGACTCGCTCAGGGCCGCTTTGCGCGCGAGGACCTTAAGGACATGCTCGCGCCCATCATCCGCCTGCAGCCACTCACCTATGAGGAGTTGCTGGTGCTGATCGAAAAACTCATGCAAATTCACGCCGGCTACTTTGGCTGGACGCCCACGCTTACCGAGAACGACTTGGTGGACTTCCTCAAGATCGAGTTCGGTCGTGTGGGAGCCGACACGCATCTGACGCCGCGTGAAGTCATTCGTGACTTTATCGAACTGCTCGATATCCTGTGTCAGAACCCCGATGCAAATGTGGCGGAGCTGCTGCAAAGCGTTGGTGGCGACGCGCTGGCGCCGGCAGCCGCAACAGGCGACACCGGCACCGCAGACGGCGACCGTAACTTCGCCGAATTCACCATCTAGCCTGCCAAAAAGGGACAGGTTTATTTTGGTAGGTTCTATCTGGGCAAACGTTGAGGCAGTAATGCAGCAAGCCGTTGCCAGCCGCGTTGAGAGATTCGTTTTTGAGAGGAGGCCCCGTGAACGCCTTTGACCGCTACGCCCCGTTTATCCAAGACTTCATCTACTCCCACGATTGGGAGAGCTTGCGCTCTATCCAGGTTGCGGCGGCAGATGCCATCTTTAACACGCAGGACAATGTGCTCCTGACGGCATCCACGGCTTCCGGCAAAACCGAGGCAGCCTTTTTTCCCATCCTGACCGAGTTTTGGGAGAACCCGCCCGCAAGCGTGGGCGCCCTCTACATTGGCCCCCTCAAGGCGCTCATCAATGACCAATTCGTCCGCCTCAACGACCTGTGCGAAGAAGCCAATATCCCTGTCTGGCACTGGCATGGCGATGTCTCGCAGTCGCACAAGGCTAAGCTCATCAAAAAACCGAGCGGCATCTTGCAGATTACGCCCGAGTCACTCGAGGCACTCCTGATCCACAAGCACATGGCAATTCCGCGTATGTTTTGCGACCTGCGCTATGTGGTCATCGACGAGGTCCACTCGCTCATGCGTGGTGACCGCGGCGGGCAGACGCTCTGCCTTATCGAGCGTCTTTCGCGCATGGCGGGCGTGCGGCCCAGGCGCATCGGCCTTTCGGCCACCATCGGGGACCCGGAACGCACGGGCGCCTTCTTGTCGCAGGGGACGGGACGCGACTGCGTCATCCCCCGCTTTGAGGAGCCGCGCCGCGTGTGGCGTATCTCCATGGAGCACTTCTACAACTCGGGTCCCCAGGCTCAGCAGCGGGGATTCGAGGGCATGGGTCCTCAAGAGGCCGAAGTGCTTGCATGCGAGCGCATTGAGGCAGCGGCACCCGCGGCACTGCCCGTCAGCACCCAAGACATGCGCCATAGCGGACAACTCACACAGGAGGAACGCCGCCAATGTCGCGAGCAGGCACGGGGCAAGGCTGCCCCCAAGGACAGTCGCGCTTCCTCGGCCCCCGAGGGCGAAGTCGACATCCCCCGGGCCACCGAGCAGACGCTTCTCAACCCCACCGACACCGCACCCGACAACGCCGACCCCGGCATGGGCTACATCTTTGAACATACCCGCGGCCGCAAGTGCCTGGTCTTTGCCAACTCGCGCGAGGAGGCAGAGGCCGTGTGCTCCATGTTGCGCAGCTACTGTGAAAGCCGGCACGAGCCCGACCGTTTCCTCATCCATCACGGCAATCTTTCGGCATCGTTGCGTGAGACGGCAGAAGAGCTCATGCGCGACGAGGAACAGGCACAGACAACCGTCACCACCTCTACGCTGGAGCTCGGTATCGATATCGGCCGTCTGGAGCGTGCGTTTCAGATCGATGCGCCGTTTACCGTCAGCTCCTTTTTGCAGCGAATGGGCCGCACGGGACGCCGCGACCTTCCGCCCGAGATGTGGTTTGTCATGCGCGAGGAAGAGCCCGAGCCGCGCACGATGATGCCCGAGACCATTCCGTGGAAGCTCCTGCAGGGCATCGCGCTCGTACAGCTCTATCGCGAGGAAAAGTGGGTCGAGCCGCCTGAGCTCGATCGACTTCCCTACAGTCTGCTCTATCACCAGACCATGTCGACGCTTGCCAGCACCGGCGAACTCACACCGGCAGAGCTTGCCCAGCGCGTACTCACGCTCAGTTATTTCCATCGAGTCTCGGCCGATGACTATCGCGTGTTGCTGCGCCACCTCATCAAGATCGACCATATTCAGGTCACCGAGGGCGGTGGGCTCATTGTGGGCCTCGCGGGCGAACGCATCATTAACAACTTTAAGTTCTACGCCGTGTTCCAGGAAAACGAGGAGTTCACCGTCCGCAGCGAGTCGGCCGAGTTGGGCACAATCGTCAATCCGCCACCGCCCGGTGAGCGCATCGCCATCGCCGGACACTGCTGGATTGTCGAGGAAGTGGACTGGAAGCGCCACACCGTCTTTGCCACGCAGGTCAAGGGCCGGGTGCCGGCCTACTTTGGCGACTGCCCCGGCGACATCAATACACACGTACTCGAGCGCATGCGCAAGGCGCTCAACGAGCACGCAGTATATCCGTACCTTATGGGTAACGCACGGGCCCGCTTGGCGCAGGCTCGCCATACGGCCGAGATTTCGGGCGCGGGGACCAAGCCGCTCATCAGCCTGGGTGGCGACACCTGGGTGCTTTTCCCCTGGTTGGGCAGCTACGCCTTTCTGGCGCTCGAGCGTATGCTCAAGATTAAATGCGCCGCGGAGCTGGGCCTTCGCGGACTCGACCCATCACGCCCGTACTTTATGCAGTTTAAGATGAAGGCCGACGAGGAGACATTCTTTGAGGTGCTCGTCGCCGAGGCCGAGAAGGACTTCGACCCCATCGAGCTCGTCTATCCCGACGAGGTGCCTTATTTTGATTGCTACGACGAGTACGTTCCCGAGGAGCTCGTGCGCAAAGGCTTCGCCGAAGGCGTGCTCGACATCGAGGGCATGAAGCAGCGCGTCCTCAGCTGGCGCGACCACGCCTAAGACCGGTCTTTTTTGGGACGGGGCTTGTTGAGCTACTTTGGGCATGACCATGAAGTAGCTAAAAGAGCCCCACCACAAACAGACTGGTCGCAGGGAGACGTGCTAGTCGTGGAGAGCAGTGCCGAGGAAGTCGGCGTCGAAGGGCACGGCTTCGGCAAAGGCATAGTCGACGTCGCTGGCGATGAGCAGGTAGTTTTCCTCGCCGCCGAACTCCGTATCGCCACATGGGACCACCCAGGCGTGGGCGAACACCTCGAGTGCCGTGGCGGCGCAGTCGCGCAGGAACGTCACATCGCTCCCCTCGTTTGCGCTCACGATATTGGCAACGTAGACACCACCGGCATTTAGGCTGCCTCGCACTAAACGCAACGCCTCAACCGTCGCCAGCTCGCGTACGGGTTCGGCGCCGCCAAAGCAATCGCTCACGACCACGTCGTAGCGACGATGGCCCACGCTCGTCACGCCCAGATACGAGCGAGCCTCAGCGGTAATCACCCGCAGGCGATCGCCCACCGCGTGCTCCAGCCCATCCAGATAGAACCAGCGGCGCGCCAGGCGCGTAATCTCGGCATCGTACTCAATGACGTCCATGCGCAAGCTCTCGTGCGACATCAGCGCAAACTTGGGATAGGCAAACCCACCGCCGCCCAGCATAAGCATACGGTCGATACCGTGACCGTAAACGTCGCGCATCACATCCTCGGCCTCAAACACGTCGTCAAACGCGCGATAGTACGCAAAGACCGGCTCCGCCCAACGATCGCCAACATAGCTCGCGCTTTGGTAGACGCCGCCCTGCACGAGCACACGGACCTCGTCACCGCCCTCATCGTGCACGCGTTTCACGCGCGCCAACCCATTGCGGGTTCGCGCAACCTGCAGACAGGCAGCACGAACAGCGACAGCGGCCGCACCAAGCGCCGCGGCCCCCAGGGCAACGCCGGCAACGACGCCGGCAGAAACACTCGGCTTGTTCATTTAGAGCTCCTTTTGCAGATAGAGTCCGTGGTCGTAAAAACCCAAATGGCGATAGTACTCGCGCGTACCGATCGCGCTGATCACGTTGATGCGCGCATAACCCGCATCCCGGGCAATCTCGCACGCACGCTCTACGAGCAGACGCCCCAACCCATGGTGCTGGGCCGCCTGGCCTTGATACCCCACGCGCGCCGCCATGCCATACACGTGTACCTCGCGAATCATCGCCTCGTCCGGCATCGTCAGCAACTCGTCCGCATGCGCGGCAACAAACGAATGGTCGGGCAGCGACAACCGCAAAAAGCCCGCGATCTTGCCCCGCGGCGTCACCCACTGCAAAAAGCACTCGTGCGTCACCGGCGTCTCGTACGCCACCTCCTCATCAAGAGATAGCTCATCCAAGTCGGCACCCGCCGTGCTGATCTCGCGATAGCGAATCTCGCGCACTGTCGCACCGTCACCCCGAGCCGCCAAGCGGTTCTCAACGAGCTGGCGCAGGTTGGGTTTCTTGTTGCCCACCATGATGTCGTCGGAGCTAAAGTCACGGATCATACGGCTAATACGACAGAACGCCGGCGTCACCACGATGTCGTCGGCCAATACGTCGAGCAACTCCTCCTCGGTATAGGGACGCCACTCGCCACGCTCGTAGCAGCCCACCAAACGCGAGCCCTCGATGAGCGCACACGGATAGACCTTGGCCTCGTCGGGCATAAAGGCCCCCTCGGTCATAAAGCGCTCGTAGTCGAGCTTGTCCCCCTCGGGCGTGGCGCCCAGCAAGTTGAGCATAAAGTGCGCGTGGATCTTAAAGCCAAACAGGCGCGCAAGCGAAAACGCCCGCTCGATCTGAGCCACCGAAATGCGACGCTCGTTGATATCGAGCAGGTGCTGGTCGAGGCTCTGGATACCCATCTGAATCTTGGTGCAACCCAGGCGGCGGATGAGCGTGAGGGCCTGCGGCGTTACGGCATCGGGGCGCGTCTCGATAACGAGCCCCACCACGCGATGCTTCGTCGTCTCGTTAATGCGCTGCTGACGCTCGAGCTCCTCCATCGTTGCCGTCTGCCACTTGGCAACCTCGCCCCACGGCGTACCGGGGCCGTACAGACGACGCACCGCGCGGTTATAGCCGCCCACGGCAGCATCCACACGCTCCTGTTCGCCAGCAATACCTGCCGCAAGCTCACACTCGTCGGTCGCAATGCCGGCAGCCCGATAGCGCTCACGGCGCTCTGCTACCACAGGCGGCAGGGCATCGGCGGGAGCGTCATCGAGCAGACGCCCCGCCTCGGCACGGCTGATGCCCGGACGGGCCAGCATGGGGTTAGCCGCCACACCGGCCACGGCATCGTCATTGAGCGCGCGGAAGAGCTCCGACATAAACCAGGTCTGATAGCCTTCCGGGTAGTCGCTCCAAGTACCGCCGAGCACGATAAGCTCGATCTTGTCGGTCGCATGCCCCATCTGCGAAAGCGCGGTCAGACGAGCGCTCACCTGCAGATACGGGTCAAAGCAATTTTGCTCCGCACGGGCGCACGCCGGCTCGGCGTGCAGATAACTCTTGGGCATGCGCAGATCGTTGGGGCAAAACAGGCAATCGCCCGAACAGGGCCAGGGCTTGGTGATGACGGTAATGGTCGCCACGCCCGAAGCCGTGCGGCGTGGCTTCATGCGCAGCACCTGTAGCAGCTGACGCTCCAGCTCGGCATCGACATTCCATCCATCCCAACGAGCCGGATCCTCACGTTTAACCCGCTGGTAGAACGGCAGCAGACGGCGCTTGGCCAGATCGCGCTTATCGGCACCCTCACGGCGCGCCTCGGCATGTATCAGTTTGACGAGAACCTTGTCGTCTACGGTCTCGCCGCAACGCAGAGCCTCGAGTATGTTCAAGATAATCTGTTCCATGACCCCATTGTAAAGGCAAAGGCGCCGGAACCCGTCACGGCTCCGGCGCCTCCATCAAAGAGCATGCCTATATGTACCGATCTCCGAAACCGCTGTCACTCCGAATCAAACGACATGTCGCCCGAACCGACCTCAAAACGATACGTGGCAGACTTATCGCCGTTATCGAATTCAAGATCCAAAATGGTCTCGCCGTCGTAGTCAAGCGGAAGGAAATCGCTCTCGAAGTCGCCGCTTCCCAAGGTGAGGCTCGCCTTAAAGCCCGTCGAGTTCGGAACCGTCATCTCCACGTCACCCGAGCCCACACTCACGTCCATCGACTTCGCGGGGGCCTGGTAGAGCTCGAACGTCACATCGCCCGAACCGACCTCGGCATTCAGGGTATCGGTCACGGTGCCCGTAAACTCAACGTCTCCCGAGTCCAGCGTTACATCCAGATCATGGCACGCAATGCCCGCGACCGTCAGGTCACCCGACCCCACATTCGCCGTAATGCCCACCAGGTTATCCGCAACATCTCGCGGCAGCTCAATGGTAATTGTGCGGTCAATCGCACGCTTATCATCGTAGTCGAACTGACTGATCTTGAGCGTAGAGCCCTTGACCTCAGCAAGGTTCCGGGTAGCCGCATCAGAAGCAGACGTTGCCTTCGCAACGCGGCCGCTTTCGATAACACGCACCGGGCCGCCAGAGACACATTTAACATCGACCGTCCCCGACGTCACGTCCAAGTCGAGCGATTGGAACGTGTCTTCGTCAAAAGTCGTGCTCGAAAGCTGCTGAGGCCGAGCGGAATAGTTACCGCTATCCAAGAGATCATCGTCGTCAAACATATCGTCAAAATCAGACAAATTGCCAGATAGAATACCGGTCGTACGCACCATATCGGAATGAGCCAATAGCCGCGAAATGCCAAAGACAAGCCCAATGATGAGCACAAACGCTCCGATGCCAACGCCCAAGCGTACCTTGGATTCATGCGAAAGCTTCATCATTCATCACCCTCTTTGGCAATCGGCTCAGCGGTAGTCGCGGTAGCCACGTCAGCATCAACCGAAGCGGAAACATTCTGAGCCCTAGTTGTCACCGGTGCCGGACCAACCTGAATATCCCCGCGTACCCAATCACCATCGAGCGCACGCGCCACCCAGTGATAGATGGGAATCGTAAAGAAGATCAGCGCGGCAAAGGGCCCGGCACCAAACAGGAACATCAGCAAAAAGAACAGCAGCCAGCACACGGCCCAATACGGGAACGACTGGAACGGACCCTTCACCGGAGTCGAGCCAACCGCGGTGCCACTCGTCGCCTGCGCCGTAGCGGCATTTGCGGCCTGTGCACTCCAACTTGCCGCTTGCGCCGCCTTGGCGGCGGCGTCACTCGCCTGTGTTGCCGCCTCGGTAGCGCGTGCCGCCGCCTCATGGGTACGAGCACGCTCTGCCGCCTCGGCCTCGCGCTGGCGGGCGCGGTCCTCGTTCTCAAACTCGATATCGTCCTCAATCTCATCGCTCGGATTGAGCAGCTCGTCCAGACTCACACCATAGAGCTTGGCGAGCGAGATCAGGTTCTCGGTATCGGGCGAGCTCTCCGCACGCTCCCATTTACTGACCGCCTGGCGCGACAGCCCCAGCTTTCGTGCCAGCCCTTCTTGGCTAAAGCCTTTGCTGCGGCGAAGGTCGGCGAGCCGCTGCGCAGTTTCTACATTCATGGTTCCTCCTATGTGATGCCAGCCGTGCCGCCGGACCGTTTTTGTTCTTAAGGCGCCTTGCACAGTTAAAAATCTATCCGCCACCGCCAAAAGCATGCCACCTATTCTAGTGAGATTTTTGACAACCGGCGGTTGCGGGCACATATGAGCTGCGGAAATGTGTCCAAACAAAGCAATGACCCGCAGTTTGGTTGTCCCCGTTGCAACGTTAACGGTAGTATGGTCGTACTGTTTATTCCGCACCGCCAACGGAGGGAGTCCCGCGCCGTGAACCGCGATTTCGCCTCATCGCTCATCCAGCTCAACAACACGTTTTATCGCGAGCACTCCGCCTCCTTCTCCGATACGCGCCAGGCCCCGTGGCCCGGCTGGGTGCGCACCATGGATATCGCGCTCGAACAGCTCGACGTCGCCACGATCGAGCATCCCGTCCGCGTCTTCGATCTTGCCTGCGGCAATATGCGATTCGAGAACTTTGCCGCCGGCGGCGCACTTGCCGCCAAGGGCGTCGACGGCGCAAACCCCTCGGCAGATGCCAGCTGCCCGTTTGAGTTCTATGGTGTCGACTCGTGTCAAGATTTGGCTATCGATGCACATGGCCACGCCCTGCGCATTCCCAACCTGCACTTCCAGGAACTCGACGTGCTCGACGCCCTCATGAAGCTCAACCCCGCCGAGACGCCCGACGTGCTTTTCGATGCCCCGCTCGCCGACATCTCGGTCTGCTTTGGCTTTATGCACCACGTGCCGTCGTGCGAGTACCGCGTACGCGTGCTCGACGCCTTGGTGCGCCAGACGCGCCCGGGCGGCATCATCGCCATCAGCTTTTGGGAGTTTATGAACGACGAGCGCATGGCGCGCAAGGCCGTTCGCGCCGAAGCCCGCGCCGAGCTCACCCCGCCGTTTGAGGGTTATGATTCCGCGCAGTTTGAAGCCGGCGACCACCTTATTGGCTGGCAAAACGACCGCCACGCCTACCGCTATTGCCATCACTTTGACGATCAGCAGATCACCGACCTGGTGCGCGGCGTCCGTACGTTCTACAAGAGCGGCGAGGTCCCCGTGCGCGAACTTGAGCGTTTCCACGCCGACGGTCGCAGCGGCGAGCTCAACCGCTACGTGATCCTCAAGCGCCTGTAGGCACCGACGACTCGCCGTCGAGCCGCATCGCATCTTTCGGGCAAACTATGCCCACCCTTTTTCAACCCATTGACGGAACGCGCGGCCATGCGTTTCGCATTTATGACCAAGGAGCCTCATGGGAGCCGTCCACGTTCGCACGCCTAAGAACTTTGTGCTCGAGGAGCGCCTGGAGCGCTACGCCGATGCGATTGAGACGAACCCCGAGGCTTATGCCGGAGATTGGCGCAAGGCTTGCGCGCCAGCTGGCAGCAAGCCCTTCGAACACCTTCACCTGGATCTTGGTTGTGGCAAAGGCACCTATCTAGTTGAGCGCGCTCGCCGTGAGCCCGAAACGCTCTTCATCGGCATGGATCAGGAGCCCATCTGCATTGCCTATGTCGCTCAGAAGATCTGTGAGCAGGAGTTGCCCAACGCACTCGTCCTGCCCCGAGGCACCGCATCGCTGCCGCAGCTGTTTGCCGCAGGCGAGCTCGATGCCATCACCGTTAACTTTCCCACGCCGCAGCCCAAGGCCAAGTACGCCAAAAAACGACTCGTCCATGTCGACCATCTGATGCTCTATCGCCCGCTCTTTTCAGCCGGCGCCACCGTCACGCTGCGAACCGACAGCAAGCCATTGCGCGACTACGCCCTGGGGCAGTTTGCCGCGGCCGGCTACGGCACGCTTTGGGTTAGTGACGACGTCCGCCGCGACCATCCCGAGCACCCCGAGACCGAATATGAATGCCGCACGCGCGAGATGGGTGCCGCCGTCTATGGCATTTGCGCCACACCCGGCGCGCAGCCCAGCGATGAACAGCTCGCGGCGGGCCGCGCGCAGGAGCAAAGCCTTGCCTGCTACCTGCCCGAAAACCTCGATGCGCTCACCTATATACCTCTGGGCATGGAAGAAGCCGTCGAGAACTTTAGAAACCGCGCCCGCAAAGGCAAGAAGCGCCTGCCGCAAGAGTCCTAGGGGCTTCTGATGGTCGCGGCGTCGACAAACAAGCACAAATAGGCGCCAGCGAACGGCCTTCATACCTAAGTGAGTAGACTTTTTTGCAATAGCCAAGCACAACCCGCATAACGAAAACTAAAACCGCAGGTAGATCCCTTGCGCAAAAGCCATGTGCTCGCGATATCGCAAAAAGTCTACTCACTTAGCTGGCAACTGCACCAAACAGCTGGACAGAACGCCCATTTCCTGCATTTTCTCGCGCGCTGGCACCCCGCGCCGCCGCTACGCCATAATAGTTGGCGGACAAACGCGAGAGAAAGCAACCACATGGCACAGACCACGACAGATACTTCCGCCAGCACCGTTTCCGGCGCCGGCGCCGCCAGCTCGTTCTCGGGCGGCACGGGGACCGAAGCCGAATTCGGCTCACTCGGTGCGCTCTCCCCCACCTGGTGGGAGCCCGAGGACGGCAGCGAGCCCGAACCGTGGCTCACGCCCGACCAGGCCTTCGAACGCTTCTTTGAATGGACGAGCAATCGCGGTATTGAGCTGTGGGACCACCAGGAAGAGGCCCTCATGGATCTAGCCGCCGGTGACCATGTCATTTTGGGAACACCGACCGGATCGGGCAAGTCGCTTGTCGCGCTGGGCATGCTCTTTATGGGCATGGCGCAGGGCAAGCGCTGCTACTACACGGCTCCCATCAAGGCTCTGGTCAGCGAGAAGTTTTTCGACCTTGTGCAGGTGCTCGGCCGCGATAACGTAGGCATGATCACCGGCGACACGCATATCAACACCAAGGCACCCGTCATCTGCTGCACGGCAGAGATCCTTGCCAACGACGCACTGCGCGAGGGCGAAGATGCCGACGTGGGCTGCGTGGCCATGGACGAGTTCCACTACTTTGCCGACCCCGACCGCGGTTGGGCCTGGCAGGTGCCGCTGCTCACCCTGCCCCACACGCAATTTATGCTCATGAGCGCCACGCTCGGCGATGTCACTGCCATCGCCGCCTCACTCGAGGAACACACCGGCGCTGCTTGCGACTTGGTCGTCGATGCCCCGCGTCCTGTTCCGCTGAGCTACGACTATGTGACGACCTCCCTCGAGGGCACGGTCGAGCTCGCCATGCGCCGTGGAGAGGCCCCGCTCTATATCGTGCACTTTAGCCAGGACGCCGCCCTTGCGACGGCGCAATCCCTCGCCAACTTTGGCATTGCCAGCAAGGAGCAGCGCGAGGCTATTAAGGAAGCCGCCAAAGGCACGAGCTTCTCGACGGCCTTCGGCAAGATCCTCAAGCGCTTGCTTAGCTGCGGCGTCGGCGTGCACCACGCCGGTATGCTGCCGCGCTATCGCCTACTGGTCGAGCGCCTGGCACAGCAGGGCCTACTGCCCGTCATTTGCGGCACCGATACACTCGGCGTCGGCATCAACGTGCCCATCCACACCGTGGTCCTCACCGCGCTCACCAAGTTCGACGGTTACAAGATGCGTCGTCTGCGCGCCCGCGAGTTCCATCAGATTGCCGGTCGCGCCGGCCGCTCGGGCTTCGATACCGAGGGCATGGTCATCGCCGAGGCCCCGGAGCACGAGATCGAGAACGCCAAGCTCATGGCCAAGGCGGGCGACGACCCCAAGAAGCTCCGCAAGATTAAAAAGAAGAAAGCCCCCGAGGGCTTTGTCACCTGGAACAAGCAGACCTTTGAGCGCCTGATCGAGACGCAGCCCGAAACGCTCAAGCCGCGCCTGCGCATCACGCACTCCATGGTGATTAGCGTGGTCGAGCAGGGCGGCGACGCCCGTGCCCGCGTACACGACCTCATCGAGACAAGCCTGCAGACCCCCGAGGAAAAGGCCAAGCTCGAGGTTCGCGCCGACGAGATCTTCGCCACGCTCATCGATTCCGGCGTCGTCGTTCGCACCGAGGTGCCGCCCGCACCCGACGCCCCGACTGGCGCCGCACCAGACATCGACTATGCACTGACGGTCGATCTGCCCGAGGACTTTGCGCTCGACCAGCCACTCTCGCCGTTTTTGCTTGCCGCGCTGGAGCTGCTCGACCCCGAGAGTGAGACCTATACCATGGACCTCATCTCGATGGTCGAGGCTACGCTCGAGGACCCCAAGCAGGTATTGCGCGCACAGGAGCGCGCCGCGCGCGACCGCGCGATGGCCGAAATGAAGGCTGACGGCGTCGAATATGAGGAACGCCTGGAGCGCATCCAGGATGTCACCTACGAAAAGCCGCTCGAGGACCTGCTCGATGCCGCCTTCGACAAGTACTGCCAGGAAGTACCCTGGGCAAACGACTACCAGCTCTCTCCCAAGAGCGTTCTGCGCGATATGCTGGAGAGCGCGAGCGATTTTAAGGGCTATATCCAAAAGCTTGGCATCGCCCGCTCCGAGGGCATTCTGCTGCGTTACCTAGCCGAGGCCTACCGTTCTCTCGATCGCACCGTTCCCATTGAGAAGCGCGATGAGCGCTTGCGTGACATCATTTCGTGGCTCGGCTTTGTGGTGCGCTCGGTCGACTCGAGCCTGGTGGACGAGTGGGAGAACGCCGGCAACCCCGCTGCACTCGACGCCGCACCGCCGCAGGGCATCGACGAGGTCGTTGCGGACCGTCGCGGCTGCACGCTGTTGGTGCGCAACGCACTCTTCCGCCGCGTGACCCTTGCCGCCCGCGAGCACGTTCGCGACTTGGGCGAGCTCGATGAGGACTGGGGCATGAGCGAGGTCCGCTGGCAAAGGGCGCTCGACGCCTATCACGAGCAACACGAGGAAATCCTCACCGACGGAGATGCCCGCAGTGCCGCGATGTTTTCCATCGATGAATCCGACGAGAAGACCGATCACGTGTGGCACGTGCACCAGATCTTTGCCGACGAAGATGGCGACCACGATTTTGGCATCATGGGCGATGTCGATCTGGACGCCACGCAAGACGGCGGCGAGGTCATCTTCAAAAACTACCGTGTCGGCTTTATCGAGGACCTGCTCGAGAACTAGCCGACCATACTGGAACGAAGCGGGGCCGCTGGCAACATCGCCAGCGGCCCCGCTTTGCGCTATACGCTATGCCCTACTCGGCATCCTCGACCTCATATGAATCCGCCTCGGCGGGCTCATCGTTTATCTCCGTCGCAGCCCCACGCGCCTCATCAAACGCCGCCTTCATGGTCTTGTTACCCCAGGTGAGCTTGCGAATGGTAAGATCGTCGGCCTTCTTGTTGGCTAGGCGCAGATTGTTCTCGGAGGACAGCAACGCCTCCTTGGTTTTCTGCAGATGGCTAATCGTCTTGTCGATCTCATCGATCGCCGTTTGGAACTTACGGCTCGCGATCTCGTAGTTGCGGCCGAAGTCGTTCTTGAACTTTTCCATCTTGGCTTCGAAGTTCGTGACGTCGATATTCTGCTGTTTGTACTCCGCCAGCTCCTGCTTATAGCGAAGCGAACCCATGGCGGCGTTGCGAAGAAGCGTAATCATGGGAATGAAAAACTGCGGACGAATCACGTACATCTTCTCGTAGCGATAGCTCACGTCCACGATGCCGGCATTGTAAAGCTCGCTCTCGGGCTCGAGCAGCGTGCAGAGCACCGCGTACTCACAGCCTTTTTGGCGACGATCGTGATCGAGTTTCTTAAAGAAGTCCTCATTTTTATGCTTGGTCGCGGTCTCGTCGTTCTCGTTTTTCATCTCGAACATAATCGAAATGACCTCGTTGCCGCTCGCGTCGCACTCGCGGAAGATAAAGTCGCCCTTGGTGCCCTCGGACGCATCGTTATCCTTCTCGAAGTACGCGTTAGGAAACGCCGTCATGCGCAGACGGTTAAACTCGGTCTCGCAGTGCTGCTCAAGCGACTCGCCCACCATCTTGGTGGACAGACGAATCTTCATTTCCTTAAGGCGCTCAATCTCTTCGTCCTTGTAGCGGATCAACTCGTCGCTCACACGCTTGGCCTGCGCAAGCTCAAGCTCGTGGGCTGCCTTGGCCTGTTCCTCGCGAGAATCGCGCACCGCCAGCTCGCTCGTCAGTTTGGCACGCGCCTCATCACGCTCACGCTCCGCCGCGGCGACCGCCTCCGATAGGTTCATTTTGGCCGTCAGCTCCTGTTCGCGCAGCTGGGCACGCAGGCCCTCGGCCTCTTGCTCGGACTGAGCCTTTGCGGCGGAAAACTTCTCTTGTACCTTCGCGCGATAGTCAGCAAGCGCGCGCTCGGCCTCGCTGCGAGCGGCATCGAGCTCACGCTGCGACTCTGCCGCGGCAGCGGCAAGCGCCATCTCCTGGGCCTTGTCCGCAGCGGAGAGCTTTGCCTGTAGCTCAGCAATCTGAGCGTCGCGGGCGGACAGATCGTTTTGAGCAGCATTGCGCGCCGCCGCCTCGGCAAGTTTGGCTTCGTCATCCTTGCGTCCCAGCTGCGCGCGCAGGTTGTCAATCTCACGCTGGAGCTCTGCGTTTTCCTTCTGCGCATCCGCACGGGCCTCAACCGCCGCGCGCTGGCTTGCGCTCTCGCGCTCCGTGGCAGCGCCCTCGAGCTTGGCGCGCAGCTCGGCAAGCTCGGCATCGCGCTTGGCAACCTCTTGTGCCAGCTGCTGAGCTGCAGCATTCTTCTGCTCGACAAGCTGAGCATTGCGCTGAGACTCTGCCTTTTGCAAGGCAGCCGTCGAACGAGAGCGCTCAAGTTCCAGCGCCTGCTCGCCCTCGCGCTGGACTGCCTTCACGCGCTCATCCAGGTCGCGCGAAAACTCAGCATCGCGCACCTGCTTGACGATATCCGCATAGCCGGACGCATCGACCTTAAACACTTCGCCACAATGCGGGCACTTGATCTCATTCATAGCAGCTCCTCGATGGACGCAAATTTCAACCGCCTACACTCTACCGCGCCGCACGGACAAAAAAGGCGCCGCCGCCATAATGGCAACGGCGCCAGAACCGCCACAAAGGTGCCTGTCCCCTTTGTGGTGGTTCGAGAATTACAGTCCAAAAAAGTCGAGGATTTGATCGCGGCTTACGGGCCTGTACTCGTTGGCATCGAGACCGACATCGTAGCGAAAGATAGGGCGCTCGCGATCGCGGTTGCGCGCGTTGGTGCGGTCTCCCCTGCTGTGGATATGCCCGTGCAGCATGATGGCGCCACGCGCCTTACCGTTCCAGCTGAGCATGGGGTAGTGGCTCAACACCAGGCGATGGCCCTTGGCGTAACCGGGTGCGACCTCCAGATAATCGCGTACATCTTCCCAAATCTGCGGTACGTCGGGATCTTCCCAGTCACCGTCATGGTTGCCACGGATGAGCGTTACGTTCTGACATTCGATGCGCTCGCGCAGGCGCACCGCCTCCACCAGGGGCAAACGATAGGTAAAGTCACCCAGAATATAGAGGCGGTCGTCCGCAGCAACGCACTCGTTGATAGCATCGATGACCTTGCGGTTCATCTCCTCGACCGAATCAAATGGTCGATCCATGTCGTGCAAGATATTCGTATCGCCCAGGTGCAGGTCGGCGGTAAACCACATCATCGTCTCTGTCCTCATTTCGCAACGCGTCAAACACGTGCTAAGTATACAGACACAGCGATGCGGCGGTTAGCCAAAGAGCCCGCCGAACAGGCCGCGGCGGCGTTTGTCTTGCTTTTTCGAAGCGTCACCCTGAGTTTTCTTGTCCTGCCGTTTCCTACGGTCCTGTTCCAACTCATCGTCATCGAGCAGCATATCCCACTCAAACGGATCGTCTGTCAGATCGAACTGGTCGTCGTCATCAAACATGGCCGCCTCCATTGCCGACTAGCGGGCATCCACCACGTAGAGTCCAACGCGCACCTGATGCCACGGGCTGCGTTCGGGAGCAACCTGTTGCACGCGGGCCTCAAATACGTCCTCGTGGCCGTAATACATCATCAAGGACAGCGGGCCGACCTCGTTTCCCGGAACATAGCCAAGTTTGGTCTTGCCATAGTAGATCGCAACCGCCTCGGGATCATGGGGATTATCGCGCTCGGCGCACAGCGTCAGTTTATCGCCCGCTTTAAGATCGCCTAGGACCAAAGCGCCGTCGGCATATTGAAATCCTGCGATGTGAAACGACAGAAGAACACGTGAAGGCTCGTACATAGCAACTCCCCTAACGGCCGGATAAACCGGTGTGTAACCTTATTGAGAAGTCTACGGTCCCGTGCGGACACAAATACATCCTGTCTGCGTCCTTCAATCGTTTGCCTCAACGCTTGCGCGACAGAACGCTTGCAGATAAGATAGGAACACGGATGGCACTCGTTGCCGCGGGTCTTGCCAACTCCGATACACGTTTTCATCGTGAGAAGTGGCCGTCTTCGCTTACGCGGGGGCGGCTATTTCATTCGGCCGATAAACAGACCGAGTTCGATAGCCGCAATCAACAACGCCAATAACGAAATAACATCGCTTGCGTTCATACCAAATCCCTTCTAAAGGGAGTTGGCCCATCCGTGCTCCATAACAGTAGTCTAACGCAAAATGCAGGTAATAGGAACACTTGTTCGTATTACCTGCGCCCTTTTCTAATGCACAAACATGCGCACGAACTTGTGCTTCCAGCTTGCGTAGGGCGCATACCGAAACGGCACGTCCAGCCAAGTTGCCTTGTTCACGATACTCTTCTTGTGGCTAAACGTATCGAAGCTCTCGCGTCCATGGTACTGCCCCATACCGCTCGCGCCCATGCCGCCAAAGCCCATATGGCTCGTAGCCAAGTGCATGATCGTGTCGTTGACACAGCCACCGCCAAAGGGCACGTAACGCACGAAGCGCTGCTGAACTGCGCGATCCTGACTAAAGATATACAGGGCCAGCGGCGTCGGACGATCCGTAATAAACGCTTCGGCCTCGTCTAGGCTCTCAAACGTCAGCACCGGCAAGATGGGACCGAAGATCTCCTCCTGCATCACGGCGTCATCGGGGGTCACGCCGTCCAAAATCGTCGGCTCGATCTTCAGCGAAGTCTCCCGCGCGGTGCCTCCAAGCACGACCTTATCGGGATCGATCAGCCCGCGCACGCGCGCAAAATGCTTGGCGTTGACGATATGCCCGTAATCCTCGTTATCGAGCGGATGCTCGCCAAACATACGGCGGACCTCTTCCTTGATGAGGCCCAGCAGCTCGTCGTGCACGCGCGTATCGACCAGCAGGTAGTCGGGCGCCACGCAGGTCTGCCCCACGTTGAGCCATTTGCCAAAGGCGATACGCCGTGCCGCGACCTTCAAGTTTGCCGTCGCATCCACGATGCAGGGGCTCTTGCCGCCCAGCTCAAGCGTCACGGGCGTGAGGTTTTTGCTCGCGAGCTCCATAACGAGCTTGCCGACCGGAACGCTACCGGTAAAGAAGATCTTGTCCCAGCACTCATCGAGCAGCGCTTCGTTTTCGGCGCGCCCGCCCTCGACAACCGTCACCAGGCACGGATCAAATGCCTCTTCACAGATTTGCTTGAGCACCGCGCTCGATGCCGGAGCATAGGCACTCGGCTTGATGACCACGGTATTGCCCGCGGCAAGGGCGCCGGCGAGCGGCTCGAGTGTTAGCAAAAACGGGTAGTTCCACGGAGCCATGATAAGTGTGACGCCATAGGGCACGGCTTGCGTTTTGCACACGCTCACGGCGTTAGCGAGATCGCACGGACGCAGGCGTGGACGACTCCACCGAGCCACGTGAGCGATCTGATGTCGAATCTCGGAAAGCGACGTACCAATCTCGCACATATATGCCTCGTCATGCGACTTTCCCAAATCGGTCTTGAGTGCATGGGCAATATCGGCCTCGTGCGCCCGTACCGCATCGCGTAAACTCACGAGCGCGCGACGTCGGGCATCAACATCAAACGTAGCGTGCGTTTTAAAGTAAGTGCGCTGATCGCCGACGATGCGCGCAATTTCCTCGGTGTTCATGGCACCCTCCTAGTTCTCGTCCTCAAACATACCACCCGCGACGACCTCGTACATACGCTCGAGCTCCAAGCGGTCCATCAAAAGCGGAACGGGGTACAGCGGATTGGCCTCGGCATCGGCATGCGCCGCCATCTCGGGAATGTCGGAGCGGCGAATGCCCGAGACATATTTGGGGATTCCCAGGATCTCGTTCATGCGGTCGACCCAATCGATAAAGGCCTCGGCCGCAAGACTATCCTGCGCGGTAGCCGGCGCAATGCCCGCCATGCGAGCAAGATCGGCAAGCTTGGGGGCGGCGGCGTCACCATAAGCGCGAAGCATGTGCGGCAGGATGATCGCGTTGGCCAAACCGTGCGGAATTCCGTATCGGCCGCCCAGACTGTGCGCGATGGCATGCACATATCCGACATAGGAGCGGGTAAACGCAACGCCCGCCTTATACGCCGCCGAAAGCATATTGCGACGAGCGCGCATGTCGTCACCATGCTCATAGGCCTCGAGCAAATTGTCGTGGATAAGCTGCACCGCCTGTCGCGCCATCTTGCGCGTATAGGGCGTGGTGCTTCGCCCGATAAAGGCCTCAACGGCATGCGTCAGGGCGTCCATGCCCGTCTGCCCCGTAATGGAAGCGGGCAAGCCGCACGTAAACTCGGGGTCGTGGACTGCAAAACGCGGGATGAGCACAAAGTCGTTAATGGGGTATTTGTAGTGCGTCCCGTCATCGGTAATTACCGCCGCAAGCGTGACCTCGCTTCCCGTACCTGCCGTGGTGGGAACGGCGATAAGCAGCGGCAGGCGACGATGAATCCGCAGCAGACCGCGCATCTTGTTGATGGGCTTGTTTGGCTGCGCGATGCGTGCTCCCACGCCCTTGGCACAGTCCATGGCCGAGCCACCGCCAAAGCCGATAATGGCCTGGCAGGCGCTCTCTCGATACAGGGACGCCGCTTCCTCCACGTTTGAAACCGTGGGGTTCGCACACGTTTCGGCATAGACCGCAACGCCAATTCCCTTGGACGCGAGCGCTGTCTCGAGCGGTGCCGTGAGCCCCAGACGGGCAATGCCGGGATCCGTCACGATAAGAACCCGCTGTATCGAACGCTTTTGAAGCACTGTGGGCACATCCTCAGCGTGTTCTAGAATGCGTGGCTCGGTATAGGGCAGCACCGGCAATGCGATGCGAAAAACCGTTTGATACGTTCGGCACCAGGCGCGGCGGGCTAGATGCATAAAGGAAGCTCCTTCATTTGTTGATTGGTCAACATTTGCTCGACCGATTGTACTCAGCGGCGGTCAAAGACGGCCTGCCAATCGTTAATCAATCAACATCTTCATATCTCAAAATTGTTTTATTAAAAATCATTCCTAATAGGCTTCACATTTGGTTGCATTTATGGATAATAGAACTCGTCAAGACGCACGTCCGGAGAGGGCCCTTACGGGACCGGACAAGCGCCCCATCGCCATCGATCGAAAGGATCGAATCATGAAGTTTGTTTGCCCCGTTTGCGGTTATGTGGAAGAGTTCGACGGCGACCAGCTGCCCGAGGACTTCAAGTGCCCCCAGTGCGGCGTTCCCGGTTCTCGTTTCCTGAAGCAGGAGGAGGGTCAGCTCGAGTGGGCTGCCGAGCACGTCGTGGGCGTCGCCAAGATGGAGGGCGTCTCCGAGGACATCGTTGCCGACCTGCGCGCCAACTTTGAGGGCGAGTGCTCTGAGGTCGGTATGTACCTGGCCATGGCTCGTGTCGCTCATCGCGAGGGCTATCCCGAGATCGGCCTGTACTGGGAGAAGGCTGCCCACGAGGAGGCCGAGCACGCCGCCAAGTTCGCTGAGCTCCTGGGCGAGGTCGTGACCGACTCCACCAAGAAGAACCTCGAGATGCGCGTTGAGGCCGAGAACGGCGCCACCGCCGGCAAGACCGATCTTGCCAAGCGCGCCAAGGCCGCCGGCCTCGATGCCATCCACGACACCGTGCACGAGATGGCTCGCGACGAGGCCCGCCACGGCAAGGCTTTCGCCGGCCTGCTCAAGCGCTACTTTGGCTAAGCCAGCAGCCTGAGAGATAATCTCTAGCTTCATAAGGTCCGGACCGCATGGTTCGGGCCTTTTTTCGTGTCTCGAGAACTCGTAAACGCCCTGAAATAGGACCGCCTTCGGCATCGGTTTCTCGTCAAAGCCTAAGTGAGTAGACTTTTTGGAACTTGCCGTGCAGACCGTCCGCATTGCTTTATAAAGCCGCAGGTAAATGACTTGTTGCAAAACGGCCTGGTCGCCATCACACCAAAAGTCTACTCACTTAGATCCGCAGGCGTCCACGATCGAGCCTTTTTGTGTCTAACGGGCATCTTTTCGTCGATTACTCCCAATTTTGTCCAGTCAACGAATAGTTCAGATCGGAGTAATGCCTCGGCCCTTTGCTCATCCGAGCTTTTATCACTATATTTAACATCGAGCATCCTGCATACGGCCTTAACGATCGCGCGGAATCTATCCTCATCGGATATCTGTCCGTGTGTCAGGAGAAGCACGTCGTAGCCCATGGTCTGAAGCGCCGTCATGCGGTCAGCGTCACGCAAACCATCCCCCGCGCGTCCGTGCGAGGCCTTTCCCTGACATTCAATGGCCACCTGCCGCCTCCCGTCCGGCGAAGAAAGAAGTAGGTCGATATATATGTGGGACTTTCCCACAATCGCTCGAGCACTTGTGCTTAGTATCACTTCGACATTGAGCTCTATGCCGCAAAAACCTTCGCCCCCCAGAGATCGCGGTAGTCCAAGCAACAAATACGCCTCGACCTCAAAAGGCGATGCGGCACCCAATGGAACGAGATGTGATACCGCCATAAATCGATTGCCGTAACGCATCCCACAAACATCCGAACAAAAACGGTCAAGGTCTCCACCCAAAACCAAGGCGTCGCGACGCCATAAATTTGAGGCGGTGCCGCCCTCGGACGGACAACGCACCCAACCCAACGTTGTCGAAATCGCACCCGAATCAATTGCACTCGAAAGTTCCGCCTCAAGTG
Organism: uncultured Collinsella sp.; assembly: GCA_958403395.1. Taxonomy (GTDB): domain Bacteria; phylum Actinomycetota; class Coriobacteriia; order Coriobacteriales; family Coriobacteriaceae; genus Collinsella. Next base: position 65,087 of record CATXXF010000003.1, read on the forward strand.
CCGCAGGCAGGGCACACACCGCAAACAAGCCGCACATCTCCGCCAACACAAAAAGAAGCTGGAGATCCGTCAGATGTCGCGACATGATGAATGCCGTCAGTAGAGGAGACGTAACCAAAAATCCTTGTTCCGTTTCCAGCACGGATTCCCTGGGAAGCTCACCAAGAAAGAGCCGCTGCCTAATGCTGGCAGGACAAGTCCGCTTGTTTCTCGTCCGAACCAATGTATACAAGGGAAAGCCGAGCACAACCGCAGCCGTCGGGTTACGGGCGAGGTCATATCGCTGCCGGTCTTCTTCCGGCCGTGGAAGCGGCGGACACAAAGCACGGACCTGAGGGGGCAGACGCCAGTACCTAAAAGCCGATATGTCACAAACTAGATCCTTCATAGGCACAGGAAAACACGAATTTCACCCCAGCCAGTCACGCATTGGCGCGAACGCACCAAAAATGGCGCCGAACGGACTGCTAAGTTTTCAACAGCCCTCCCCAACTGGCCAAAAGCTTGCCGAGAGCTGGACGAGGTTCTGTTGAAACCCCATTTTTTTCGCATGCAGAAGCTTTGCGCGGCAAGTGAGTAGACTTTTTTAAACATCCCGAGCAGGCCAGTCATCCTGCTTTTCAAAACCGCAGGTAGATAGCTTGTTACAAAACTGCCTGGTCGCCAAAGTGCCAAAAGTCTACTCACTTAGATTGCAGAGTGCCCCCATGAGCTGCAATTCCAAGGTATTAAGCACTTTTGGACTCAAATCGTCATACTGAACAAGAATTTGACTTGAGTTTTCAGGGACAGATGCGCCATCAGCACACCAATAACAGTCACTGATATCGACAAAAGGGATGCTCGAGCGCGTGAGAGCCTGCGCAAAAGAGCTTCCGCCCGTTCTGCGCTCCGCAACCACGGCGCAGTAAAGGCCCGCGTCTGCATGCTCGATCGAGACCTCCCCTGTCGGAAATGCCTCGCGCACGAGCTTCGCCAAACCATCGCGTGCCTCACGAGCACGAACGCGCACGCGGTTCACATGTCGCTCGTAATCACCCGATTCCAGCAAACGCGCCAAAGCGACCTGGTCAACAGAGCTCACCGACGAGGCGTAGAAACCAAGGTTGCGCCTAAACCGCTCCATTAGCTCATCGGGCAACACCATGTACGCTAGACGCAACGCCGATGACAGGCTCTTCGAAAACGTGTTGGTGTAGATAACCGACTGGGCGGCATCGATCGATGCGAGCGCGGGAATTGGCTTGCCGGCAAGGCGAAACTCACAATCAAAGTCATCTTCGATGAGATACCGACCTGGTCGCTCGGCAGCCCAGCTCAGAAGCGCATAGCGACGCGCAATGCTCGTCACAAGGCCGGTCGGATACTGATGGGACGGCATCAGGTGAAGGACATCGGTCCCGGTTTTCTGCAGAGCGCTCAGGTCCACGCCGTCATCATCCAACGGGATATGTCGTACTTGGCAGCCCATAGCCTGATAGATGCGCGTCAGACGCAAATAGCCCGGGTCCTCAACGGCATATACCTTGTCGGCTCCAAGCAGCTGAACCAACATGGTATCGAGCAGCTGGGCGCCCGCGCCGATAACAATGTTGTCGGGATCGACATTCATGCCCCTCGTCCCACGCAGATGGTGAGCAATTGCGCGTCGCAGCCGAGCGGTGCCCTGTGCCGGCGCGGTCGAAAAGATTTCGCGTTCGTCTTCGGATGCCAGCGTCGCCCGTAGCGCGCTTTGCCAAAGCCGCGCCGCCTCCAAAGCGGAAGGAGAGAGCGCGTCGAATTGCTCGACCTGTCCGTTGACACCATGCGCACTGAGACCCGCAGAGACGGCATCTCGGTCGATACCCTCCGCAACCGAAGCCAAAACCGGTGCATCCGGAAGCTCGCAAGCGTAGTAGCCACGACGCGGCATTGAGCAAATATAGCCCTCGGCAAGTAACTGGCTATATGCATTCTCGATGGTAATGACACTGATTCCCAGATGACTGGCAAAGGCGCGCTTAGACGGAAGATGCTCCCCCGCCGCAATACGTCCAACAACGATATCATCTCGAATTTGCTGGTAAATATACTCATAGAGCGATGCTCCGCCGCGTTTTTCCAAATTGTAGTCAAGCATGAGCCTATCACCTGACCTTATTAAGCCATTCAATCTGGTATTAGTCTGACCTTGTTATTATCTCGAAAACTGAGTATTTCGCCATACCCAGCTCCCCGATAGGATGTTCCGTCAAGCAATGCACATGCCAACCAAGGGAGCAACCATGGCAGAACAGACCAGCAAGGCCGATCGCGTCAAACTCAATCGCGAGCTCGCGCAGATGCTCAAGGGAGGCGTCATCATGGACGTCACCACGCCCGAGCAGGCGCGCATCGCCGAGGAGGCGGGCGCCTGCGCCGTCATGGCACTCGAGCGCATCCCGGCCGATATTCGTGCCGCAGGCGGTGTGTCACGCATGAGCGACCCCAAGATGATCAAGGGCATCCAGGAGGCCGTTTCCATCCCTGTTATGGCCAAGTGCCGCATCGGTCACATTGTCGAGGCGCAGGTCCTGCAGGCCATCGAGATCGACTACATCGATGAGTCCGAGGTCCTCTCCCCTGCCGATGATGTCTATCACATCGACAAGACTCAGTTTGACGTGCCGTTTGTCTGCGGCGCCCGCGATCTGGGCGAGGCGCTGCGCCGTGTTGCCGAGGGCGCCACGATGATCCGCACCAAGGGCGAGCCGGGCACGGGCGACGTCGTCCAGGCCGTGCGCCACATGCGCAAGATTCAAAAGCAGATCCGCGACGTTGTTGCTCTGCGCGATGATGAGCTCTTTGAGGCAGCCAAGCAACTGCAGGTTCCGGTCGAACTGGTCCGCGAGGTCCATGCCACGGGCAAGCTTCCCGTTGTGAACTTTGCCGCCGGCGGCGTAGCGACCCCCGCCGACGCCGCGCTGATGATGCAGCTGGGTGCCGAGGGCGTCTTTGTCGGCTCGGGCATCTTTAAGAGCGGCGACCCCGCCAAGCGCGCCGCCGCTATCGTCAAGGCCGTGGCAAACTTCACCGATGCCAGGCTCATCGCCGAGCTTTCGGAGGACCTGGGCGAGGCTATGGTGGGCATCAACGCCGACGAGATCGAGATTATCATGGAGGAGCGCGGGCGCTAGTCCAGCAGAAGGGATCGCACATGAGCGATTATGCAGACCAAACGGTCGCCGTGTTGGCGGTCCAAGGCGCTTTTGCCGAGCACGAGGCGAGGCTGTCGGAGCTGGGCGCACGTTGTATTGAGCTGAGGCAGGCGGCTGATTTAAAGCAGGACTTTGACCGTCTGGTACTTCCCGGCGGCGAGTCTACCGTTCAAGGGAAGCTGCTTGGTGAGTTGGGCATGCTCGAGGAGCTTCGTGCCCGTATCGCTGAAGGCATGCCCGTCCTGGGCACCTGCGCCGGCCTGATTCTGCTGGCTCACGACCTTGCCACCCATGACGATAAGGGCACGCCGCGCTTGGCAACCATGGATGTACTTGTCGAGCGCAATGCCTACGGCAGACAGCTCGGCAGCTTTCGAACCAAGGGACAGGTAGCCGGCATCGACGGTGAAGTGCCGCTGACGTTTATCCGCGCGCCCCACATCGTCGAGGTCCACGGCGACGCCAAGGCCTTAGCGAAAGTCGACGGGCGCATCGTCGCCGCCCGTCAAGACAACCAGCTCGGTGTCACCTTCCACCCCGAGCTCGACGACGACGCCCGCCTCCACGAGCTCTTCCTCCAAATGTAGGCAGAAAACAAACAATCGTGGATTTTCTGACGCATAGCAAATGAGAGTGGATAATTTCCCACTTTGAGCTTGAATGCAGACTCAAACCGGGAGATTATCCACTCTCATGCTATGTAGTCATTTAAGAACGTCCCCAATGACTACCTTGGATCCTGGCAATGCCGATGTTTTGGCAACGCCAGCGAGCGCCGTCCAGGGCGAACAAGTTGGCATGAAAAAGGCAAGGCATAGACCTTCTGGTCATGCCTTGCCTTTTGAATGACAAATTGTCGCCCTGGGCGGCGCGCAGCGTCAACTAGTTACGCGGTTCGTAGAACCGCGTAACCCCTAAAAGCGGTTGCCGCGGAAGCCGCCACCGTTGCGGCCGCCACGGTCGCCACCGCGACCGCCGCGGTCGTTACCACGGTTGCCGCCAAAGCCGCCACGGTTGCCGCCGCGGTCGCCATAGCCACCACGGTTGCCGCCAAAGCCGCCGCGACCGCCACGGTCGCCGCCACGGTCACCAAAGCCGCCACGGCCACCGCGATCGCCACCGCGACCGCCACGGTCGCCGCCACGGCCACCGCGATCGCCAAAGCCGCCGCGACCACCACGGTCGCCGCCACGGCCGCCACGGTCGTCACGGCCGCCGCGAGGACCGCGGTCCTCGTCCAGGCCCATAGCGACGAGCGGAGCGATGACCTTATCGAGAGCGGCCATCAGCTCGGTGGCCTCCTCGTAGGAAAGCTCGGGCAGGAGCTTCTCCTTCTTGTTGGCAAGCTCGACCAGGCCCTCAGCGGCATCCTCGGCAGCGAAGACGACGATCTTGCGCATATCGCCCTCGGCGTCGTCGATGCGGCCGACCAGATCGGCAGCCTCGGCCTCGGCCATCAGGCCATCGAGCTCACGAAGGCGCATGCCCAGCAGGTCGGACATTTCCTTCTGCTCCATCTTGGGCTTGAGGTCAAGGAGCTTGATGGCGCGCTCGATGTTCGCCATGCGCTCGGCCTTGGCCTCCTCCTCCTTGGAAATAGCAAAGCGACGGCTACGCAGCAGGCGGGCGGCCTTCTGCATCTTGTCCATCAGCTCTTCGTCATCGTAATCAACGGCGGCCTCGACAACCTCGGCCTCCTCCTCGGCGGAAACCTCGTCAGCAGCCTCAACCTCAGCAGCTTCGGTCTCCACGGTCTCGACTGCCTCGACCTCGGCAGTCATGGTCTCGTTCTCGGTCTCGTTCATAATCTCTTCGTTCTCGGACATGAGACTCCTTCTTGGCCCTCTCGGGCATCATCGCCCCATTCGCGGGGCCCGTCGCGCACTCTTTGCGCTTTAAACATTCATGCCTCTCGGCAAAACGTCCATTAGTTTATGGTGTCGCCATCCAATCTAGCTGCAGAATCTATGTGCACACATTAATGCGACATGTGCGACTCGCGACGAGCGTACACCAGCGACGTCGCGAACCCGACCACGGCAATTACAGCCGCCACGCGTACGGCAGCTGCAAATCCAATCGCCTGGGCAACGTCGGTCGCAGCGCCAGCGGCGCCGGCAGTCGCCGCAGAACTCGAGAGCAGGCCGATAAACAGCGACGGGCCAAACGATGCGGCAATCATGTTCCACGTGTTGAGCAATGCCGTTCCGTGAGGATGCTCAGCAGCAGGCAGCGTCTCCAAGCCGGCCGTCTGCGAGGGGCTCAGCACCAAACCGACTCCGGCATACACCACAACGGTCAGCGCCACGACAACGCCGATGTTCATGCTTGCCGCCGTCATCGAGATGGCAGTCTGCCCCACGGCAATCAGGGCAAAGCCGACCGGCAGCAGCGGCCATGCGCCACGGGCGTCCATCACGCGTCCGCCCACAATCGAGGTCACGGCGTTGCAGGCAATCGCCGGCAAAATGAGCAGGCCCGCAACAAGTGCGGTCATGCCGTATGCGCCCTCAAAATAGAGCGGCAACAATACGCTCATCGAGAACGTTGTCATCATCGACACCACCATAAGCAAACACGCAGGCCAAAAACGAACGCTCGCCATGGGACGCACGTTAAGCACCGGATGCTCGAGCTTGAGCTGACGGGCCGCAAACAGGCCGAGCAGCACAATGGCGGCGAAAAGCGCCACGACACCGGCAATCAGATTGGTCGAGAACTCGCCTACGGAATACACAAATGCCGTAATGCCGGCGGCGAGTAAAACAACCGACAGAATATCGAGCGTGGTGTTCGAGCGCTCTCCGACATTCTGAACAAGCTTTACGCCCGCCGCAGCGACCACAATGCCGCCCACCAGCGGCACTACGAACACCGCCCTCCAGCCAAACAACGTGCACATTAGACCGCTGATCACGGGTCCAAACGCCGGCCCCAGCGTAATGCAGGCACCGCCCAGGCTTAGATACAGACCGAGCTTCTCGCGTGGAGCGCAAGACAGCACCACGTTCATCATGAGCGGGAACAAGATGCCCGATCCCGCAGCCTGCAAAATACGGCTTGGCAGCAAAACGCTAAACGACGGAGCGACCAGGCACAGAACTTCGCCGGCGACCATGCATCCGCATGCGAAAAACAGCAGCTTGCGCGTCGAGAAGCGGCCGGACAGAAATGCCATGATGGCCGTAAAAATCGACGTCACGATCATGTAGCCCGAAACGAGCCACTGCGCCGTGGTGGCACTCACCGAAAAGGCCGCCATAATGTCGTGCAACGCCACGTTAATGATGTTCTCGTTAAACGCGGCGACAAAGGCTGCAACATACATTACGGTAAGAAGCGCCGCAGTGCCCGATGGCGTTACTTGAACTTGTTGCTGAGATTTGCTCCCCATGCATTTCCTTCCTCTTGGAACGACAGTCGCATCGCCCCAGAGGAACAGCCCAGGGCGAAAAATGAGCCCTAGACTTACGCCAGACGCCGTATACGACGAGTCTGACAACATGGTCCAACGTCGAAAGATTGTAACGCGGACGCACAGCTTTCCTTCCGCGCTATTATTAAAAGTCCACGAAAGCATGAGACATGAGGAGCCCGCCATGATTAAGCCCATCATGAAATCCGAGTTCTTTTTGCGCCTACCTTCCGAAGACGCGGGACCCGACGATGCCGCGACCGGGCAGGACCTCATGGATACGCTCCACGAGCATGAGCACGAGTGCGTGGGCCTCGCTGCCAACATAATCGGCGTGCGCAAACGCATCATCTGCGTAAAGGACGGCAACAGGACACTCCTGATGTACAACCCTCAAATTCTTGAGCAGGTCAATGCCTATCAGACGAGCGAAGGATGCCTCTCGCTGATCGGCGAGCGTCCCTGTACCCGCTATCGCCGCATTAAGGTTGAGTATTTGGACGAGAACTTTGTCCACCGCATCAAAAACTTCTCGGGCTACACCGCCGAGATCATCCAACACGAAATCGACCACTGCAACGGCGTCGTTATATAGTTCCGCGAGTCAAGGAAAATGATCTGTTTTCCTCCGTCCCTAATGGACCATGGTAACGACGCAGGCTGAGCATACGACAGCGAGCGAGCCGCATTTGCACCAAGGTGACGTGAAACGAAAGGGCGCTGACCTTCTGGTCGCGCCCTTGAAGTTGAACGTCAGATTGGTGTGAATGCGGCTCGCGCAGCGTCAAGCGGTCCGCCGTTCGGTAGAACGGCGGAACTATTAATTCTGGCGGTAATGGTCGAAGAAATCGGCGAGGTCTTCGAGGGACTCTTTGAGTACTTCCATGCGCGGCAGGTACACGATGCGGAAGTGGTCGGGCTCGGCCCAGTTAAAGCCGCCACCGCGCGTGATCAGGATCTTCTTCTCGTGCAGCAGGTCGAGGGCAAACTGCTCGTCATCGGTGATGTTGAACTTTTTAACATCCATCTTGGGGAAGATGTAGAACGCCGCACGCGGCTTGACCACCGAGATGCCGTCGATCTTGCTGAGCGCCTCATACACAAAGTTGCGCTGCTCGTAGACACGACCGCCGGGGCGGATGTAGTCGTTGACCGACTGATGGCCGCCGAGCGCCGTCTGGACGATCGACTGGGCCGGCACGTTGGAGCACAGGCGCATGTTCGAGAGCATGTTGATGCCCATGATAAAGTCGCTCATGCAGCGCTGGTTGCCCGAAAGCACCATCCAGCCAATGCGATAGCCCGCAATCATATGTGACTTGGACAGGCCGCTAAACGTAATGCAGGGCAGGTCGGGAGCGAGTGATGCAATGGAGACGTGCTCGTAGCCGTCCATGCACAGGCGGTCGTAAATCTCGTCGGCAAAAATCATGAGCTGGTGCCTGCGCGCAACCTCGACGATGCCCTCGAGCACCTCACGCGGGTAAACGGAGCCCGTGGGGTTGTTGGGGTTGATGATGACGAGGGCCTTGGTCGCACTCGTGATCTTGGACTCCATATCCTCCAGGTCGGGATACCAATCCGCCTGTTCATCGCACAGATAGTGCACGGGATGACCGCCGGCAAGGGTTGCGCACGCCGTCCAGAGCGGATAGTCGGGGCTGGGGATCAGAATCTCGTCGCCATTGTCGAGCAGCGCGTTCATCGAAAGCTGAATGAGTTCGGACACGCCGTTGCCCGTGTAGATGTGCTCCATCTGAACATTGGGCAGGCCCTTGATCTGCGAGTACTGCATAATCGCCTTGCGCGCAGAGAACAGGCCGCGCGAGTTGGAATAGCCTTCGCAGTCGGGCAGCTGCTGGCGCATGTCCTTAATGACCTCATCGGGCGTGCGGAAACCAAAGGGTGCCGGATTACCGATGTTGAGCTTGAGGATGCGCTCGCCCTCGTCCTCCATGCGGGCGGCCTCGTCGACGACGGGACCGCGCACGTCATACAGGACATTCTCGAGTTTGGTGGATTTAGAAAAAGTACGCATGGTGGTGCTCCTTGTGATTTGAGCCGTGGGACTGGGTTCTGGCTTGGCAACTTTACGGGACGGAGGGGTCTCACCTTGGTCGGCGTCACCGGCGAGCAGCCAGGTAACATCGACTTCCAAAATGCGGGCGAGCAGCTCTGCCACATCGCGCCGCGGAATCGTCTTGCCGCTCACATATTGGCTCATCTGACTCTTGCCGAGTTTTTTGCCGAGCATCTCCGATGCGCGGATTACGTCCGACTGGCGAACGTCGCGATCGGACATAGTCTGTCGCAGGCGATCGCCAAACGTCTCTTGGGCCACAGGAACCTCCTTGCTGGCAAAGTTCAATTTATAGAACACGAATTGAACCAAGGTTCAATTTAGGCAGCAGTATAACGCGGCACCTCATTCGAAAGTTCAATTTCATAAGAAAACGTACCGAACTCCGAGATTTGCCCAAAGCGGACAATGACGTGCACACGTTTAGAGGTATTCGAGAAAACGGGCGGCGGCAAGCGAAACGTCAGCCGTGCGATATATTGCATTGATCTGCCGATGGGGATGCCCCTCGAGCGGACGCACGGCAACATCGAACTGACAGCGGCGCAGGATGAGCGCGGGAAGAATGCTCACACCCAAGCTGTCCTCGACCATGGCCATAATCGCATAGTCATCCCAAGTTGACAGTTTTGAGCGCACTGCCAGCCCCGCCCGACGGAACAGCGGCGTAATCTCGTCATCGGTCCCGCGTTCTAGCAGAATAAACTGCTCGTTAGCCAAATCGGCAAGAGAGACGACCTCCGCCGTGGCAAGCAAAGAATCTGCCGGCACTACCGCCATCAACTCGTCGCGCACCAAAGACCGCGATGTCATGCCGTTTTCTCGTGGCTCACGCGGGATAAATCCCAGGTCACAACGGCCCTCAGCCACCCATTGTTCAATCTCTGAGTAATCGCCCATCAGCAACTCATAATCGACGTCCGGGTGATCGGCGCGAAAGCGCGCGATCACCGGCGGCAGCACGTGGGTCGCCACGCTCGAAAACGTACCGATGCAGATTTTGCCGCGCATGAGTCCACGCATCTCATCCACCCGTCGCTGCAAGCAAGTGAATTCCTCGCAGAGTGCCTCGACAGCCGGCATGACCTGCCGCCCGTCGGCAGAAAGAGCCACGCCCTCTCGACTGCGGTCGAGCACCTTGAAGCCCCAATCGGCCTCAAGATCGGCCACCATACGACTCACGCCCGACTGCGAATAGCTCAGGCGCTCGGCGGCGCGCGTAAAACTGCCGGCGCGCACGGTCTCGAGCAGCACCTGCATCTTTTGAATATTCGTTTCCACGGCACCCCTCCACCTTTGCATGAGTTTTTGTCATGTTATCCATGTATTATATTCGCTTTTCTTCTAAAGCCAGTTCACCCATAGTGAACATGCTCGGATATAGAGGGGATGTCAGCACATGAACAACGGACTGCTTACGTACTTAGCAGCATTGCTATTGTTTGGCTCCAACGGCATCATCGCCGCTGCCATCGCGCTGCCGAGCTCCGATATCGTGCTACTGCGCACGTTTTTGGGCGCCTTCTCGCTTGTCACTATCCTCGCCATCACCCAACGCCATAAACTGCAGGCGCCATCTCGCCCCCGCGAAGCCGCAGCCCTCCTCCTCTCGGGAGCCGCGCTGGGCGCCAGCTGGATTTTTCTGTTCCGCGCCTACCAGACGATCGGCGTCGGCGCATCCTCACTGCTGTACTACTGCGGCCCCATCATTGTCATGGCGCTCTCCCCGCTCATCTTTGGCGAAAAATTGACCGGCGGCAAAATCGCCGGGTTTATCGCCGTTGCTTGCGGTGCTTTTCTCATTGCAGCGCAAGGTCTAGGCGGCAATATGCCCATTGCGGGTATCGCCTGCGGCATCGCCTCGGCATTTTGCTATGCGCTGATGGTCATCGCTAGCAAGGGTGCGCCACACATCGAAGGCCTCGAGAACTCCGCGCTCCAGGTGAGCGCTGCCTTTGTGACCGCGCTGGTCCTCACGCTCATCACGCAGGCCACCCCCTCATTCCTGTCCGCCGGCGTCGCAGCCAGTATTGATTGGCGCGCCGTCGTCATGCTCGGCGTCGTCAACACCGGCATCGGTTGCCTGCTCTACTTTAGTGCCGTCGCCAAGCTGTCCGTCCAGACCGTCGCGGTCGTCGGCTACCTCGAGCCGCTTTCGGCCGTCGTGTTCTCCGCCGTCCTTTTGGGCGAAGCCATAACATCGGTCCGTCTGATGGGCGCCGCGCTTATCATCGGCGGCGCGATTTTTTGCGAACTCGCCGGTAAACGCGCAAACGCTAAGGCCGGCGTCGCCCAGGCGGCAAGTGCCTAACAGCCCCTCTTCAGTTTCGAAGCGGGGGCGCGTCCGCAATTATCACATTGCAGCAAGCCATTCAGCGGATATGCCGCTGCTTTGAAATGCTACCCGCGTACGTGAATAATCCCCAGCTGGGGATTATTGTCTAAAACACCCCGATGTGCCAAACTGCTCTTATATGTATAAAGATGGCATAAAGGTCTACTGCTCGTGGCAGAGGCCAGATGTCCAAGGGAGTCCACGTGGCACACAACAAGCTGGAGGCAAGCCTCCAAGACCAGCGTAGTCAAGGCGGACACGGAGCCATTCCCCTCTCCGCTGGCATGCTGCTCGTAACGCTCGGCGTCGTCTATGGCGACATCGGCACGAGCCCTATGTACACCATGAAATCAATCGTCGCCAACAACGGCGGCATCGGCACCGTCAGCGAGGACATGATTCTGGGCGCGCTTTCCCTCGTCATCTGGACCATGACGCTCGTGACCACGGTCAAGTACGTGGTAATCGCTATGAAGGCCGATAACCACAACGAAGGCGGCATCTTCGCCCTGTTCAGTCTCGTGCGCAAGGTGGCACCGTGGCTGATTCTCCCCGCTATGATCGGCGGCGCGGCGCTGCTCGCCGACGGCATCCTCACCCCCGCGGTCACGGTTACCACGGCCATCGAGGGCTTGCGCACCATCGAGTGGGGCCATGCGCTTTTGGGTGACGGCCAGACCAACGTCATCATCATCACCATCATCATTATCTGCGGCCTGTTTGCCATGCAGCGCGCCGGCACCTCGTCAATCGGCAAGCTGTTCGGCCCGCTCATGACGCTGTGGTTCCTGTTCCTGGCAGGCGCCGGTCTGTTCAACATGCTCGGCAACCTGTCCATCTTGCGCGCGCTCAACCCCATCCGCGGCATCATGTTCCCGTTCTCGCCCATCAACCACTCGGGCATCATGGTGCTCGGCTTTGTCTTCCTGTCGACAACCGGTGCCGAGGCGCTCTACTCGGACATGGGTCATGTGGGCAAGGCCAACATCTATGCATCCTGGCCGTTTGTTAAGGCGGCCCTTATCCTCAACTATCTGGGTCAAGGCGCTTGGCTGCTCGCCAATAACTCCAACCCCCAGATGCTCGCGATGGATATCGTCAACCCGTTCTATATGATGCTTCCCGAGCCCCTGCGCCCCTTTGCCATCGTGCTTTCGGCCGTGGCGGCCATCATCGCCTCGCAGGCGCTCATCACCGGCTCGTTCTCGCTGGTATCCGAGGCAACGCGCCTCAACCTTATGCCGCACCTGCGCATCCACTACCCTAGCGACACCAAGGGTCAGCTCTATATCCCACTCGTCAACAACATCATGTGGGTCGGCTGTATCTTCATCGTGCTGCTGTTCCAGAACTCCGAGCGCATGGAGAGCGCCTATGGCCTCGCCATTACCGTGACCATGCTTATGACCACCACGCTGCTGACGAGCTATATCGCCGGCATTCTCAAGCACAAGCTGGGCGCCTGTGTCTTCGCCCTGCTCTTCGGCGCCATTGAGCTATGCTTCTTCGCCTCGTGCCTCACCATGTTCTTTGACGGCGGTTACGTCATGATCTTCTTGGCCTCGCTGCTGTTTGGCCTTATGTATGTATGGCGCCGCGGCACCGCCATCGAGCGCACGCAAACGATCCTGCTGCCCGTCTCCAAGTACATCGATCAGCTCGACCGCCTGCGCAACGACGAGACCTACCCCGTGCTCGCCGACAATCTGGTGTTCCTCACCAACAACCCCGATCCGCTCACACTCGACCGCGACGTGCTCTATTCCATCCTGGACAAACATCCCAAGCGCGCCAAGGCATACTGGTTCATCAACGTGCACGTTACCGATGAACCCTATACGCACGAGTATTCCGTCGAGACCTTTGGCACGGACTTTTTGTTCCGTGTGCGCCTGGACCTGGGCTTTAAGGTCAATCAGCGCATCAATGCCTACCTGCGCCAAATCGTTGGCGACCTGATGGCATCGGGCGAGTTACCGCCGCAGCACCACACCTACTCCATCTACGAGACGCGCGGCAACGTGGGCGACTTCCGTTTTTGCATGCCGCGCAAGATGCTTGCCCCCGAAACGGACATCAACCGCAATGACCACCGCGTGATGGCCATCAAGTACGCCGTCCGTCGCGCCTGCGGAAGCCCGGCACGCTGGTACGGCCTTGAGAACTCGGCCATCATCATCGAGTACGTGCCCCTCTTTGCCCGCATGCGTCCGGCAGTCAAGCTTGTTCGCACCCAGGTGCCACTCGAAGTTCAAATCGAGGAAGCCGAGGAAATGGAAGTCGACATCTTCTCGGACGACTTGGTCAACGGCAACGAGGCCGGTAAGAATATGAACGTCGATCCCACTGAGCTGCTCGAGAGCGTCGCAGATATGCCCGAACAGCAACAACTCGACGGCCTCGAGAGTGAACAACTCAACGACGCCAACTTCTAGCGACGCCACAAATCAACGACAGCGGCCCTGCGCCTCACGAGAGACGCAGGGCCGCTTTGCATTGCAGTAAAGCTAACGGCTACGAACGACGCGGCTCGGGAACCACGAGCCTATCGGGGCTCGCGCCCTCGGCATCCATTAGGCTCACGTAGCGAATCGACGGATCATCATACATCGCGTAGTAATAATTGCCCGTGCGCGCGCTAAAGCATCCGGTGTAGATAGTCTTCTCGAACTTGCCATCGCCCATCCTGGACGCCCCCTCGATCATCACCACGCCCTCGAGCGAGCGGAACATGCGAACGACGTTTTCGGTCTCGCTCTCCTTTTGCGGGTAATTGGCATTGAGGTACGCCGCCTTTACAAAACGGCTCGGCGAATAGCAGTCACCCGGAATACCGCGCATGCCGGCACCGGCTCCATAGGGCTTAAGCTCGGCGCCACGCCATGTCGCCGTCTGCGGAAAATCGCTTGTGGCTGTGATATAGGTGCGCAGGTTTTCCATGTGCCACGGGAAGGTCGGCTGGTTGGCAAGAGTATCGACCGGATCGTCGTATACATGCAGGCCGTCAGCCATCATTTCGACCACGATGCTACGCTGGCTGTCGCCGATAATCCAATGGAGCAGTGACACGCCCAGCCCCTCTCCGGCAGATTTGGCGACAATCACCGTGTCGCGCAGCGCGGCCTCGACCTCATCGACCGTCGAGAACGTCGCCGCCACCCACAGGGGAAACTCATAGGCCGCGATATTTGTCTTGCCGTCGACAGGGTCCTCGGCATACTCGGCATAACCCGGGAAATTGAGGCCCGCCACGGCGAGGCCCGCATCGTTGCCGCAGTCGAAGAACATAGGGTAGTTCTTGTAATCGATGCACATACCGATCACCGCGTGTGCCGCTGTCGCGTCGTCGATAAACGAATACGGAATGTGGAACCCGCGAGGCATCACGCGAACCTGTTGGCCGTAGTCAAAGCTCCAGTCGAGGTTGCGCCCTAGATACATGTGGCCAGAATTATCGGTAAATCGAATGCTCGTGCACATAGCGCCTCCTAGCTTTACGTTCTTGCTAAGGTTATTGTCTCCAAACAAAAAGGCGCTAAACACAAAAGGCCGGACATGACAACAATGTCATGTCCGGGCTTTTCAAGCTGGATAAACTCAACCAAGTTAACCCCGCAGGTCGTCTAAGGGATCAAAGTGCCGCAGATTGCCACGAAAGAGGAGCGAAGCGTACTTAAGGTACGCGAGCGACGATTGAGCGGCAAGGTGCGGTGCTTTGGTCCCCTTAGACCAACTTTCCAAGACAGTGATCGATCATATGCTGAATCATCTGTGCCTCAAAGCCCGCGTAGTCGCGGCGGCACTCCTTCATCTTGCCGTCGACGATCTGGTCAAAGGCAACCTTGCACTTGATATAGCGCGTGGACTTGGTGACCTCCTCGTGCGTCAGGCAGCTCTCCTCCATCTTGCTGGCGCCCAGGCCAAACACCAGACGGGGGTTGTAGAGCACGTGGGGCTCGCCGGCATCGTCCAGGTAGACGCAGACCTTCTTGGTGACGCCAATCTGGTTGGCGGCAAGACAACCGGCGTCCTCGAGCGACTTGATGGTATCGATCAGGTCCTGTGCGACCGACTCGTCCTCGACGGTCGCAACCTCGCAACGCTGGGACAGGATAGCCTCGTCGTGGCAAAGCTCTTTAATCATGCGTTCCTCCATAGGGGTCGTTGTAACCGCTTAAGTATACGGTACCCACACATTTTCATGCGAAAAATACCATCCGTCTGCTACAAAGCGCCGAACATCAACATGCGAGGAACAACAGCGTCGTAAAGGGGCTATAGTGGGTGAGTTCGTGTCAATCGGCCTAAACTCGGGGCCGAACAAGGAAAGGGTATGCATGGACGAACTATTTCACGTCAGCGAGCGCAAGTCCACAATCGGGACCGAACTCCGCGCTGGACTGACAACATTCCTGGCGATGGCCTACATCATCGCCGTCAACCCCGCGGTGCTCTCGGGCGCTGGCATCGATGCGGGAGCGCTCGCCTGCGCCACCTGCCTGGGCGCCGGCATCATGACCATCTGCATGGGCATCTTCGCCAACCGCCCGCTCGCCTGCGCGTCGGGCTTAGGCGTCAACGCGATGATCGCTGGAATCACCACCACCGTCTGCGGCGGTGACTGGCACGTGGCCATGAGCGTCATCTTCCTTGAGGGCGTCGTCATCTTGCTGCTCGTGCTTTGTGGCCTGCGCGAGGCCATCATGGACGCCATCCCGGTTGTCCTGCGTCACGCCATCTCGGTGGGTCTGGGCCTGTTCATCGCCATGATTGGCCTGTGCGATGCCGGCATTATCACCGCTGGCGCCGGCACACTCGTCGGTCTAGGCGACATCACCTCCCCCACCTTCATCGTCGGCATCATCTCCATCCTGGTGACAGTCGCCCTCGCCTGCCGCAACGTCCCCGGCTCGCTGCTCATCGGCATCGTCGTCGCCGTCATCGCCGGTATCCCCCTAGGTGTGACCCAGGCTCCGACCGGTATCATCGCCCCGCTCGATTTCTCGAGCATCGGTGGCCCCATCGCCGACGCCGGCGGCGTGCCTGCCATCGTCAAGGTCCTTACCGACCCCGCGCTCCTCGTCATCTCGTTCTCGCTGCTCATGAGTGACTTCTTCGACACCATGGGCACCGCGATGGCCGTGGCCAAGCAGGGCGAGTTCCTCACCGACGACGGCAACGTCGAGAATATCAAGGAGATTCTGATCGTCGACTCCGCCGCCGCCGCTGTGGGCGGTTTCATGGGCGTCTCCTCCATCACCACCTTCGTCGAGTCCACCTCTGGTGCTGCCGACGGTGGCCGCACGGGCCTCACCTCCGTCACCACCGGCGTGCTGTTCATTCTCGCCGCGTTCTTCTCCCCCATCGTCACCATCGTTTCCAGCGCCGCCACCTGCGGTGCTCTGGTCTACGTCGGCTACCTCATGATGAGCGAGGCCTCCGAGATTGACTGGTCCGACGTGTCGCAGGGTTTCCCGGCGTTCATGATTGTCGCCGGCGTGCCCTTCACCTACTCCATCTCTGCCGGCATCGGTCTGGGCTTTATCGCCTACGTAGTCGTCGCGCTCTTTAAGGGCGAGGCTTCCAAGATCAAGCCGCTCATGTGGATCGCAGCCCTCGCCTTCCTCGTCTACTTCTTCGTGGCGTAACGGCATAGTCTGCTAAAACAAAACAACAAGGCGCGGAATCGCATCGAGCGGCTCCGCGCCTTTCTTTTAGCGTCTGCCCCCGTGCCAGCGTGCGACAATTGAGGCTGTCAATATCACAACACCGAGAGAAGCCTGCCTTGGAAGCGCATCATAAGCAGATAACCGTTTATTCAGAGTGTGCGGAAGGCGCGCCCGTCATCTACCTCCCCGTTGTCATGGGCGACGGTAGTGAAGTCTACGAGCGCTGCCGAGAGCTCGACTGCCCGCCGTTCACCCTTGTCGCCATTGGAGGGCTCGATTGGAATCGCGAGCTGAGCCCCTGGGCATGCGACGGAACTATACGAGATGCCGAGCCCTTTGGCGGACAGGCTGCTGGTTTTCTTGACGAGTTGTTGAAGCAGATAATCCCCCAGGCCGAATCATCGCTCCCGCAACCGCCTGCCTGGCGCGGCGTTGCCGGCTACTCGTTGGCGGGTCTTTTTGTACTGTGGGCACTTTGGCAAACAGATGTCTTTGAGCGCGCAGCGAGTGCATCGGGGTCGCTGTGGTTCCCTGGCTTTATCGACTACGCGCGCGAGCGCACGATGACAGCTACGCCCGACGCCGCCTATCTGTCGCTCGGTAAAAAGGAAACCAAGACGCCCAACCGCATGATGCGGCACGTACTCGACGATACGCGCGCGATGGAAGAGCTGTTTATCGAGCGCGACATCCCAACAACGCTGGAGCTCAACCCCGGCAATCATTTTGCCCAAACTGACCTGCGCATGGCGCGCGGCATCCACTGGATACTGACGCATTAAAAATGGCGTCCACGCGTACATACGCATGGACGCCATTTTTAATTTGGCTGAACGCAGCTACTATTCGACAGTCTCCTCGAGTTCAGATACGGTGGGCGTCGAGAACTGGGGCATGAATGTCCTTTCATGATGGAAGGGCGATCAGGCATATCGGATAACCTGCCCGAACGATACGATCCGGACCATTGTACGTGATACGTCATGTCTCGCGCGCGCCGTCACCTGCAAGCGGTAGCATTACTTCCAAACGCGCTCGGCAATGCGCTTGACCAGCGCGATCTTTGCCCACTGTTCGTCCTCGGTCAGCTTGTTGCCAATCTCGCAGCTGGCAAAGCCGCACTGGGGCGACAGGTACAGGTTCTCGAGCGGCACATACTTTGCGGCCTCGTGGATACGTTCGACGATAACGTCCTCGTCCTCAAGCTCAGCCGCCTTGGTGGTCACCAGGCCCAGCACGACCTTCTTGCCGGGAGCAACGTACTTGAGCGGCTCAAAGCCACCGGCGCGTGGCGTATCGAACTCAAGGTAGAACGCGTCGACGTTCTCATGTGCGAACAGGTACGGCGCAATGGGATCGTAACCACCCTCGAAGGCATACGTGGAGTGATAGTTGCCGCGGCACACGTGCGTGTTGATAACCAGCTCGTCGGGCTTGCCCGCGATGGCGGCATTGTTGAGCGCCACGCCCAGCTCGCTCACCTTTTGCAGGTCAACCGGGCTCATGCCGGTCTTGGACACAAAGTCGGTATCGCAATAGATGCCCCAGGTGCAGTCATCAAATTGGATGTTGCGGCAGCCTGCTGCGTACAGGTCGGCGATCACCGTGCGATAAGCGGCCGCAATGGCGTCGGCAAGTTCCTCATCGGTCTTATAGACAGCGCGCAGGCTCTCCTGCTGGCCATCGCAGCGATCGAGCGTGACCTCAGAGAACGTCTGGATCGGCGCCGGAATGGTCTGGCGTGCGACCTGGCCCTCCCCCTCAAGCGCCTTGACGAACTTAAAATGCTCGACGAACGGGTGGTTCTCGCCGCTAATGGGACCAGTAACCACGGCGGTGTCGGCCGTCGTCTCCTCATCATGGAACATATAACCCGTGCGTGAGGTGCGGCGCTCAATGCCGTTGAGGCCCCACATAAAATCGAGGTGCCAGTAGCTGCGGCGGAACTCGCCATCGGTGATCACCTGCAGGCCGGCGGCCTTCTGCTTGGCCACCAAATCGCGAATGGCATCGTCCTCGACGGCCTTAAGGCCGGAAGCGTCGAGTTTACCCGCGACATAGGCGGCACGGGCGTCCTTTACAGCCTGCGGACGAAGAAAGCTGCCGACGATATCGGCGCGAAACGGCGCGTTCGGTTGAATCGAAGTGCTCATAGATATCTCCCTTTGCATTGGTTGCTTTACTGGGACAGAGTATGAGCGCTCATATGACCATCGTAAAATATACGTTTATAACAGTTTGATATAGATGTTTCCTATATCAGTCTGGACTGTCATAAAGAGACTTGAACCGTGCGGAGCACAGCAGCCTAGATATGCTGACGAATCGCGTCGATATAGGCCCGACCGTAGCGCGTAAGCGTCGTGTTCTTGCGCGTGATGATGCCAATCTCCATGTACTCGTCCACGTCGAGCGGAATCGAGATAATGCCGGGGCCGTTGAGCTCGTGGCTGATCACGCCCGAGCATACCGTGTAGCCGTTGAGGCCCATGGCCAAATTGAACAACGTCGCACGGTCGCGCACGCGGATATTTTTGCGACGCTCGAACGTCGAGGTCAGCTCCTCGGAATAGTAAAACGAGTTGTAGCTGCCCTGCTCGTAGGACAGGAACGGGTAGTCTTCCAGATCCTCGAGCGTCACGCTGGAGCGGTCCGCCAGCGGATGGTCGGCGCAGACGAAGACATGCGGCGTGGCGCAGAAGAGTCCTTCGAACACGAGCTCGTTGGCCACCAGCATGCGCTCGATGACCTCGCGGTTATGCTCGGATAAGTACAGGATGCCCAGTTCGCTTTTCATATGCGCGACATCCTCGATAATCTCGTGAGTCTGCTCCTCGCGCAGGGTGAAGTCGTAACGCGCGGCATCGAACTCGCGGATCACGTCGACAAACGCGTTGACGGCAAAGGAATAATGCTGGCAGCTCACACTAAAGTGCGGCACCTGCTCGGATGCGCCCTTGTACTTGCCCTCGAGCAGGTCGGCCTGGTCGAGTACCTGGCGCGCATAGCCCAAGAAGGTCTCGCCTTCCTCGGACACAATGACGCCCTTGTTGGTGCGCTCAAAGATGTGCACACCCATCTCGTTTTCGAGATCGCGAATCGACGCGGTAATCGAAGGCTGCGACACAAAGAGACGGCGCGAGGCCTCGGTAATGCTGCCGCATTCGGCAACTTTGACGACATATCTGAGCTGCTGGAGCTTCATGGCTGTCTCCTTAGCTGTTCGCGAAATTCGCGTCGGCTGCACCCTCCTGACGCATAAACGGCGGCATCTCCCCCGTCGCGGCGCAGGCGGCAATCTGATGCAGGGCTCCGGCAACCGCATCGTCTGCCGCAGCGCCGATATGCCAGCGCGCGGCAGCCGTGACAGCCTCGTTGGCATTGGCGACTGCAACGGAGTTGAGAACGGCATCGATCATGGGCAGGTCGTTATCGGAATCGCCAAATACGGCCACCTCATCGGGCGTCAGGCCCAAAGCGCGCGCTAGCTCCAGCGCAGCGCAGCCCTTGTCCCAACCAGCCGGAAGGATGTCAAACAGGCGCACTCGGTTGTTGGGAAACACGAGCGAGAGTTCCGGCACCTCGGCGGCAACGCGCTCACGTAGCTCCGCGAGCTCCTCACGCGAACGGGCACTCCAGATATTCGCCTTAAACACCGGCGCGTCATCGACGACGGGACGGCACGGGGCTTCTTCGCCTTTGAGCCATGCGTTGCCGCCCGACTCCATGGCGCGACGAACACGCTCGGGATCACTCGTCACGCAATAGGCATCGTTGCCCCAAAAGTCATCGCCCAGGCTATAGACCTTCAGATAGGTATCGTCGGTCTCTTGCTCAAGATAGTCGGCAAGACGCATGAGGGCACCGTTGTCGCTCGCACGGGAGGCAACAACCTCGCCGTCGACAAACATCACCTGGCCGTTACAGAACGCACCGGTCGAAAAACACTCGGAACGGTTTTTGAACATCCAGCCCATCGCGGACGGCTGACGACCCGAAACCGGCCCAAAGTGCAGACCCGCCGCCTGCATGGCATGAATACCCTCAATGGCGTAGTCGCTGGCGCCGTCATGCCCGGCTGGAATCAGCGTATCGTCCATATCGGTCAGCACAAGTTTAATCATAAGGCCCCCATTCGTATCGGTCCTACCTATTGTAACGACCTGCCAAAATAAACCTGTCCCTTTTTGGCAGGTGCGCTAGTATAGGGAACAACAGATTCGATGCGGGAGTGCCGGCGGTGCAAACCACAAGGCTGAGAGGGCATGGGGCCCAATCCTTTGAACCTGTCAGTTAATGCTGGCGTAGGGAGCATGCCGCCTTTACAGGGGCGCTGTCTATGCACAGCGCCCCTTTTCTATGCCAAGGAGGCATGTGCAGTGATTGATTCGGAACAGCTTAAGCAAAATGTGGTCAAGGCCGTAGAGGAGATTCGCGCCACCAATCCGATGGCCGGCTCCATCACCAACACGGTGACGATCGACTTTGTCGCCAACGCACAGCTCGCCGTGGGCGGATCGGCCGCCATGGTCTATCTGCCCGACGAGGGCGAAGCGCTCGTTGCCGGCGGCGGCGCCATCTATCTCAACATGGGCACGCTCTTCCCTATCTACGAGCAGACGATTCCCCGCGCGGCGAAGGCGGCACACGACGCCGGCAAGCCCTGGGTGCTCGATCCGGTGGGCCTGGGCATCGGTAGCCTGCGCACCCAGCTGGTAAACGAGCTCAAGCAGTACAAGCCCGCCATCGTGCGCGGCAACGCCTCCGAGATTATCGCGCTCGCCGGCCTGTGGGGTCTTGAGGGCGAGACGGCCGATCTGAGCCGCGTGCGCGGTGTCGATACCACCGACACGGTCGACGCCGCCCGTGGTGCCGCCGTGGAGCTCGCCCGCTACACCGGCGGCGCCGTAGTGGTCTCGGGCGAAGTCGACCTGATTACCGACGGCACGACCGTGGCCAAGTCCCACGGCGGCAGCCCGCTCATGTCCAAGATCACCGGCTGCGGCTGCTCGCAGGGCGGCGTGCTGGCCGTGTACGCCTGCGCCGCCGACCCGTTTACGGCAGCCGTCTGCGGCACCGCCGTCTACAACGTGGCCGGCACGCGTGCCGCCGCTGTCGCCGATGCCCCGGCAAGCTTTAAGGTCGCCTTTATCGACGAGCTCTACCGCGCAACCGCCCAAGACATTGCCGATAACCAACTCGAGCTCGAGGAGGCATAAGCCATGTCCGAGCTTGCAACCAATACCGGCATGAACACGCTCGTCGCTGTGGCCATCGCCCCGTGCGGCACCGGCGATGAGCTGTCCGCCGAGGTCGCCGAGGTCGTGCGTGTTATTCGCGAGAGCGGCCTTCCCAACCGCACCACCTCGATGTTCACCGAGATCGAGGGCGACTGGGACGAGGTCATGCAGGTCGTGCGCGACGCAACCTTTGTGTTGGCGAACAAAGGCATCCGCACCGAAGTCGTGCTCAAAGCCGATATTCGGCCCGGATTTACTGACACCATGACCGGCAAACTCGAGCGCATGGAAGCACAGATCAAAAAGCAGGAGGAAGCACGATGAGCATCCGCGACAACCTTGATATCTCGGCCTATCTGGTACTCGGCCCCGAAAACACGCTCGGGCGCCCCGTGGGCGATGTAGTGGCCCAGGCGCTCGACGCCGGCTTTACCTGCATCCAGGTGCGCTCCAAGGTGGCAAGTGCCCGCGAGATCATTGCGCTGACCGGCGACGCCGCGCAGGCAATCGCACAGGCTGGCAAGACCGGTCAGGTCGCCCTGTTAATCGACGACCGCCTTGACTGCGTACTCGCCGCGCGCGAGCAGGGTATTGCCGTCGACGGCGTGCACGTGGGCCAGAGCGATATTCCCGTCGAGGTCTGCCGCAAGCTGCTGGGCCCCGATGCCATCGTGGGCCTTTCGGCCCGTTGCGAGGAGATGCTCGAGTACGTCAAGACCGCCGACATGAGCCTAGTCGACTACCTGGGCATCGGCCCGCTCCACGAAACCGAGACCAAGCGCGATTGCGGACGCGCAGCCGATGGCTCCATCATCACCAAGAGCTTTGAGGACCTGGCCGCCCTCCACGCGGCAAGCCCCGTGCCCATCGTGGTGGGCGGCGGCGTCAAGACAGCCGACCTGCCGCAGCTCAAGGCCACCGGCGTCGATGGCTTCTTTGTGGTGAGCGCCGTCTGCAGTGCCGACGACCCCTACGCCGCCGCCAAAGAGCTCGTCGACACCTGGCAGCAGGCATAGGCCGAGCAGCTTATTCGCGACCTCATATCTTCAGCAATGGAAAGCGCATCCCAGTTTAGACCTCCATTCCGGGATGCGCTTTCCGCATGCGACCCTTACCCCGCCAGATATGCTTCCAACGCGGGCAAGGTCGCCTCCGCATCGTGGCGACCGACCTGGTAGATGCGCTCGAGCTCATCGGGTTCGCGGCACAGCGACGGCACCTTCACCGATTCGCTCGGCCGCACCACAAAGACCTCGCCGGCGGCCTCGCGACGCGCCAGGTCATCGAGCGTGGCATTGTAGACCTCATGCCGATGCTCAAGCGCCGCGACAAACTCCGGGTAGTGACGGAACACACGCCGCAGCATGGGCATCACGCTGTTGGGCTGCTTCACAAAGCCCGCCGGCTGCGTCAGCACCACCACGTTGCGGTCATACCCCTGCGCAAACAGCCATGCGCTGGGGATTGAATCAGCCACGCCACCATCCAGATACTTATGCCCGTCAATAACAACGGGACGCGTCGCCACGGGAATAGCCGACGACGCCCGGATCCACTCGATATCGCGCTCGTCGCCATACGGCAGATCGTGATAGACGGCCTTGCCCGTCTCGATATCGGTACACACGCACGTAAATCGCATGGGGCAGGCGCGATACGCCTTCAAGTCGATGGGATCGCGCTCGATGGGCACCTCGTGATAGGCAAAATCGGCATTAAACATATCACCGGTTCGCAGCCAGCTGGCCACACCCGCATAGCGCTTATCGGCGCAATAGGTCTTGTTGTAGCGAATGGCACGGCCGATCTGGCGCGATTTAAAGTTGTAGCCAAACGCCGCGCCCGCCGAGACACCCACCATATGGTCGCAGATCAAACCGTGCTCCATCCAAACGTCGAGCACGCCCGCCGTATACATACCGCGGTAGCCGCCTCCCTCGAGCGCGAGCCCCACCGTGCGCGTCGTATCCGGCTGTGCCATGCGACCATCTCCGTTCCTGCGTTTTAAAACGGGATAAGTATACCCGTCAACAAATATCGTCTCAGTCGCATTTTCATCGAACATCGCATCGTCGCGCTACCGCCTGTCGAATAATAGCCGTCCACAGCATGTGCACCCATATCCCCGCACTCGAGGAAAGCGGCTTTATGGTGACGCTCGACAAGCACATTTGGCAGATTGCGCCCACCGACCGCGATCAAGGCCGCAGCACGCAAATCATTTCATCGATGCTCGAAATGGCGCAGTCGCTCCATCTGCCCGTCGTGGTCGAAGGCGTCGAAACAAATGAGCAGGCAAACATGCTGCGCCACATGGGCGCCCGCTACGCTCAGGGCTTCCTCTACTACCGCCCCATGCCGGCGAAGGATTTTGAGGCATTGCTCGATGACGGCAATAACAACTGATACGCTCGCGCGCAAAACGCCACCGCCGAAGGGAACATTTGTCCCCATTGGCTAACTTATATCCCCAATTCAAACCGAATTGGGGATATGATACAAACCGTTGTTCCGCCCAAGGAGGTTATCCATCATGAACGAGTCGCATCGCCTGGGCGAGCAATCGATTATTGCCTATCTTCAGCGACTTGCGAATGGCATCTTGACCGCCGAACTCGATGTTGCCGCGCTACCTGCTGAGCTGCGCCCCGTTGGTGAGCAACTGCAAAAGACGCATGCCATCCTGCAACAAGAGCGCCAGCTGCTTGAGCGCAACGCCTATATCGATCCGCTCACCAACTTGGGCAACCGCAACGGATTCGACCGTCACGTCGAGCAACTCTGGCGCAAAGGCGACCCCTTCACCTGCGCCTATATTGACATCGACCATCTCAAGCATTGCAATGATAGGTTTGGCCACGCCGAAGGCAATCGCTATATTCTGAGCATCTGCCGCACGCTCACCGAAGCAATGGAACGCGATGACCTGCTGTTCCGTATCGGTGGAGACGAGTTTGTGCTTATCTCGCTCTCCACAAACGAGACTGAACTCGAGCAGCGCTTGGAGCAGGTACGTGCCGGGCTAATCGAGGCGAGCTCAGGTGGCAAGGCGCCCATGATCGGCAGCTTTAGCTTTGGCTGCTCGCGCGTCGATCCACTTGCCGGCGACACGCGTCGCCAGATGACGATGGATGCCGATCGCAAGATGTATCGCTATAAGCTCATGCATCGTGTGCAGCAACCGAAAGACAATGACGCGCCGCAACGCCCAATCGTCGATCAGCTTCCCTGCAACGACCGGGTGTTCCAAGCGATCTCCATGAGCTCCGAGACGCGCTATCCGTTCATCCTCAATCTCGATACGGGCGAATCGCAATGGTCGGTCAACGCCGTGCGCGATTTTGACCTGCCCTCCCAGCACCCTTTTAACTCGGTCGATATGTGGCTTGCCCGCGTTCATCCCGAGGACCGCGACAACGTACGCGCCGAGCTCGACATGGTGATAAACGGCACGTGGCACTTCCACTACATGCAGTATCGCGTGATGGATGCCACCGGAGCGTACGTGCTTTGCGACTGCACGGGCTACCGCTTGGACGGCACCGATACCGAGCCCAGCATGTATGTGGGCATTATCGTCAACCGAAGCTTGGCAGATACGACCGATTCCGTGACCGGCTTGGGCGATATTCACGCCCTGGTCAACGCCATTGGCGAAATGCGTCGCGTGGCGCGCAAGGCTGGTTTGATCGCCATCAAAATCGACGATATCGCTCAGGTCAATGCCCGCTTTGGCTTTGATGCGGGCGACCGCGTTTTGGCAGAAAGCGCCGCCTGCCTCATGGAATGCTCGCGCGGCAAGGGTCGCCTGTTCCGCTCGACGGGACCGACGTTCGCGGCGCTTTTCGACGACTTTGATCTCGAAGAGACCGACACAATCGCAGAAGAAATCGAGCGGTTCCTGGGTTCTCCCGTGCTCATCGGCTCGCTTGAATATCAGCCACCCATTCGTGTGGCGACACTTCATCTGGACAGCGTTGACCGACAGCCCGTTTCCATTTTGAACGAGCTCAAAGCGTTACTTAAAGAGGCACCGCAAGTACCGGGCACCAAGCTGGACTAGCGTTGTGGGGCGCGATGTGAAACACAAGCCGTTTCACATCGCGCCCCACGCCATCTACCCTCTCGTGCGATAATCCTCCGCAGAAGTCACCGACAGCAGAGGGAGTTTGTGATGAAGGTTCTTTTGGTCAATGGCAGCCCCAAGGCAAACGGCAACACCGCCCGCGCACTCGCCGAAGTCGCCGAGCAGCTCATTGCCGAAGGCATTGATACCGAGGTGTTTCAGCTGGGCGCCAAGCCCATTCGCGATTGCATCGGTTGCGGCCAGTGCGGCAAGCTCGGCGGTCGCTGCACCTTTGACGACGACGTGGTGAACGAGCTCATCGCTGCCGCCGAGCAGGCAGATGGCTTTGTCTTTGGCTCACCTGTCTACTATGCGCACCCCAGCGGGCGCATCCTCTCGGCTCTCGATCGCGCCTTCTATGCAGGCGGGCATGCCTTTGAGCACAAACCCGGCGCCGCAGTCGCCGTCGCCCGTCGCGGCGGCACGTCGACGACCTTCGATGTGCTCAACAAGTACTTCACCATCAACCAGATGCCCGTGGTTGCCTCCACGTACTGGAACAACGTGTTTGGCGCCATGCCGGGTGAAGCTGCCCAGGACGCCGAGGGCCTGGCCACCATGCGCAACATCGGCAAGAACATGGCCTGGCTCCTGCATTGTATCGAGGCAGGACAGGCCGCCGGCATCGAAGCCCCCGAAGCCGATCGCGAGCGCACAAACTTCATCAGGTAGAACGGCGGAACATAATATGAATATTCAAATCTTCGGGACTAAGAAGTCTTTCGACACCAAGAAGGCGCAGCGTTATTTTAAGGAGCGCCGCATTAAGGTGCAGTTTATCGACCTTAAGGAAAAGGAGATGAGCAAGGGCGAGCTCACGAGCGTGATGCAGGCGGTCGGCGGCATCGACAAGCTGCTCAACCCCAAGGCCAAGGACGAGGAGACGCTCGCGCTCATCCAGCACCTCACCCCTAGCCAGCGCTTCGACAAGCTGCTCGAGAACCAGCAGGTTCTAGCCGAGCCCATCGTGCGCAACGGCAAAAAGGCCACCGTCGGTTATTGCCCCGATGTATGGGGAGCCTGGGAGTAGCCTGTGTTATTTGCCGGCGCGTGGGTATAAGAGCAGGCGTTTGGCATAAGATTCAACTGTAAGCGATGTCTAACAAAGGAGGGCACATGCCCAACAAACCCGTGAAAATCATCATGCTTACCGGATACCTCGGTGCCGGCAAGACCACGCTGCTCAACCACATCCTCGCTAACGATGGCGGTATCCGCGCCGCCGTAATCGTCAACGATATCGGCGAGATCAACGTCGACGCCAGCCTTATCGCCGACGGCGGCCTTTCCGAGACCGACGACCTCATCCCGCTCACCAACGGCTGCATCTGCTGCACGCTTTCGGACGACCTTGCTAACCAGCTGCAGGGCATCGCCGATTCGGGCAACTTCGACTACATCATCATCGAGGCTTCGGGCATTTGCGAGCCTATCCCCATCGCCTACACCATCTCGAGCTTCTGCGACGAGGCCAAGGTGGGCGGCGAGCCCAAGCTCGCGCTCGACAACATCGTGGCCGTGGTCGACTGCGCCCGCATGTACGACGAGTTCAACGGCGGCCGCGACCTGCTGGCTGAGGATATCGACGAGGACGACATAGAGAGCCTGCTCATCCAGCAGATCGAGTTCTGCTCCACGCTGATCCTCAACAAGACCGATACCGTGAGCCCTGAGCAAATCGCCGAGCTCAAGGCCATCGTGCGCAGCCTGCAGAAGGACGCCGTGATCGTCGAGGCCCAAAACGGCGAGGTCCCCATGGAGGAGCTGCTCGACACCGACCGCTTCGACTTTATGCGCGCCTACAACTCCGCCGCCTGGATCGAGGCCATGGAGCATCCCGAGGAGCACGACGACCCCGAGGTGCTCGAGTACGACATCGAGACCTTTGTGTACTCGCGCCGCAAGCCGTTTGACCTGCAGAAGTTCACCAATTTTGTTGAGCAGGAGTGGCCCGACGAGGTCATTCGCGTCAAGGGCCCGCTGTGGCAGACCGGCGATCCGGACATGTGCTACATGTTTGAGCAGGCCGGCCACCAGATGCGCCTGATGGAGAACGGCCTGTTTGTCGACTCGGCGCCCGAGGGCGAGAAGCAGAAGATCATCGACGAGAACCCCGAGATCATGCAGATTTGGGACGACGAGACGGGCGACCGTATGACGAGCCTGTGCATCATCGGCCGTCACATGGACAAGGATGCGCTCATCGCCTCCCTCGATGCCTGCCTGACCGACTGGCACCGCGCCTAGGTTTATCCAAGCGGGCATTTGTCCGCCTACGTAACCGCCAAACCACCACGAAGGTGCCCTTCGTGGTGGTTTTTCGTTCTATGCCAAGGAGATTCATGTTCAACATTGTGCTGTATGCGCCCGAGATTCCGGCCAATACGGGCAATATCGGCCGCACCTGCGTGGTTACCGGCGCCCGCCTACATCTGGTGGAGCCACTGGGCTTTTCGCTCGACGACAAGACAGTACGTCGCGCCGGCCTGGGCTACTGGCAAAACTTGGACGTGACGACCTATGCCGGCTGGGAGGATTTCCTTGCGCGCAACGACCTCTCCCCCGCCGACGAGCGCCTGCACTTGCTGACCAAAAAGGCGCGCCGTACCTATGCGCAAAGCACCTACCGCGACGGCGACTTTTTGGTCTTTGGCAGCGAGAGCTCGGGCATTCCCGAGCCACTGCTTGCCGCGGCGCCCGAGCGTTGCGAGCGCATCCCGATGCTGCGCGATTGCGACTCACTCGATAACGCCGAGGCCTGGGAAGCTCACGAGGAATCGCTGGGGCATACCGAGGACAGCCACGAGACCATTCTTCAACAGGACATCTGCGGCAACTTCGTCAATCCCGACGACTACCGCATCAGCGCCCTCAACCTTTCCAACAGCGCCGCCATCGTCCTCTACGAGGCCCTGCGCCAAACAGGCTTTCCGGGAATGTGACAAAGGGACTATCCTTTTGTCACATTCGAGCGCCACGTCGATGGCACACACGCCTAATTGATGCTCTAGATAAAGAGCCCTCACTTTTAATCAGAATTAACTAAAGTAAAATGAAGTTAAACGGCGGTGCGAAAGGAGAGCCTTGTGAAATATCTCGAGAACCCGTTTACCCCCAGTTTTGGTGAGGTTCCCGCCCATCTCGCTGGCAGACAACAGATTATTCGGGATTTGGACCGTGCCTTCTTGAGCCAGCGCAGGCGCCCAGAATTGACCTCGATCTTCTCAGGCGCGCGTGGAACCGGTAAAACCGCTCTCATGTCGTCGCTCGCGACAAGGGCGGAATCCGACGGCTGGATAGCCGTAAAGACGACCGCGCTCCCGGGAATGCTTGAGGAAATCGAGTTCGGGGCGAAACGTGCTGCCGGCCATCTTATCGACCCGTCTAAGAACTTCGAAGTCACCGGTCTCGGAATTGCACCGCTCGGCAGCGTCGAGGTCAATCGCGTTCACGATGCCTCAACCTGGCGTTATCGCATGAGCGACATAATCGACCAGCTCAACGAGGCGGGCACCGGTCTGCTCGTCACGGTTGACGAGGTGGACCCGACACTCGACGAGATGATTCAGCTCGCAGCCACGTATCAGCACTTTGTGACCGATGGGAAACGCGTCGCCCTGCTCATGGCGGGACTTCCCAACAACGTATCGACGTTGCTGAACCACAAGACGGTCTCGTTCCTTCGCCGCGCCCAACAATATCATCTGGGTCGCATTGCCGACTATGACGTGCGCGAGGCTTTGATTCGCACAATCCAGGAAAACGATCGCCTAGCAGATGCCGAGGGAATCGATAGAGCCGTTCGCTCGATCTCTGGTTTTCCCTTCCTATTGCAACTCGTAGGCTACCGTGCCTGGGATCTCACAAGCGATTCGAAGGAAATCTCGTCACGCGACTTTGACCTGGGAATCAAAATCGCGCGCGACGAGATGGACGACCGAATCCTCGCGGCAACCTATCGGGAACTCACTGCAGAGGACAAGCGATTCCTCATCGCCATGCTCGATGACGAGGAAGAGTCCACCACCGCCGACCTTGTCGAACGCCTTAAGCGTTCGCCGCAGCAGGTCTCCCGCTACCGACGCCGCATGATAGATGCCGGCATCATCGGGGAACGAGGACGAGGGCTCGTCGCATTTGAATTGCCATTCTTCCGCGACTATCTCGCGGCTCAATGCGTGAAATAGGCATCAATGAGGCAAAGAGGCTGTCCCTTTGCCTCATTGTCTATAGGTAGCGGCCGGTAATGCTCTTGGAGCAGGCCACGATGTCGTCCGGCGTGCCGGCGCTGACGATTTGCCCGCCCGCGTCGCCACCGCCCGGGCCCATGTCGATCACGTAATCGGCGTTACGGATAAGGTCGAGATCGTGTTCGATCACGATGACTGTGGCGCCCTTGGCAACGAGGCCGTCGAACACGCTCAGCAACACCTGAACATCGAGCGGATGCAGGCCGATCGTGGGTTCGTCGAACACGAATACAGCATCATCCTGCACGCGGCCCATCTCGCTCGCAAGCTTTAGACGCTGCGCCTCGCCGCCCGAAAGCGCCGGCGTGGGCTCACCGAGCGTGAGATAACCCAAGCCCAGGTCGTGTAAGGTCTGCAAGCGCGCCTGAACCTTCTTGAGTCCCACCGTGGCGTCGAGGGCCTCGTCCACACTCATGTCCATGAGCTGCGGCAACGTCAGCAAGCTCCCGTCCTTGCCCTCACGATGGATACGCGAAGCCGCGTCCGCATAACGCGAACCGCGACATGCCGGGCAGACGATCTCGACATCGGGCAAAAACTGCACGTCGAGCGATATCGAGCCCGTGCCGTCACACGTAGGGCAGCGCAAGGCGCCGGTGTTGTAGCTAAAGGCACCCGCCTTGTAGCCGGCCGCCTTGGCCTCGGGCGTACGGGCGAAGGCGCGGCGCAGCTCGTCATGGATGTCAGCATAGGTCGCTACCGTCGAGCGCACGTTGGCGCCGATGGGCGTGGCGTCAATCAGGTTGGCGCGGGCAATGCCCTCGGCATCGACCCAACGCACGTGCCCCGGCAGACGCTCGCCATCTGCTTGCGCCTTGAGTGCCGGAATGAGCGTCTCGAGCACCAACGTCGTCTTACCCGAACCCGAAACGCCCGTCACCGCGACCAAGCGGCCGCGCGGGATATCGACTTCGAGCGGTTTTACGGTATGGATGGCATCGGTTGCCATGCGGATGTGGCCCTGGTCGAACATCTCCTCGTCAGTCACCTGCGGGCGCAAGCGCTTGGGGTCTGCGCGCAAAAACGGCGCGATGCGACTGCTCTGCGATTGCTCGACCTCGTCTACCGTACCGACAGCGATCACGTTACCGCCGCCCGCTCCGGCAACGGGGCCCATCTCGACAAGATAGTCGGCTTCCGCCAGTACGCGCGTATCGTGGTCGACAACAACCACGGTGTTGCCGTCATCCACCAGATCGCGCATCACGCCCACCAGGCCGTCGACATTGGCAGGATGCAAGCCAATCGAGGGCTCGTCCAGCACATAGAGCACGCCCGTCGATCGGTTGCGCACCACGCGGGCGAGCTGCACACGCTGGCGCTCACCCGTGGAGAGCGTGGCACCAGCGCGGTCGAGTGAAAGGTAATCGAGACCCAGGTCGACCAGACGACGGGCCGCGCTCAAAAACGAATCGCAGATATCCGCCGCCATGGGCCGCATCTCGGGCGGCAAGGATGCGGGCACCCCGCGCACCCACTCAATCGCCTCGCCTAACGTCATGGCCGCGGCTTGCGCTAGATTGATACCGCACACCTGGGGCTGGCGCGCAGCCTCGGAGAGACGCGTGCCGCCGCAGTCACGGCATGGACCCTCGCGCAAAAAGCGCGCAACGCGTTTGAGGCCCTTGTCGTCCTTAACCTTGGCGAGCGCATTCTCAACGGTATAGACAGCGTTGTAATAGGTAAAGTCGAGCGGCGTAGCACCCTCGCCGTTTTTGGGAACGTAGAGAATGTGTTTCTTAACCGCTGGACCATGGAACACGATGTCGCGCTCTTGAGGCGTGAGCTGGTTAAACGGCACGTCGGTGCGCACGCCCATCTCGCCTGCCACCTGCTTCATCAGATCCCACATGAGCGTGCCCCAGGGAAGGACCGCACCCTCGTTGATAGTCTTTGACTCGTCTGGCACCAGGCTCGCCTCGTCCACCTCGCGCATGACACCGGTGCCGCCGCAGGTGGGACATGCGCCGCCGCTATTGAAAGCCAAATCCTCGGCACTCGGCGCGTAGAACTCGCGGCCGCATGTTGGACACGTGAGCGACAGACCTGCGGCCACGTTAAGGCTCGGCTCCACGCGCGCCCCGCAGTGCGGGCACACGTGATGGGCGCAACGGCTAAAGAGCAGACGCAGGCTATT